>DASXRG010000089.1:0-6239 GCA_036506735.1 Binatia bacterium | reverse complement strand
TGTAGTGGTTAGAAGCCGACTATTACTCCACTACTTCAACAGTCCAATCTTCATACAAATCCCATCTTTCGTCCCCAGTTTTCCGGGTCTTTCAGGAAATCTAAAATTTGCCGGCTCGCATCCTCGCTGAAATATTTCTTGCTGCGGCCGGCGTTGAGGACATGGTCCCAATTGGCGAGCGTATGGAGCCCGATGCCGTGCTCGGCCAGACTCTTTTGTCCCTCGTGGAGGTTGAGACTGTCCGAGCCATACTCGAAAACGCAGAGGCATTGGGTGATCTTGGAACCGGCGGCGCGGATACCGATGTTGAAGCGCAGCTTGCTCATGCCATCGGTGATGAGATCTTCGACCAGCAAAACCCGCTGGTTCGCTTCGAGAATGCCTTCGATCTGCCTGGTACCGCCGTAACCCTTGGGCTGTTTACGGATGTAGATCATCGGCTTCTTGAGCTTCTGCGACACGAAAGCGGCGTAAGGTATGCCGGCGGTCTCTCCGCCGGCGACGACGTCGATCGCATCGAGTCCGATCTCCGTCTCGGCTTTTTTCGCCATCTCGGTGATGATCTCCTCGCGCACTTCGGGAAAAGAGAGCAAGCGCCGGCAGTCGATGTAGACGGGCGAGATGCGCCCGGAGACGAACACGAACGGTCGGTCTTTGTAGAACGCGATCGCTTCCGTTTCGAGAAGCATTTCGCCGATTCGGTTGGCCATTTCGTTCATGAACACGACCTCCTGAAGACAGATCGCCTATAACACACCCCCCTCGCCTTTGCCAAGAAAATATCCGGCAATGAGCGATTTTTCACCCGGCCTCGAAACTGATACAATAGCCCTCGTGAGTTTGCCCCGCCGGAAGGAAAAAATCCGTCTTCCTGAAACCGTCGCTATTAATAAGGAGCGACTGCTCGCCGATCTCAACGCGATATCGCGGATCGGCCTGGGCGACCACGGATCGGTCACCCGCCTCGTATTTTCGGTTCAGGAGCTGAGAAGCAGGCAGCTTCTGATTCACCTGATGACGCAGGCCGGGCTCAAAGTCCACGTCGATCGAATCGGCAACATCTTCGGCCGGCTGAACGGCGGCAACGGCAAGGCGGCGGTGCTCGCGGGCTCGCATCTCGACAGCGTCATGCACGGCGGCAAGTTCGACGGGCCGGTCGGCGTGATCGGGGCGCTCGAAGCCGTACGCACGCTCAAAGAAAACAAGGTTCGGCTACCCTGCCCCATGGAGGTCGTCTGCTTCGTCGGCGAGGAGTCGAGCCGGTTCGGCTTCTCGACTCTCGGCAGCAGTCTGCTCGCCGGCCAGGTGCGCATGAAAGATTTGGCCAACGCGGTCGACGCGCGCGGCACGAAGCTCGAAGACGTGCTCGCCAGCATGGGCGTTTATCGGGACAACCTCGCCTCGCTCAAGCGCGATCCTGAATCGGTGAAGGCGTACCTCGAGCTGCACATCGAGCAAGGGCCGGTGCTCGAGGCGAAAAATAAGAAGATCGGCATCGTCACCGCCATCGCGGCGCCGACGCGGCTCCGAGCGATCTTCGCCGGACAGGCGGACCACTCCGGCACGACGCCGATGGAAATGCGCAAAGACGCCCTGGTCGCCGCGGCGCACCTCATCGCCTATATCGAGGCGGTCGCAAGAAAACATTCCACCGTGGAGAAGGGACGAGTGGTCGGCACCGTCGGCGCGCTGAAAATCGAGCCCGGCGTGATCAATGCGATTCCCGGCAGAGCTGAGCTGTCGATCGATATCCGCAGCATCTCGGCCTCGGCGAAAGCGCGGGTCGCGCGCCTGGTAAAAAAACGCGCGCGGGAGATCGCCGCCAAGAGAAACATCGGCGTGGAGATCCTGCCGATCCGCTCGGAAGAACCGGTTCCGCTGGACGAAGACTTACCTCCGCTGATAAAAAAGATCTGCGAAGAGAAAAAGATTCCCTACGAGATCATGCCTTCGGGCGCCGGCCACGACGCGATGCAAATGGCCAAGATCACCCGCGCCGGCATGATTTTCGTGCCCAGCAAGAAAGGCATCAGCCACAGCCCGCTGGAGTGGACCGACCCTGAAGAGATCTGCCTGGGAGCGCAGATTTTGCTGGAGACGATGGTGCGGGTAGCCCATGAAGAGAGCTGAGAAAAAGAGCTCCCGGGTGTTGAACGGACGCGAGATCAAAAAAGCGCTCGAGCGCTTCGGCCGGGAACTTCTCAAACAGCATCAGGACTCCGGGCAGCTTGTTTTCATCGGCATCCGCACGCGCGGCCTTCACCTTGCCAAGCGGCTCTGCGCGACGATCAAAAAGTTGAGCGGCAAGGAGATTCCGCTCGGCGAGATGGACATCACCCTCTACCGGGACGACCTGAACACGCTCCTGCCCGGCGGCAAAGTCGATAACACGCGGATTCCGTTCGACATCACCAACAAGACCATCATCCTGGTCGATGATGTTTTGAACACCGGCCGTACCGTGCGCGCGGCGGTGGATCACCTGATCGACCTCGGCAGGCCCAAGGCGATTCATCTCGCCGTCTTGATCGACCGCGGCGGGCGCGAGCTGCCGATCGCCGCCAACTACGTCGGCAAGAAGGTCAGCCTGAACGCGGCCGGCGAAGTGAAGGTCAGACTCAAGGAAGTCGATCGCGTCGACGAGGTGTTGATCAACAAGTAGCCGACTGACGTGTAGGGCGCAATTTATTGCGCCGCATGATAAAATTGGCTATACGATAGACAGCGATGAAGATTCCCTGCGCAATCTATCGCGGCGGCACCAGCAAGCCGATCTTTTTCCTGGAAAAGGATCTGCCGCGCGATGCTAAAGACAGAGATCATCTGGTGCTCGGGGCTTTCGGCAGTCCCGACTTGAGGCAAATCGACGGCCTGGGCGGCGCCGATCCGCTCACCAGCAAGGTCGCCTACATCGGCCCTCCCACGGTGCCCGGAACGGATATCAATTACACATTCGGCTACGTCGGCATCGCCTCTCCGGTGATCGACTACACCGGCAATTGCGGCAACACCTCCGCCGCAGTCGGCCCGTTCGCGCTGCTGCGCGGGCTGATCGAGCCCAAGGAGCCGGTGACCAAAATTCGCATCTACAATACCAACACCAAGAAAATCATCGTGGCGGAATTCCCGGTGCGCCACGGCGAGTTCCAGAGCGAAGGAGATTTCCGTATCGACGGCGTTCCCGGCGCGGGCGCGAAAATCCTGCTCGACTTTTTGGATTCCGGCGGCGCCGTAACCGGCAAGCTCCTGCCGACCGGAAAGGTCAAAGAGGAGATTCGATTCCCCACGGTGGGCAAACTCACGGTCTCAATGGTGGATGCCGCCAATCCATTTGTCTTCGTGCGCGCGGCGGATTTGGGTCTGAAGGATAACGCGACGCTCGAAGAGATCGCCGGCAACGATCCGCTGCTCAAGAAATGCGAGGAGATTCGCTCCGTCGTGGCGGAGATCATGGGGATAGCCAAAAGGGAAGATGCGACGCAAAAGAGTCCCGGCGTCCCGAAGATCGCCCTCGTCTCGCCGCCGACGAGCTATCAGACGCCGAAAGGCAAGGTGGAGGCCGCTCAAGTCGATCTTATCGCGCGCATGACCGCGCTGCAGAAGCTGCACAAGGCCTACGCGGTCACCGGCGCCGTCTGTCTGGGCGCAGCGGCGAAAATCGACGGAACCATCGTCAACGAAATTTATCGCGACGTTCAACCCGAGAACCCCGCCGCTGTGCGGATCGGCCATCCATCGGGCACGATTCAGGTCGAGATCGAGACTGAAAAGAACGGCGGCGCCTTGCAGCTCTCCAAGGCGGCGCTGGCGCGCACCGCGCGCCTCCTGATGGATGGTCAGGTTTACGTCCCGGACCGCCTCGATTGAGACGCGCCGGCCGCGGCTTCCCACCCGTTTTTCTAGTTTCTCCGTCCGCCGGAAGCGGCCGCGGAATTCTCTCGTGCTGAACTCTCCGATGAATCCTCGTCGGAATCCGATTGATCCCGCGCGCCATGGCCGAGCAATAGCTGGATAATTGCAGAACCTCTCTTGGCCGGCTGTTTTTGCGGTTCGACGAGGATTCTTGGCAGCAGAACTTTGAACGAGGTGCCGTATTGAAGCCGGCTTTCCACCGTGATCGTCCCGTTGAGCTGTTCGACGTCTTTTTTTACGATCGCCAGGCCCATGCCTATTCCGCCCAGGCCGTTCGGCGCTTCGTAGGCCGATTCCTTGTGCGCGCGGACGAAGGGGTCGAAAATAGTGTCGAGAGACAACTGCGCAATCCCGATGCCGGTATCGGTAACTTCGAAGGCCATCGAGTCGGCGTCCGGCCGGTGGCGAATGCGCAGATAAATGGATCCGCGCTCGGTATATTTGAGCGCGTTCTGCAGCAGATTGTTGAGAATCTCTTTCACCCTTTCCGGGTCGGTCTTTAGTTCCGGAATCTCCGCCACCGACGGCCAACTCATTTCGATTCCTTTTTGGCGCGCCAGAAAGTCGTACGTTTGCCGCAGCTCATCGACCATCTCGCCCAAGCGGAATGTTTCGATGCGCAGTTCCTGTTTCCCGGCCTCGAGGCGTGAGAAAAGCAAGATTTGATCGATCATGCTCTTGAGCTCGGTCGATTGCTTGGAAACCATGCTGAGAATATTCCTGTGCTCGGCGTCGATGTCGCCGTAAAGGCCGTCGATCAAGCACTCGACGTAACCCATGATAACCGCCAGCGGCGTGCGCAGCTCGTGGGACACTTGCGCGAGAAATTCGGACTTGATTTTGGCCGTGTGCTCCGCTTTCTCTTTTTCCTGGATGAGCGCCTTGAGCAGCGAGGCCTCGATTTTATCGGCCGGCGATCTCAGAGCGGAACGAACGACCAGGCCGGCCATAAAAAGGCCGAAGAAGCCCAGCGCGCCGTAAAAAATAACGCCCTTATTCTCATCCACGCTAAGCCAAAACCGCGCCGCGCCGTCCGGCCGAACCGCAAACAAGTTCGCCAGCGGCAACCAGATGACCGACTTCAAGAAACCCTGAAGCGCCAGTCCCGTGGCATTGGAACCCCCGCTTGCCAAGGCGAGCACCAGGGCGCAAATCGTGGCGAGCAGAAACAACGGGATCAGGATCGGATTGCGATTACGCACGGCACATCCTTTTCCAAGCTCAGCAATGACTGCGGGCACACATTCAGGGTTATCCTCCTGGGGATCATCTCGAGAGAACGCAAAACGTAGGCCAGCGAGCACCCAGGTCGCGCCGGTGCCCAGAGACGAAACGAATCGCTGAAGTAACACTACGATATGCCGAATAAATTTTCTCGACCCCCGATTGCGTCCGAATTCTTCTGGAATTTTCGGCGGGCTGCCGGCGCAACGACCCGCCTTATAGTATGTCAGTTCTGTCATAGCCCGTGTCAGGACTGGCGGAAATCCCGGGTGACCGGTCGGTCGTCTCCGTCCTAAGTTCCTGGGAAACCGACGCATTTTATCCTGGCACAAAATCTGCTCTGCCCATCTCCCAACCAAGCGAAATTTATCTTGAACTACGCAACGCAAATTCCTTTCCGGAAGGAGGTGAAAACAGATGCAGTTTCTTAAGAAATTGTTTGTTGAAGAGAAAGCCCAGGGCATGACCGAGTACGCTTTGATTCTCGGCCTGATCGTCCTCGGCGTGTGGGTCGCTGTCACCGCAACCGGGATTGGCCCCGCGATCACCGCGATTTTCACAGCCGTGTCTGGCGCGGTGGGCAACTGTACATCCGGCTCCTGCCCATAAGCAATGTTTGCCATATGCACCTCGCCTCTCTTCGTAGAGGGGCGAGGTGCGCTCGTCCGCACGATGGGTGCGGGCTTGGTTGGCGGCGCGCGACATGCGCGAGATTCAATGTAGCGCAAGAGAGAATCCGATTTCTCTCGGAATGGATGGCAATGCAACTTTGGCTTAGCGAAAGCGCGATTTTCAATCTTTTTCTGGTGCTCTTTACGGGGTCGTCTATGGGCTTCGATGTAGCGCAGAGGCGAATTCCCAACTGGTTGAATCTTGCCGGAATGCTGGGCGGGGTTCTGCTCAACGGTTGGACAGGCACGCCTCAGCTCCTCAATAGTTTGTTGGGATTGGGAGCAGGAATGGCGCTTTTATTGGTTCCGTTCGCCTTCGGCTGGCTCGGCGCCGGCGATGTAAAGCTCTTTGGAGCCGTAGGAGCCATCTTCGGATTGAGCTGGATCCCACGGCTCTGCGTGTACTGCACCGTTCTCGGCATGCTCTCGGCG
>DASXRG010000088.1:0-8286 GCA_036506735.1 Binatia bacterium | reverse complement strand
TCGGCTGGGTTGACGCTCATCTGATCGCGTCGGCTCTATTGACGCCCATCCCGTTGTGGACTTTGGATGTTAAACTCGGAACGGTAGCTTCCTCCTTGCGGATCGCATCCTGAAGAAGTACTCACGCCCTTTCGGGTCGCGCCTTGTATCAGGGGTCGGGAGTCTTTTTGAGATTGACGCCAACATGAAGAAGCCTGCCGACGAGCTGAAAGACGAGATACACTACTTCAGGAATTCCCAAGCAGGGCAGGAAGGGGTCTTGTAATCACACATCTCTAATCGGGATTGGAGGGAGCACACATGACAAGCAAGACAGTAAACTGGCGATCATACGCGATCGGAATCGTCGGCGCCTTTTTGCTTGTCTTCGTATCGGCGGCTGCGGCCGCGAATTGGGTGCCGCTGAAGGACCCGAGATTCGACCATTTGTGCGTCGACTTCGACAGCATCAGAACCGAAAACGGCTGGACGATCTACCATATGACCTATTGCAGCGGCATGCACGGCGGCGGCCCTGCGCAGATTGTTAACTACTCCGTGGCTTGTGGAGAGTTCTTGTCGACCGGCAACGTCAACGTAATGCTTTATGCCGATGGTTGGAAGCCGAAGGAGGCTGACCGGGTCGACCGATTATCGACTGAATTGGTTTGCAAACGCTGAAACCGTGTCCTCACTCCGCAGCGCCTCCTCGCGTTTCCGCGGTGATGATCCGCGGGAGAAATGCGGGGCAAGGAAAGGGGACGAGATGAGCTGGAGGGATCTAAATATGCCTAAGCTACTATTCGTTATCTTTTTCGCCACCCTCTTGTCCGCTTGCTCAACCCAGAACATCTCGACATCGCCCGCCACTAATCTGAAACTTGTCGGCGACAGTGTCTTCGTTAAGGTGACAGGGAGCAACATCGAGCCCAAGGTTTTGGATCGATTGACGCGCGAGATCAAGGGCCAGCTCATTATTGCCGGGTTCGATCTCGAAAAAGAGACGGACAAAAAACTCTACCTCAACGTTGCTGTGACGGCGTTCAGTCCAGGCAATGCCGCCCTTAGATTGACGGTCGGATTCGGCGCCGGCCGGGGATCGTTGCTATACACTGCGGAATATACGAATCAAGCGGGGCAAACCCTGGCGAAGATGGAAGGGCAGGAGCGATTTACCGGCGCGGAGATCGGCTTCGAGCTCAACTACGGCGCATTTACAACAATGGGCGGTGAAGATACCGCCACTGAAGTTCTAGTCAAAGAGGCAGGCAAACATATCATTGAGCTGGCTCTAAAGGGTGAATCTAAATAGCGAGAAAAAACGGGACGCGAACCTTCCACGTTTCGGGAATTCCCGCAATGTCGAAACGAGACCCGTGAGCATGTTTCCGTGTTTTTGAAATTGCGAAAACACGAAACTGTAGTTGCCTAGGCCGTGTTGGCAAATCTTTCCTGCATTTCTTTCTCCAATCCAAGCAGCTTCTTGAAGCTCGGGCGCTCCTGCATGCGCTTGAAATGCGCCGCGACGTTGGGGAAGCCTGAAAGGTCCACCTCCAACTGGGTGGCGCGGCGGCAACACCAGAAGAAATGGGCGTCGGGGGCGGTGAAATGGTCGAAGAAGTACTCACGCCCGGCCAGCATATCGTCGGCGATGCGGAAGGTCTCGAACAGAGTGTCGGTCGCGAACTTGATCACGCTCTCGGCCGCACCCGGTGCCTCGGTGACCTTCCCCGGATTGTTGATTCGGGTCAGGTAGGGGTGGATGCCGCTGGCGCACCAGGCGAGTAGCGAGACCGCCTTCAGCTCGTCCCACGGTTCGGTGGGCAGGATCTTCGCGTCGGGGAAGGTCCGATGGACCCATTGATGGATGGCGACGTTCTCGGTCAATATCTTGCCGTCGACCACTAACGCAGGCACCTTGTGCTTCGGGTTGATTTTCAGGTACTCGGGCGAGAAATGCTCCCGCTTGCGGTAATCGAGCGGCCGGACCTCGAAGTCGGCGCGCGCTTCGGTCAAGGTGATATAGGGCGCGAGCGCGCAGGTGTTGAGGGCGTAGTAAAGAGCGATTTCCATTCTCGTCTCCTCGTTAGGTTGATGGATTCAATTGCGAATCTAGTACCAGCAACAGGAACAGGCAAGAGGCGTTAGGCACTAGGCAATAGGCGGAAATAGTAGTTCAAATCGTTCAAACAGTTCAACCGCGGCGCTGCGTTCAAGACGTTAATCGGATAAGGGTAGCAAATGTCTCTCGGATGAAAGCTTGACAGCTACCAGGTCCAGCGTTTTGCGCGGGCGAGAAAAAAATATAAATTAAGACTTTCCTCGCTTTACCAAATGAAAAATTTCGTCGCGATACTCGCTCTGCCGCTCTTCCTCGCCGCCTGTTCGGCGACGGGGGCGAGGTTCGCCGACACGCTGTTTTCCAAGCCGGCGCCGGCCGATCGGGCGCGCATCGTTTTTTACCGCGAGTCCGACGCGAACTTTCGCGCCGCCACCGTCGCGATCGACGGCGCGATCGTCGGGGCGGTGGATCACTACGGGTTCATCGCGGCCGACATTGCGCCCGGAGATCGCGAGCTATCGGCCTGGGTGCGCTACGTACCGGTCGGTGAATTTGTCGTGCGCATGACCGTCGGCGCCGGTGAAACTTATTACGTCCGCGTGTCGCACCGCTCCGTGCGGATGCTCTATCCTCTCCTGGGGGCCGCCGGCGGGCTCGTTGCCCTCGCGGATCGCAAAGGCGAATTTCAAATGGAAGCGGTGCCCGCGGCCGACGCGCTGCGCGCATTGCAGGAGCTGAAGCAGTCGGACTAGCTGAATCAACCGGCGCCAGCGCGCCTTTTCACCTTTTGAGAATTCTCAAAACAGGGGCGCTCCCTCCTTCCAAATCGTTCTGGTCGTAACAGGTCGGCTTTCTTCCCGCAAAAAAACGGCCTGGGCGCGTTGGCGCTCCAGGCCGCTCCGTCGAAATGCTTCATTGTCATGTTTGCTCAATTGCGCAACTATGCTTCCCGGTCTTCGATTTTCAACCTACCCCCGCCTTTGATTTCTTCTCCGCCATGTACTTTTTCATAGCAAGGCGCTTCTTTTGTCTCTTGCGCCTCTGCAAATCTTTGCGTGAATTCTGCTTCATGTGTATTCTCCTTGTGCGCCGGGGATAAACCGGCGGGTTGTTTGCGGATGGGAGTTCCGTTAGTTACCCCAAGCCGGACTTGAGTTCCGGGCGATGACTTGGGCCAAACTGTGTGATCTCACGAAATATTGACACTTTCTCTGCCCCTCTGCTAGAGGGAGTGAAGGGGATGCGAGCGGCAAACTCCGGCGAATAGTTTCGCGGGCCAGGTCAACTCCACGATGTCCGCGCATTCTGCTGGACTTGGGGCTCGCTTTCGGTGATCGCGATCCGAATATTTAAATACCCCAATTCGAGGCGCCGGACATTATGCCATCCTCTGAAATCATCGACGTCCATGCTCATATCTATCCCGAGGGGTGCTTCACCGAAGTCGTCAAAGACCGCTCCGAGTTCAAGCTCACCGCCGGTCCGCGCGGACTGTCGCTGCATTATCGCGGCAGCCACGTGATGTCGCTGCCCAAGGACCAGGACGATTTGGGCAAGCGGCTCGCGTCGATGGACCAAGCGGGCATCGACACGGCCGTTCTTTCGGTGGGCGCGCTGAATATCGGCTGGGCCGGCTCCGGCGCGGCCGCCGCGGCGCGCTTCGTCAACGACGGGCTCGCCGCGGCCTGCCGCCAGCATCCCACTCGGTTTCGTTTTGTCGCCGTCCTGCCCTGCGCCGACCGCGTCGAAATGATTCGCGAGCTCGATCGTATGCTCGGCATGGGCGCCGCCGGCGTCGGCATCGCAACCCATTTCGGCGACCTCGAGCTCCATGCGCCGGAGCTGCGCGAGTTCTGGCGCGAGATGAGCCGGCAGAAGCTCATGGTCCTCGTGCATCCCACCTTTCCCTGCGACGGGCCGGCCAACGACGGCGGATCTTTTATCGCCGTCGGATATCCGGGCGAGACCGCGCTGGCCGCCGCGCGGCTGGCATTGGCCGGGGTTCTCGAAGAGTGCCCCGACGCGCGCATCGTCTGGTCGCACCTGGGAGGCGGATTGGCGATGATCATGGACCGCTTGGATCGCGGCTACCGGCGTTTCTCGAATTGTCCTCACCCGCCCAGCGCTTATTTGGCCCGGTGTTATTTCGACACCGCGTGCACGCACGGACCCGCGCTGGATTGCGCCCATGCAACGTTTGGCGCGCGCGCTTTGCTCTTCGGCACCGATGTCCCCCATGTGCCGAACAGCGAAAAAGAAACCGTCGCCGCGTTGAAAAGTCGATCGTGGCCGTCCGCCGATCTAAGATCGGTTTTCGGCGGCAACGTCAACGGTTTGCTTCGTGAATGATGACTCATTTATCAGCGCCGGCCCGGAAACGCTCTGATTAATCGCCGGCTGGAACAGAAGATCAAAGAACGGAAGCCTTCCAGAAGCCGCCGATGACGTTCGATCTGCTTTTAGCCGGGGGAACTGTTCTCAATCCGGCGACGGGCATCAACGAAAAACTGGACGTGGGCGTCACGAACGGCCGCGTGAGCGCCATTCAAACCGATCTGCCGCGCCCCGACGGCAAAAAAGTTTTGGACGCGGCCGGCTGTTACGTGACTCCGGGTCTGATCGACTTTCACGTGCATAGTTACTGGGGCGTGAACCCGTACGGCTGTAATCTGGACGCATTGTGTCTGGCGACCGGCGTGACCACGACGATGGATGCCGGGTCCGCCGGGCCGACTAATTTTCTCGGCTTTAGAAAATTGGTCTACGAACAATCAAAGACTCGCATGCTGAGCTTCGTGGCTTTAGCTCGACATGGAGTATTGGACGGGCCGGGGGAGTTGCTCCATATCGGCTTTGCAGATTCCGACGGCGCGGCGGAAACGGTCGGCAACAACCGCGACATCGGCATCGGCATCAAAGTCCGCTTGCACAAAAAAGCCATTGGCGAGAACAGCCGCGAAGGATTGCGCCTGGCGATCAAAGCCGGCGCGGCGACGGGCACGCCGGTCATGGTTCACGTCGGCGACACGGCGATCTCCATGGACGAAATCGCCGACACCTTGCGCTCGGGCGATATCATCACGCATTGCTACACGCCGCAGAAACCATCGATCATCGATGAATCCGGAAGGCTGCTTCCCTCGGTTCGTAAAGCCAAAGAGCGCGGGGTCATCTTCGACGTCGGCCATGCCGGCGGTCATTTCGATTTCGATCTGGTGCGGCGCGCCATGGGCGACGGATTGCTCCCGGATATCATCAGCTCGGACTTGCATGGCCGGCTGAAACAGCCCGGCTTCGGCATCGTCGGCGATCTTCCGACGACGCTCACCAAGTTTCTACCGCTGGGATTGACCCTGGAACGGATCGTTGCTAGCTGTACCGTGAACGCGGCGCGCGTCGCCGGCTTGCAAGACCGCATCGGCAGCCTCGAAGTCGGCCGTGAAGCGGACATCGCCGTTCTTCGAATTGTCGACGGGCCGATAAAACTGCGCGATTCCGTCGGCGGAGAGTTGATTCACCGACAACGCATCGCGGCAAAATGGACGATTCGGGCAGGCGAAGTGTTTCATGGAAATGAATAATCCGCCGTAACCGTTGCTTTAATGAGCGAAACTTTTGCTAATTCCCATGCCGGAGGGTCGAAGATGCGGCGAGCGTTGCTTTTTTTGCTTTTGATTTCATTTGCGTTGGGAACCCGCGCCTGGGGGCAGTCGCCGTACTATCAAGGTAAGACCATCATCATTGTTACCGGCAGCCAAACCGGCGACCTGTACGACATTTACGCGCGCATGATCGCCGCGCACATGGGCAAA
Organism: Binatia bacterium; assembly: GCA_036506735.1. Classification (GTDB taxonomy): domain Bacteria; phylum Desulfobacterota; class Binatia; order UBA9968; family UBA9968; genus JAJPJQ01. The sequence goes on along the minus strand of DASXRG010000088.1, from coordinate 2,433 downwards.
CACATTCCCGGAAACCCCGGTATTTTGGTGCAGAACATGACCGGGGCGGGCCACATCGTGGCGGCGAACTTCGTCTACACCGTCGCCAAACCGGACGGTCTGACTTTGCTCGCTCCCAATCCGAATCTTTACATCGATCAACTCATCGGCCGGCCCGAGATCAAATTCGACTGGGCAAAGTTCAGCTGGCTCGGCAACGCGTCGCGCACGACGGACCTGCTTTACATGCGCTCCGACACTCCCTTCAAGACCATCGACGATGTGCGCAATGCCAAAGAGATGCCCAAATGCGGCGCCACCGGAACCGGGACGACGGGATACATGGTGCCCCGACTGCTGGAGGAAACGATCGGGGCCAAGTTTAATATCGTGACGGGATACAAAGGAGGCAACGAGGTCGACCTGGCGGTAGAGCGAGGCGAAGTCCAGTGTCGCGCGTTCAGTCTGACGGCGTTTTTCGGCCGCGAGCCGTTTCATACCTGGCGCAAAACCAACTTCGTGCGCGTCCTCATCCAGTTGGGTGAGAAGAGAGACGGCCGGCTGGCTGATGTGCCGACGCTCAACGAGCTGATGGAAAAGCACAAGACTCCCGAAATCGGCCGTCGAGCGGCGATGTTGATCGCCGCCTCGGAAATCTTTCAGCGGCCATACATGGGTCCGCCCGGTATGCGTCCGGAACACGTTAAAATATTGCGCGACGCGTTCCAGAAGACACTGAAAGATCCGGCATTCTTGGAAGAAGTGAAAATCAAGAAGCTCGATGCTGAATACACATCGGGGGAGGAGATGGAAACCTTGGCTAAAGAAATGATGGGTCAGCGGGCAGAGATCATCGAACGATTGAAAAAAGTGTTAGGCAAATAGATTCAACTGTAGGGAAGCTCACGCGGTCGGGCATGGATATCTTAACAATCTGCTGGGGAGGGGGGAGAGGTTGGCGCGGCAAGCGGATGATTGAATGATTGTTTCTATCTCCTCTTAAAGTAGGTCGTAAGATACTTCGAAATCACCTGAGCATATTTTCTCGCTTCTCCACCCAGAGCCGCCGTGATCGCTTTAAATTCAGGTTTTATGAATTCTTCCGGCAGCCTTCCTTTGAGCATTCTTATCGTGCCGGCGCGCCTCTCCCGGTCCAGAGCGCGCTCGAGCTCGCTTGCAGGCACCCATTTCTGTCCGTTGTATGAAATCCAAGGTATCTTATTATAATTGCCGATCGTATGCTGCTCTCTGACTTGTTGACCATCTGCTTTTAAAGGCTTTTCCACCTCGTGATAGAGTCCATAGACGCTGTCCTGATGACCGGCAATCGGGTCGACAATGTCTTCGATGGCGGCGGGTTCATAAATGAACTCTCCTTCCGTCGATACCTTGCCGGAATCCGAAGGCTGTTGCGCAGTCTCCATGAATCGTATCTTACGACCCACGGGCGCGCCTTTTACTTTGCCGAGATTCAGTGCCATACGAAGTCAATCATTGCCCGGACTCGCGTATCGGGGCGGAGCGTATCCGATAAGGCGTTGTCGTGTCAATCTGAAATACCAAAAATGAAAGCTGAAAGCGGAAACGATGCAGAATGTTACCCCAGCCGATCTTCAAAAGGCCCTGCAGATCTTTCGCGATTATTCAGATCACTTGTTCAGCTTCGTTGACTGTACGAGCTTCGCCGTCATGGAAGGGCTCGGCGTCTCGCGTGCCTTCGCTTTAGATAGCCACTTCAATGAATATCCGGGACTCATCAGAGTCCCGCGCTAAAGAATTCAGGGGACGGGAAATTTAGGTTATTTCGGAGCACCGGAGACGAGGGTGGAAAGTTTCCTTATTTATCAGCGCCGGTTCTGAATCGTAAATTCGGGGGCGTCGCTTTGCTTTGACCGCCGCCGTATTGGGACTGTATTTTTTGCGTTACCGGATCCTTCAACTCCGCAAAAAGCATCATGGCGACCGGATCTTTGAAGTTCAATCTGATTTTAAAGTTCCCGACGTTTTTTATTTCCAACACCGCGACGTGCGGCGTCTCGAACGTTCCGTCGATCACGGAAGCGGTGATATGAACGGTAAGACCGAGACGAGCCACCGTGCTTCTCCCGTCTAAAATGGCCAATACGTCTGGAGGAGTTTGTATCGCTTCATAACTCGCTCCAAGAACAAATTGCCCCGGTTCCAAGAGAAAGTCCTCCGTCGTCAGATCTATTTCCTTATACTTGAGCTCCTGCGCCACGGTCAGACTGACAACCTGATCAGGCTCGGGCAGAAGCAGATGTTTGGCCAGATGGATACGGATACCGGCGGGGCGGATGTTTTTCTTGTCAAAGTCAGGCTCAATTAAAATCTTGCCTTCCTCGATGTACTTCTCGATTGTATGATGTGATAAAAACATGTGACGCAGTATGCCACGATTCCTTTCGCTAAGACACCTTTGACAGGCATTAGGCA
>DASXRG010000087.1:0-22120 GCA_036506735.1 Binatia bacterium | reverse complement strand
CCGGCGGAGTTTGTCGGCACCCGAAACGAGGCGGGCGAGTTTCATCTGGAAGATTTTCCCAGCCAGGACCACATGGCGTGGGAAACCCAGGGGCCGATCGCCGATCGCGCCAAGGAGCATCTCGGCGAAACCGACCGCGGCATCATTTTATTTCGCAAGCTATTGCGCGATCAGGTGCGCGCGGTCGAAAAGGACGGCGATCCGATCGGCGTCAACCTGGATCCAGCAAAAGACGAGGTCATCCGCCTCATCCCTGAAGGCTACACCGCGTTTACACACGCGCTGGAGGAGGAGGAAGCGGGACTGGTGCGGCGGGAGTGAACGCCGTCGCGAGTTATTCGATGCCGGCCGACGCGAGGGCGGCTTTGGCTGCGGGCGACGTGAGGTAACGAACGAACTCGTGCGCCGCGGCGATGTCGGCGGTAACCGTCGCCGCGTAGCTCGTGTAGTTCTGAATCTCCGCCGGCAGCGGTCCGGCGAATTTGAGTTCCCTGCTTTGACCCTCGATGATGACCGTGGTCGCCCCGAGCGCGATTTCCTTGCCCTTGCCTTTGATGACGTGCTCGAGCACCGCCGCGAAATCCGGGTAGCGCGTTGTCTTGGGCCTCAACTGCGCCGCGATTCCCAGCCGGTCGAACAGGCTCTCGATATAAATTCCCGTCGAGGCCTGGTTGTAGACGATAGATTCCGCGCTGAGCAGCGACTGCTTGAACTCATCGACCGTCGCGATCTTCGGCGCCGGCGCGCCGTCGCGCACCGCGACGCCAATTCCGATTCGGCCGATCATGACGCGGCCTCCTGACACAGGTTGCCCGATTTTCCCCAGCTCGTCGAGCGCCGCCGGCGGCGCGATCACGACGTCCGCCGTCTCGCCGCCGCCTAAACGTTTGACGATCGCCGGCGCGGTGGCGAAGGCGACATTCACATCGTGGCCGGTTTCGCGCCGGAATTGATCGATGGCCTTCGCCACCCCGGGCTCGAGCGCGCCCGCGCTCAGCACCTTGATCTCGGCGGCCATCGCGTCACTCACGAAGAAAAAAGCAGGCGCGAGGCATGAGGCAATAGGCGCGAGGATTAAAAAGCAAAGACAAAATACCTTTTGCATCCGACCGTTTGATCTCGAGCCTCGGGCCCACCGCCTCAGTGTTTTTTATGTCCAAAGGTTTTTTCGTAGTCGCGCTGGAGGGACTCGGGAATGAATTCTTCTTCGAGCTTGCGGATCTTGTTGGTGTCGAGCAGCGGCTCCTGCGCGCGCGGCACGACGCCCCATTGGCTCTTCTGCGCCCGCGCGTTCCATTCCTCCACTGCTGCCGGCCCGCGCTCTTTGAAGTCGTGCATAAGGTCCCATGTGGCTTGAAGTCCATGCGCGGTCGTGAGACTCGGAAATAGAACCGCGGCGGCGCCGAGAGCTTGGAATTCTTCCAAGGTCGGCGAAGGCGGCGGTCCGTAATACGGCCCGATGACCGGCGCGGGAATTCTCTTGCACGCTTCCTTGATCTCCTCGCGCGAGCGCAACGTATTCACCCAGATCGCGTTCACGCCCGCGTCTTTGACGTAAGCGACGGAGCGCTCGATCGCGTTCTCGAAGCTCCCGCCCTCCGAGCCGATCGAATCGCAGCGCGCGACGATGACGAAGTCCGGGTCGAGCTCGTTTTTCGCCGCCACGGCGGCTTTGTACTTGCCGATCGCCTCTTCCATCGAGATCAGGCGCCGCCCGGCCTGCGTGCCCGATTTTTTCGGCGCTTCCTGATCTTCGATGTGGAGTCCGGCGACGCCGGCGCGGATGTACTGCTGCACCGTGTGATAAACGTTCATCGCGTTGCCGTAGCCGGTGTCCGCATCGGCGAAGATCGCGATGCTCGAGCCCGCGGCGAGACGCCGCCCGGCCTCGACCATTTCGCCCATGCCGATGATGCCCACGTCGGGAAGGCCGTAGAGATACGCGGCGATCTGCGATCCGGCCATGAAGAAAGCTTCGTAGCCCAGCGCTTCCGCCATGCGCGCGTGCAGCGGGCTGAATCCGCCGGGCATGACGAGGAGCTTGGGATCCTTCAAAAGCTCGCGGAAACGTGTGGTGACTTTTGTTGCCATTGCCCAAACCCCTTATAAGATTTTTTTCATTGTCTGCCAAAATCCGCTTGGCTCTCGCCCTCATGCCTGCACGAGCTTCATCATCTCCAGCGCGGCGCGGCCGCCGAGGCCGAACGGGTTTCCCATCGTCTCCTGCATCTCGAAATGGTTGTAACCCTCGCCGACGAAAAAATTCACCGGCTTGCCGGCGGCTTTCACCGCCGCGGCGAACTCGCGCGATTGGCGCTGAAACTCGGGCGATTCGAGCGAGCCGTGGCCGATGATGAGCGGCATGTTGATCCGGTCGATGTGGCGCTGGGCGCTGAGCTGCTCCTCGGTCGCGTCGTCGAATTTCACGTACTTGCTCCGCTTGGAAAGCCGCACGGCTTTCAAATCGTACATGCCGCTCAGGAGCGACGCGGCTTTGACGATGTCGGCCGGCAGGCCGAAGTCTTTCTGCCAGTCGGTGGTCACGACGCAGCCGCCGAGATGGCCGCCCGATGAATGGCCGGATAAGTAGAGCCGATTCGCATCGGCGCCGAAGCGCGCGGCGTTTTTGTAGACCCAGGCGACCGCGCGGCGCACCTGATCGGCCATCGTCATCAAGCTGCCGCCGGCATCCTCCACTGCGACAAAATCCGGCACGACAAAATTCGCGCCGGCGGCGAGATACATCTCCGCCATGTAGGCGGACTCTTTCGCCGCGCCGCTCTTCCACGCGCCGCCGTGAATGAAAATCATGATCGGCGCGCGCGGCCGCTTGGCTTTATAAATGTCGATCTTCTCGATCTCGGTCGGCCCGTACGCGACGCGCTCCGGCGGGCCAAGCCTGCCAATGGCCCGCTCGCACGCCGCGAGGCGCCGCTCGCGAATGTCATCGCGATTCGGCGCCCAGCAGGCTTGATCGTAAGCGTCGTCCAGCGCCCGCTGGTCCATGTCGAGCCAGACGAGCGGGCCTTTGGCGCTGTGTTCCTTCCGTTCCGCTTTCATGTTTTCTCTCCCTGCCGCAGGCCTAAAACCGCGACGGCATTTTCGCCCAGTATGCGGCGCCGCTCTGCGTCGGAAATGTTCATTTCCGCGACCCGCTGCACCGGCTCGAAGTCGCCCATCGACATCGGATAGTCCGTTCCCATGATCACGCGATCGGCGCCGACGACGCGCACAAGATATTCGAGCGCCGCGACCGAGTGCAAGATCGTATCGAAGTAAATTTTTTGGAGGTACTCGGACGGCTTTTTCGCGATGTGCTCGCGCAGCTCTTTTCTCTGCGTATAGGCGTGATCGAGCCGCCAGATATTGTACGCGACCAGACCGCCGCCGTGCGAGAAACAGAGTCGCAAATTCCCGTACTTCTCGAACAATCCCTTGAGAATCATCCGCTCGATCATCAACGTCGTCCTGAAGGGAAAGTGCAAGACGTTGCCGAGGTCCGCGTTCAACGGATCGCCGGTGTCGATGCCGCCCTCGGTCGGATGGACGAACAACAAGAGACCCAGCGACTGCGCGGCGTCGTAGAACGGCTCGAAAACCGGATCGTCGAGCTGTTTATCGCCGACGGCCGTGCCGATCTCCAGCCCTTTGAGGTCCAACCGCTTCGCTTCTTCGGCGATGGCGATCGATTCAGAAATATTTTGCAGCGGCACGCTGCCGAAGCCGACGAACCGGTCGGAATGCTTTTGCGCGATCGCTTGGATCGCCTCGTTCTGGAGGCGGGAAAAATAACCGGCAGTCGCCGGCTCGTCCCAGTAGAACAACATGATCGGCGACGGCGAGAGCGCCTGCACGTCGATCTTCATCCGGTCGAGGTCTTTGATCCGCGCCGCGGCGTCGTACGAGCCGGCTGCCAGATTTCTCCTCATGCCACCGCCCGAGGTCACGGTGCAACGGCCGTCTTTTAAGACGACCTGCGGCGCCTTGTCGCGGTATTTGCCGGCGCGCTGAAACGCTTCGACGGGAAAAAAATGCGAGTGAATGTCAATGTTCATGCTTCCAGCTGCCTCCTCCGAGCTCATTAGTCGCCCATCGGCGCCATCCGGAACGCTTGCACGGTCGAATTGCGCAGCGCTTCCGCCAGGCGCTGCGCATTGGCGCGCTCGCGCGTACGGATCACCATCCCGTATTCGAAAAACCGTTCCTCGCCGCTGTAATGATAGCTCAGGTTCGCGAGCGTGAAACCGTAGCCCTCGACGAAGCGGCGGAGTTCTCCTTCCGGCATGACGGCACCCGCAGGGAACTTTACCTCCAGTTGGGCGTAAAAGTGAACCGGCATCTTCGCCTCGATCAACCGGAACACGGACAGTGTACCCAAAGTAACGACGGTCGTAACCGCCAGGGGAAAGTAAAAGCCGATGCCGGAGAGAATACCGATCGCCGCCGTGATCCAGATCGAAGCCGCCGTAGTGAGCCCGCGCACGGTCAAGCCTTCTTTGAAGATCACGCCGGCGCCGAGAAAACCGATGCCGGTCATGATGCCTTGCGCCATGCGCGTCGGATCGATATTGACGGCTCTGCCGGCCGCGGCGGGAAACCACTGCTCCTGATAGACCGTCACGAGCATCAGCGCGCTCGACGCGACGCATACGAGGGCGTGGGTGCGAAAACCCGCGGGGCGGCCGTGAAAACTGCGCTCAAAACCGATGAGACCGCCGGCCGCAAGCGCGACCAGCAGGTGCTCGACGATGACCGCGGCCTCGACTTTCATGTTATCTCTCTTGTTGCATAATTCGGCCCGGCTCACAAATAAAAACCCTCACGCTGCCGGTCACGGTATGATAAGACGCCAACCGACGGATTGAACTTTGGACGATAATCCAATACAGTCAAGGTCACGTAAGACTTTTGGAAAGTTGGCAGCTTTGCGCCAGCCCCGCGGGACTTTCTATCGCCTTAGGGGGTTTTTTGTGCGCGCTAACGAGGGAGGACCCGATGAGTGGACGCGAAGTGCTCAAAGAAAACGAAGCTATTCTCAGAGGAATCGTTCGCAGCATAGACAAAAATCTCGATTACACGCCGATCGACGGCGTCGAAGGGCCGCGATTTACCCTCCAGCTTTCTTTACGCGGCAAGCAGGCGACCGTCTCGCTGTCGCTCGAAGATCTCATTGCCGCCGCCAGGGATGTCGTGCGCAAGAACGCGCTCCGGCAGAAGATCAAGAGCACGCGCGATCACATGATGGACGTCCACGTCGCGGACGTCATGGGCAACAAGACGGCAAAGATGTTGAAGGACTCGGCGGCCAGTCAGGAGGCCTTTCAGCGCCCGAACTTCCGGCGCTCCTTTGGCGGCAGAAGATAACGCCCTCGCGCCGGATGGCCTGATCGAACATGCGCGCCGGCGCCGCGAAAGCCGGCATGATTTCCCGCAGCAGGCCGATTCAATTTAAAATACTCCACCCCATCGTGTTCTCGTGACCGCACCCGCTGGCGGCGCCTTGACGGGCAGCCTGCTTTCTACTAGTTGTTGCCCCAAAGCCTTTACGGAGGGCGGCAACGATGATCAAAATGACCGACGAGATGAGAGTGCGCATCGGCAACGCTCTGGCCGAGAAAAAGCCGTGCGTCTGGGCGACCAGCTCTAAAAGCGGCGCGCCCGACTTGAGCTTTCGCGGCAGTACCTACGTCTGGGACGACGAGCATTTGGCGTTCTGGGACCGCTCGCGCGGTTTGAGCACGCGCAACATCGAGGAAAATTCTCACGTCTGCATGATTTACTTCGACTCGGCGAGCCGCGTCGGGTGGCGCTTTTATGGCCGGGCCACGATCTTCACGGAAGGCGAGATGCGTCGGAAGATCATGGAGCGCACGATCAAAGACGAGCTGGACAAAGACCCGGACCGCAAAGGCTACGGCGTGCTGGTCAGGGTCGATACGATTCGCCGTTACAGCGGCGACGAGATCTTTCAGGAACGATAAACCGCCTTCAACCATGCCGTTCCGGCTGGCACTTTGCGTCGCGATCGTTCTCGCGAGCCATTCCTCCGCCCGGGGGATGGACCGAATTCGGATCGCTGTCTCCAACCCGAATATGCCCAATCTCACCTCGGCCGCGGCGCAGAAAAAAGGCTTCTTTAAAGACGAGGGCATCGACGCCGAGATCATCCGGATGAATCCAAACGTATCGATCACGGCGTTGGCCACCGGCGACATCGATTACTCGCAGCTCTTCGCCGCCGTGGTGGGCGGCGCCATCGCGGGGCTGCCGATGCGCATCGTGGCCGGCTTCATGACCAAATGGCCGCTCGTTTTGATCGCCCGGCCAGAATTTAAATCGATGAAAGATCTGAGAGGAAAAACGCTCGGCGTGAGCTCCTATGGCGCGACGCCGGAAATCGCCGCGCGCGCGATCTTCAAACACTTCGGCATCGATGCGGAAAAGGAAATCAAAGTCCTCGCCCTGGGCTCGGACCTAGCCCGCATCACGGCGCTGAAGGCGAAGGTCGTGGATGTGATCATCACTTCTCCGCCGGCCGACGCCCAAATGGAAAAGCTCGGCTACAACGTGTTGGCCAGGGCGCAGGAGTTCTTCAACGTGCCCTATCTGGGGCTCGGCGCCCATACCAAGAAAATCAAGGAGCGGGCCGACGAGGCGCGGCGCGTCATCCGCGCGACGCTCAAAGCCAACCGCTATATCTATGACAACCGGGACGGCGCGGCCCAGCTCCTGGTCGAGTGGGGGAAAGTCGAGCGAGAGTTCGCTTATCTGTCTTATGACGGTGTCAGGAATCTGTTCAATCTCGACGGCAGCGTTCCCGATGACGGCATGAAGCAGGTCATCGACCAGGCAACGAAGGCGGCCAAGATCGCCCGCGATATCTCCCCCGCGGAGGTGGCCGACTTTACAATCTTACGCGAAGCGCAGCGCGATCTGGGGCTCAAAGGGAAACCGTGAACCGTGCGCACGGCGCGCGCCCTCCTCTCACCCCTCTTGCTTAAAGCTTGTTTCAGCGAAAGCCGGCATGACTTCTTGGGCGAAAAGACGCATCGATTTCTTGATCTCCTGGTGCGCGACGCCGCCGAAGTTGAACGTCGTCGTGAGTACGTCGAACTCATAGTGGCGCATGGCGTTGTGAATGATCGCGACGCATTCCGCGGGATTACCGTAGAGATTCCGCCCGGACGCCAGCATCCCCTGCCAGTCGTAATGGTCGGTTTCCACCAGCGAAGACTTCCGGCCGATTCTCGAGATCGCGTCGTAGCGCGTGATCGCCGCGCCGGCAATCTCGCGCGCCTTCGCGCCGCTTTCATTCACGTGGGTCCGCACATGAAATTGGCAGTGATGCTTTTTAGGATCGTGTCCTCCCGCGATCAGACCTTTCTTCCACGCCTCGACGCCGGCGCGGACTTTTTCCGGCGGGTGCGGGTGGCCGACGGTCATGATGTGATAGCCGTTGCGCCCGGCCCACGCTAAATTTTCCGGCGAGGTGCCCGCCACCCAGATCGGCGGGTGCGGCTGCTGCACCGGCCGCGGATAGAGCGTAATCTCCTCGAAGCGCCAAAATTTTCCTCGGTGGCTGAAGCACTCGTTCGACCACGATTTGAGAATCACCGCGAGCGCTTCTTCCATCCGCTCCCGCCCTTCTTCGCGCGCGATGCCGAAGACTCGATAATCGAGCTCGGTGTTGCCCGAGCCGACGCCGAATTCGAGCCGCCCGCCCGACACCGCGTCCACCATCGCGTATTCCTCGGCGCTCTCGAGCGGGTGGCGCAGCGAGAGAATCGCGATGCACGGGCCCAGGCGGATGCGCGCGGTGCGCGCCGCGGCCGCCGCCAGCAGCACCGCCGGATTCGGCACCAGCCCGCCATAGCCGAGAAAGTGGTGCTCGTTGAGCATGAAGCACTCCCACCCCAACTCCTCGGCCAACTCGATCTGTTCGAGAATCTGCCCATAGTAGACGTCGTAGGGCGGATCGAGGTCGGGAAAATAAGTGGTGAGGACGTTCATGTAAAAGCGCATGCGCGATACTAGAAACCCCGGCCGGGTTTTTCAAGCGGCAAAATAAAAAAGGCCCGGGTCACGATGACCCGGGCCTTTTTCTGATCAGAAGAAAACCGACTTGAGGCGGTTAGAATCTCTCGCGATACGGCGGCGGTCCGCCGCGATCGCCGGGCTCGCGCAGGGTCCAGGACGGCCGCTGCTGCGCGCAGAATTTCCGCGCCGCGTCCACCGGGCGCCGCGTCCCTTCAAGATCCACGGCGACGTCAAAACAATGTTCTTTGCGACTGAAGCGGTAGCGTTCCACCGCCGGCATATCGATCTCGTTTACGCCGGGACGCAGCGTGTAACGGCGCGGGCCGCCGGCGAGCTCGTTGCCCTCGCGGATTTCGATCTCGGTGTCGCACTCGCGCTCGGCATCCAAGCGGATTCTTACTTTCCAACCGCGGATACGCTGGCCCTCGACGACCGGATCCGGGGTCACGTCGAGATCCTGGATGCTGAGGCGGTCGCCCCGACGACATCCGCCGCGGCGACCCTCCGCGGCACTGGCGTCCGAGGCGAAGCCCATGAGCAGAAGCCCCGCTAATCCTGTCAAAAGAGTTGTTCGCCAACCCATAATATCCTCCCTTGTTTGCGCCAAGCGGCTTAACGCTTCTTCGGCCGCTTCCGGCATGTCGTCGAAACGATTTTCGCCGCCATGTTTCCTTCCTTTTTTGTTTTCTAAATCAACCGCTATCGGCGGTCCCAGTCGCGATCGCGATCACGGTCACGATAGTAATACCCAGAGCCATACGGGCGATTGTAACCGTAACCGCCGCGGCGCTCGTAAACGATGCAGCCCGTAAGCGAAGCCAAAATTATCACCATCAAGGCCGCGGTCAAGAGCCTTTTCGCCTTTTCCATATCGCCACCTCCTTTCTGCCCTATTAGACGAATGAAGCGGCGAAATAGTTAAGGGTATGCTTACCCACGTGATTTTGGACATAAAAAGGCCCGAGTCATCACGACTCGGGCCTTTGAAAATCAAGAACGGCTTTTTAAAATTAACAATCCCGGGAATAGCGGCAATCGCGGTACTCGCTCGGACGATGAATAGTAATGAGGGGGTACGGTCCACGGACGTAATAGACACAGCCGCCGATCGAGGCCAAAAGCAGCGCCAGCAAACCACCGGCCAATAACCGTTTCGCGTTTTCCATCTGCCCGTCTCCTTTCTGGCGTATATTAGACGAACGGGAGGCAAAATGGTTTACTCGACCAAATTGCGCTCAGCGACCTTTTTTTCCTTCCAACTCCCGCCGAACCTCCTCGACGAACTTGAGGTTCATGAGCTTTTCCACGGGGATATCTTCTTTCAGCTTGAGGGGAATCTTGACGTCGTAGTCGATGACGTTTTTTAGAGCTTCGCCGGAGGGCAGACCCGGCACGCCCTCGGGCAGCGCGCGGTTGTAGCGCCGGACGCCGTCGGCCACGAGCGACCGCGCCGCGCCGCCGAACTTGAGCCGTTTCAGCGCCACGTCGGTCGCCCCATCGACATTTTCCCGGATGAAAATCAGCGCGCGAATCACGGCCCGCAGCCAGCGCTTTATCTGAGCGGGATTTTCGCCGATCTTTTTCTCCGTCACGGCGAATCCCTGGAAGGGATACGGAAACATGTCGCCGAGAAACGCCAGGGTGCGAATCCCTTCTCGCTCGGCGCGCACGATGTTCGCCGGATCGAGGGTCGCGGCTTCCACGGCGCCCGACTTGAGCGCCGCGATGATCGTGCCCGGATTGGTTCCCAAGACGACGCGCGTGAACTCTTCCGCGCCCAGTCCGTGGCTCTCGAGATAGCGCGTCAGCAGCGCGTCGGAAGAATCTCTCAGCGCGTTCACGCCGACGCGCTTGCCTTTGAGATCGGCTATTTTGGCTATGCCGGCGGCCGTCACGACGTACCACGTGACGCGCTCGGTCTGGAACATGATGACTTTGAGCGGCGCGCCGGCGGTCACGACCGCGCGCATGCCGCTGCCGCCGGCGCCGCTGAAATCGATATTGCCGCTGAGCAGCGCGGCGATGCCGGAGGGGCCGCCGATAGAGAGCGTTTCGTTTTCGAGATCCTCTTCCTTGAAGAAGCCTTTTTCCTCGGCGACGTAGAGCGAGAGATAATGAATCGACGCCGAAGGGATCGCGCTGCGGATCTTCTCACCGCGGCTTTCAATCGGCTTGAACGCGAGGAATAGAGCGATCGCGAAGAGATAAATTCTTGCGCTCATGTATCAGATCTTGAGATCCTCAGGCGGCTCGACAGAAGCCACGTCGAACGCGTTCAAGGTGCACGCCAGCATCGCGTAGTAGCCGATCGTCGCGGTCAGCTCGACCAGGCCTTGCTCGCCCAGCCGGGCGTACAACGCCTGAAACGTCGCCTCGCTCAAGCGGTGCGTGCGCAGCAGCTCCTGCGCGCAGCTCACGATCTGGGCATCCTCGAAAGAGAAATTTTCCGGCGTTTTGCGCTGCTGCAGCGCGCGCATCGTTTCCCGGCTGACGCCGGCTTTAGCCGCCTGCGCCACGTGCGCCGCCCACTCGTGCTTGCAGTCGAGCTCCCGCGCGCTAGCGAGCGCCGCCAGCTCGACGATCCGGGGATCCAGTTTGGATTCGAAGCGGATGTAGCCGCCCAGATGGGCGGTGCGGCCGGCGAGATCGGGGCTATGCAGCAGCACCGCAAACGGGCCGCGCACGACCCCTCTGCTCTGAGCGATGGCGTCGTAAGTTATGTGATGCTCCGGCGGCAATTGTTCTTTGTTTTCGATGAGCGGTATCCGGGCCATGACTTCTCCTGTCGGGCAAAAATTCGCCCTACTCTTACCTCGTTTGTGAGGAGATTGCCAAACGGGTTGCTTTGCCGCACAGAGCAACTGGCGCGGGTCGTAAGCGCTAAGGGGGCTCGGGAGAAGAAAAAGTGATGGGAAAACGGTAGGATCGGGAAGCGGCTTACAAAGGCGCGGACGGTTAGAGATTGAAGACCGTGCCGCCCTGGCCTTTGACCTCGATCGGATCGAAATCCCGCAGCTCACGGATCTCGATCGTTTCCTTTAAAAAATCCCCTCCGGTGACAGTGGTGAGCAGCTCGGCCGCCTTTTCGACGCTTGGCTTGGCGGCCGATTCGGCAAACAGGGTCCGGGCAACTTTGGCCTGGGAGTTTTCTCGGTTGCTTTTCGGCCGAAACTTGACGACGTAAACCATTGCCCTATCCATCCTTCCCTGGGAGTCGGGTCAGGTACGCGGGTGGCTGCCGGCTTCCGCTTCCGTGCGCTTGGGGGCCTCGATGGCCCGCAGCCACGCGAGTAAAACCAACAGGGAGCCCAGCAAAAGCACTGTGTGAATCATCTCATCCTCCGACCTTCATCTAATCCTGCTTGGTGACGCAGCAATGAATGTGCCAATCACCAGAACACGTGAGACCGAAAACTTTTTGCTTCTCCCTCAGTGCAGAATGCCGTAACGTGGCACATACGATAATCGCGCGAACCATTTTCTGTCTCACATTATTATTGACGAACCGGCGCCGGGTCTCTTCATGACGACTCGGAGGCGTGCTTAGACTCCGGCAAGGCGCGGAGGGTTCGCTATCGATGGGAGTCCGAAGCTGATGAGGTTTCTGCGAGGCTCAGCTTCGCGGGCGAGGCGCCAGAAAATCGGCAGGGGCCGGCAAAACTATAACAGGGAGCGAGAGGACAGGATGCGCGGCCTCAAAGAATCCGGGAGGGTGAATGGCCCGGTGGCGTCGTTTCAATCGGCGGCGGGCGTGCGGCTATAGCCGTAAGCCCGGACCGTTTGAGCCGGTGGCTAGCGCTCGACCTTGACCCCGGCTTGCTTAAGAACGGAACGCATGAGTTGAATCTGTTCGTCGAAAAACGGAGCCAGATCGCCGCCTTTGAGGAACACGTCTTCTACTTGATTCTCCTCCAAGTACCTCTTCCAGCTTGGTGTTTTGACCAAAGCGGAAAAGAAATTCTCCCAATAAGCGACGACCTCCTTCGCTACGCCCGGAGGAGCGAGGACGCCCCGCGCGTTGGCGATGATCGGCATATTGATCCCCTGCTCCTTGATCGTCGGAACGTCGGGCAAAACCGCGAGACGTTTTTCCGTGAAAGCCGCGATGGGTCGCACTCGTCCGGCCGCGATATGCTCGTTTACGTCCTGCGGCTGCGGGATGATGATCTGCACGTTTCCCGCCAAAAGATTGGCGATTCTGTCTTTGACCGCCGGGGTGGAGATGAACTCCCATTTGGCCCCGGTGGCGCTCTGGACCAACAGACCGGTCAGGCTCTCGATGGCGGTCGCCGACCCACCGGCTTGCTTGAGGCCGCCGGGATTTTTCTTCGCCGCCTCGACGAAGTCGCTCATGTTCCTGTAGGGGGAGTCCGCCCTGACGACGGCAATCGTAGGCTCCAGAACCAGCCGCACGACGGGGGTCAGATCTTTGACGCTGTATTTGGCCTCTTTGCTCGTGAGCGGCGTGGCCACCCAGGTGTTGGTGAAGACGGCGATCATGTGGTCGTTACCCTTCTTGTCCACCAGGTAGGCCATCGCCTCCAAACCGGCGCCGGCGGTTTTGTTGACGACTTGAATCGGCTGGTTCAGGAGTTTTTCCTTCTGCACCATTTCGACGACCGCCCGCGCGAAGACGTCGGAGCCGCCGCCGGGCGCGCTGTGAACGACAAGCTCGATCGGTTTACTGGGCGTGTAGCTCTGGGCCCAGGTTGAAGCGGAACCTAAGCGCGCCGCAACGGCTAGAAACCCGAGAAGCAAAATCGTTCGTTTCATCTGACCTCCTCTGAGTCAACTTGCCGGTCTCAAACCGGACGCAAGAATGGCCGGCATGGGGAGCTCGATGACGCCATTTTTTTCGTAAAGGCGCGACGCATTGGCCATCATCACCCGGATGCTGTTGAGCGCCTGAGCCGTTTGACCGCGCAGCAGACCCGCGGTTCGAACCGTAGCTTTCTGCATGATTTCGAACAGCGCGTCGGCCGATGGAAGCCGCCAGGTCTGCCGGACTTTCTTCGACTGGGGATCCACGAAGCCGGCTTGCAGCAGGGAGCGCGCGCACTCCTCCGGATCGCTGAAGCGAAAAAACGGCGGCCCTTCGGGCAAAGGCAAATTCAAATCGCCGTGCGCCTGAATCGCGCCGAGCGTGATGCCGAAACCCGCAGTTTCCACCGGCTTGGCCCACGCCGTTAAACCGAATCGGCCTCCGGCCCGCAGCACCCGGTGCGCCTCGCTCATCGCCTGATCCGGCCGGGCCAGATGCAGTATACCGAAATTCATCACAACCGCGTCGAAGCTACGATCGGGAAAAGGCAGCGCCTCCGCGTCGCCTTCACGAAAGTCAATCGGCGCATGCCGCCTTTTCGCTTCGGCCACCATGGGCGCGGAGAAATCGACGCCGGCAGCGAAGGCGCCCCGTTTCGCCGCGGCGGCGGCGACGTACCCCGGACCGCTGGCCACGTCGAGCACGCGCATGCCGGGACCGGCGCCGACGCTGTCGAGCAGCGGTTCGATCGCCTGGATCGTAAGATTCCCGAACGAGCTGTCATACTCGGCAACGACGGTCTCCCAGCCGGCATGCTCGAAATCGCGAAACGCGTTCGTCACCAGAAGAAAATAAGTGAAAGCCGGGTTGACCGTCAAGCCCGGAGAGTAGTACACATCATCCCATGCCGAAATTAAATCTCAGTTTTGTCTCCGCGTACAACGAGCGCGTCGAGCCTTTGATGGATGGCACGGTCGAAGTGGAGGGGATCGAGCTCGTCCCCACCTATTCCCATCCGGGCGAGACGTTCTGGCGCCAGCTCAAGTTTCAGGAATTCGAGGTCGGCGAGATGTCGCTGTCTTCGTATCTCATCGCCCGCTCGCGCGGCCTCGACATGGTCGCCATTCCCGTTTTTCCGAGCCGCCGCCTGTTTCACTGTGAAGTCGCGTATCACGCGGACTCCGGCGTGAAACAGCCCGGCGATCTCGCCGGCAAGCGCATCGGCGTCGCCGAGTACCAGCAGACCGCCGCCCTCTGGACGCGAGGAGTTCTCGAGCACGATTTCGGCGTGTCGCAGTACAAAGTCGAATGGTTCATGGAGCGAACCGAAGAGCTGAGCCACGGCGGCGCGACCGGCTTCAAGCCGCCGCCGGGAATCTCCTTGCAGCGCATCCCACCGGACAAGAGCCTCGCGTCGATGCTGCTGGCGCGCGAGCTGGACGCCGCGGCCGTCGTCGGGCCGTGGACGCGGTCGGCCAGCGTCGTCGACCGCTCGAGCCGCATTCCCGGCAGCGGCGACTGGAGCAAAGTGAAGCTCTTGTTCCCCGACCGGATGGCGGAGACCAAACGTTTCTTTCAAAAACACGGCTTCCTTCCCGCCAACCATACGTACATCATCCGCGGCGACGTCTACCGAAAATACCCCTGGGTCGCGTTCAATCTTTACAGCGGCTTCGTCAAAGCCAAAGCGCTGGCGGCGGCGAAGCTCGAGGAACGAATCCCGTCGGCATTATTTTTCGGCCGGGAATATCTCGCGATGACGAAAGAGATCATCGGCGACGATCCGTTCGCCTACGGCATCAACGCCAACCGCCCGATGCTCGAACGCCTTATCGACTACTCGCACGAGCAGGGGCTGACCCAGGAGAAGGCGAAGATCGAAGAATTATTCGCCGCGAGCACGCGGGATCTGTGATCAAAGCTGAAAGCGGAAAGATGAAAGCGGAACCGAACTGACTTTTAGGTCTGCGCTTTATTTTCCGTTTTCTGTTTTCCGTTTTCCGTTTTCATCTTTCATCTTTTCAAAGCGTCCAAATATCGTATAACAGCTCCATACGGCGAAACGTATGCTTCCGCGTCAGCTCCTGCAGATGGGGCGAGGTGATGTAGCGGACCGCGATTTCCTCGGCCAGGCTGCCGTGCTCTTCGTCCGCTTCAGTATGGACCGTGAAAAACTGGACGGCGTCCGGCTTCATGTTGTAATTTTTCATGAACCCGTGGCCCAGCGCCGCCGCCGCGGGGCCGAAGGTTCCTTCCGCGCCGATTTGGATCGCCATGACGACGAACCAGGGCAAGGTGTGAATGATCAACTCGACGTAGTAGAGATGCGCCGCGGTGGACGGGCGCAGCTCGGCGTTTTCGAGCTGGGCGCGCGTGAGACCGATCGACTCGGCGAAGCGGATCGCCAGCTGGTTGTGGCCCGCGGTGCCGGTGTCCATGCCGCGGGTCTCTTCCTCGACGACGCCCCAAAGTTTCTGGGCGATCTCCGGATCGTTGCACGCCAGGTAACGCAGCAGCGCGATGCGCGGCACGGCGGCGCGGAACTGATAGTCCTGGATCGCCCAGGCGCGGATCTGATCCATGGTCGCCGTGCCGTTGCACACGGCTTTTAAAAACGGATGCTTGATGCGGATCTTGGGAAAAGCCTGAATCTCTTTTTTGAGCTGCTGGACGAATTCTTGCGATGGAACAGCATTGGGCTGTGTGGCCATTTTTCTTTCCTTTCGAAATCCTAATCCCGATTTTTCAATCGGCTGACGAAATATTCCCAACCCCGCAGCGGGAAACGCTCGTCGGCGCTGAAGGTCGCCAGCTCCTCGGTGCTCAAGTAGCGCGGCTCACCGTGGAGCAGCGCGAGATGCGCCAGCTCGCCGAGCTTGGCCAGCCGAACCGTGCGCTGGACGACCTGTTCGATGCCGTCGCCCACGACCGTGTCGCCGTGCGAGCGCATCAAAACGACCGGGCCTTGGCCCAACGTTCGCGCCAACTCCGCGCCCCGCTCCACCGTGCGCACCAGTCCCACACCTTGATATACGGGCGGGCCGTCGGCCGAGAGAAATTTTCCGTAGTGGTGCAGCGGCTTGAGCTTCACGGGCAGGACGCTGAAGAGCGTGCTCCAGACCGAATGCGTGTGCGCGACGCTCATCACGTCGGGCCGCGCCTTGAACACGCACGCGTGAATCGGCCATTCGTTCGGCGGCGTCTCCGCGCCGCCGAGATATTTCCCGGCGAAGTCCTGCATGATCAGACGCTCGACCGTCGCGCAGCCGGGACTCACGTTGGCGATCGTCAAAAAGGCATTAGCGCCCGGCACGCGCGCGGCGACGTGACCGTAGCCGTCGGTGATACCTTCGCGATCCAGAATATGGCAGGCGGTGACGAGCTTCTGCTTGAGCTCATCGAGCTCGGCGGAATCGAACTCCGGCGCGCCTGTCCGGTTGGATAACGCCATCGCTTCTCCTTCGAATCGTTTTAATATCTATTCGGCGGGCTTGCTTGCTGTCAAGAGCGGCGATTCTCATCACCTCTCGGCTTGACAGAAAAGCCGATATTGCGGTAGCTGTCGGCCTCGAAAGGGGAATCGACGATGAAGAGCGATCGTCCAGGGCTATCGTGGATTGTTCTCTCGGCCGCCATTCTATTCGCCTCTCTCTTTGTTTCGCCGGCAATCGCCGGCCACATGGAAGGATTGTCGCCGCAGGAACAACGCGTCGCGCCGCCGACTACGTTGAGACAAGTCGCGCCCGATCTTTACTTCCTCTACGACGACACGTCGTCGAATGCGGCGTTTCTTGTGACCGAAGAAGGCGTGTTGGTGGTCGATACCCGGCAGCATCCGCGCCACGGCCAGGATCTTCGTCGAGCGCATTCGTAAAGTCGCCGACAAACCGATCCGCTGGGCGATTGTGACCCACTTTCATGGCGATCATCGAATCCACGTATCAACTGCTGACGACGGGAAAACCGACGCAGCAGCTCCCGTGATAAAACGGTAAAAAGTAAATCCCATGCCTCTCACCTTGCTGCTCTTTTTTGCTTTGATCCTCGCGCCGGGCCGACCGGCCGTAGCGCAGACCCCGCAGGATCTCGTCTCCAGAGGCCAATATATTTTTACCGCGGTTCAGGGCTGCGCGTGTCATACGCCGCGCAACCCGGATGGCGCCAACAATGCAAATCTGTTTATGGCCGGAGCGCCGCCCAATCCGCCGCCCTTCGGCAACCCGCCGACCGTCGGATGGACCACCCCGCAATGGAAAAAACTCTACGCCCGCAACATCACCCCCGATCCCGAGACCGGAATCGGCAAATGGAGCGAAGCGGATTTCAGTGCCGCGATGACGGCCGGAAGAACGCCGGAGGGGCGGATTCTCGATCCGGTGATGCCGTGGTCGCGCTTCCAGGCGATCACCGACTCGGATTTGAGGGCGATCTGGGCCTACGTGAAGACATTGAAGCCGATCCGGAACCGGCCCCCGGCAAACGTGCCCGCAGACAAATAGCAGAGATGAAGATGAAAAGATTCGCGCTGAGCTTTGGCCTCCTGGGCGCTCTCATCCTGGCGGCTGGGAGGATTTTTTCCCAGGAGTCGCCGCCCAAAGACTGGGAACAAAAGAGTTACGTGGAGCGAGGCGGTTACCTTGTCAATCACCTGGCTGAGTGTATCGGCTGTCACACGCCGCTGGGACCGGGAGGGCCGAGCGACTCCGACATGAATCTTTATCTTTCCGGAGTGCCGGCGAAATTCACCGGCGTAAAAGCCGGACCGCCGCAGGTCGCCGGTTTTCCCGGACCCAAAGGCGCAAAGTATTATCCTAAAAATATTACGCCGGACGCCGAGACTGGAATCGGAAATTGGAGCGAGGAGCAGTTCGTCCGCGCGTTCAAGGAAAGGATCCGGCCGGACGGCACCCGGTACGACCTTTCCGATATGCCCTGGGACACCTACAAGAACATGAAGGAAGAGGATGTTCGGGCGATCTACAGGTATTTGAAAACGATCAAACCGATCAGCAACCGAGTCCCGGAAAATATTCCGCCGCAGTAGCGCCCGCGGTCGAGCATGAGCCGCGTCTTGCGGGCCGGGTAATTTTGATCCTAGAATGCTGGATGATTCGAGGAGGGCTCCAATGAGAAAGCTCACCGTAGGGATCGATATAAATTCTTTGACGCGGCGCCAGTTTCTCGGCGGCACGCTGGCCGCCGCGGGAGCCGCATTACTGCCGATGGATTTGCTCGCCGCCGAGACCAAGCTCCAAGTCGGCACGATACCGATCGGCGACCTCTCGCCTTTCTTCATCGCGCAGCAGAAGGGCTTTTTCAAAGAGGCCGGTCTCGACATCAATGCCGTGCCGATGGCCGGCGGCGCGGCGATCGCCCCGGCGCTGGCGTCGGGCGCGCTCAATATCGGCTGGTCCAACGTGGTCTCGCTTTTCCAGGCGCATCTCGAAGGTTTCGACCACCGCTTCATCGTCAACGGCGCGATCGCCAAGCGCGGCACGAACGAGGTGTTCGGCGTGCTCGTCGCCGCCGATTCGCCGATCACGTCGGCCAAGGAGCTCGACGGCAAAACCATCGCGACCAACACCTTGAGCAACATCACGCAAGCCATCGGCCAACACTGGATCGATCACAACGGCGGCAACTCGTCCAAAGTGAAATGGGTGGAGATTCCCTTCCCCCAGATGGAGGCGGCTCTGATGCAGAAGCACATCGACGCGTTCGTCGCGGTCGAGCCCTGGATGACGGTTCCGTCGGAGGTGAATAAAAAAGCGCGGGTGCTCGGCCGAGCGGCGGGCGGGATCGCGCCGCGCTTCATGATCGCCTCGTTCTTTTCGAGCGACGCGTGGATTCAGAAAAACGGCGACGCTGTGAAAGCGTTCGTCGCCGCCTGGAACCGGGGCGTCGACGCGCACAACGCGGACCTCGAAGAAGCGCGGGCGGCGATCGCGAAGTACACCAAGCTCGCTCCCGACGTGATGAAGCTCGTTACGTTGTCCGCTTTCGAAAAAAAGATCGTCGAATCGGATCTGCAGCCGATCAGGGACGTGGCGCTCAGATACAAGCTCATCAATAAGAAATTTCTGCCGCGCGACGTAATCTCGAAGCTCGCCACGACATGAAGAGCCACAAAATATTGCATCGAAAAAGGGGGGACCCATGCGCCGCATAGTCGTCGTTGCTTTGTCGGTTTTATTGATTGCCATCGGAGCCGAGGCGCAGCAGCTTCCCCGGTCGGCCACCATGGGGACAAACACGCCCGGCACGCTCTTCTATTCGCTCGCCGGCGGGCTTGCCAAAGTGGTCAGCGGCGCCACGCCCGTCCAGGTTTCGGTCCAGCCTTACACGGGCACCAGCACTTTTCTTCCCCTCGTGGACACCGGCGAGCTCGACTTCGGCCTCGTGAACGGCGTCGATATGGGAATGGCCTACGCGGGGCCGAAACTCCAGGTCGGCGGCCAAAATCCTTTTCCACACACGCCCAATACCCGGCTGGTCATGCGCGGTTCTCCACTTCGCACTTCCGCGGTCGTCAGGAAGGATTCCCCGATCAAGACGATTCGCGACGTGAAGGGGAAGCGCGTCACCGGCGAATATCCCGCGCATCTCGCCGTCTGGTACAACATGTTCGGCATCCTGGCGAGCGGCGGGCTCACTTGGAACGACGTCAAGGTCGTTCCGGTGCCGGCGGTCAATGAAGGCATGGACGCGCTCATCCAAGGACGCGCGGATGTCAGCACGCACGCGCTCGGCTCCGCGAAGATGAAGGAGGCGGACGCGGCGGTCGGCGTGCGTTACGTCTCGATCGATTGCTCGCCGGAAGGCGAAAAACGCATTCGCGCCGCCGTGCCGGGTTACTACCCCACCAAGTTGAAAGCCGGCGCTTCGACGGGCGTGATCGAGGAAACGTGCTTCGAGACCTACGACATCTATTTTGCCACGCATAAAGCCGCCTCCGATCAACTGGTGACCGCGGTGCTCAAAGCGCTGTGGGACAACGCCGCGCAGTTGAAGCCGCTTCATCCGGGTTTTGAGGAGTGGACGCACGAGCGCGCGGCCGCCGACGACGTGACGATTCCGTATCATCCGGCGGCCATCAAGTTTTACAAAGAAAAGGGCGTTTGGTCGGCCAAGATGGACGAAGCGCAGAAGAAAGTGCTGGCGCTGAATCCGTAGGACTTGCGGTTTTTTCTCAACGAGCGACGCGTGTCTGACGATTTCTCTTCCGCTTCGAAGTTTAGATCTCTGAGCGGAGCGGCGCGCGCTCTCTCGCGAGCGCTGCTTTCGAGCATCACCATCCTGGGATCGTTCTGGGCTCTGGGAATTCACCACAGCCTGCCCTGGGCGTTTTTCAACCAACAGTATCTCGGTCTCTTTCTGGCGCTGGCCCTGGCGAGCGTTTTTCTCGGCGTCAAAGCAACGTCGAAGGAACGCGGCGATCGCGTCCCATGGCACGATTGGCTTTTTGCCGCGGCCGGTCTCGCCGTGGGCGGATACGTCGCCGTCATGTACCCGATCATCGCCTACCGGCTCGGGGTACTTTCTCCCGATCGTTGGATTCTCGGCGGAGTCGCGGTCCTGCTCGTGCTCGAAGCCACGCGGCGCGTGGCCGGCGGAACGCTGGCGTGGGTCGCTCTGGCGTGCATTCTCTACGCCAAGTTCGCTTATGTGTTTCCCGGCCTGCTGTATGCGAAGGGCTCGTCGTGGGCGCGCATCGCCACCTACCTCTATCTCGATGCCGGCGGCATTCTCGGCGTGCCGCTCGACGTGGCCGCGACGATTCTCGTGGCTTACATCTTTTTCGGCCAGGCGCTTTACGCCGTCGGCGGCGACAAATTCCTGATCGATCTCGCCTTGGTCGCGATGGGACGCTATCGCGGCGGCTCGGCCAAAGTTTCGATCGTGTCGTCGGGCCTCTTCGGCATGGTCTCGGGCAGCGCGGTCGCCAACGTCGCGGTGAACGGCGCGATCAGCATCCCGATGATGAAGCGTACCGGTTACGCCGCCCACATGGCGGCCGCGATCGAAGCGGTGGCTTCGACCGGCGGCCAGATCATGCCGCCGGTGATGGGCGCGGCGGCGTTTCTCATGGCCGAATTTCTCGGTATCTCCTATGGGCAGGTGGCGCTGGCGGCCGCCATTCCCGCCTGCCTCTACTACCTCGCGCTGTTCGTCCAGGTCGACTTGGAAGCGGCGAAGAACGGCCTGGCCGGCCTGCCGGCCGAACAGATTCCGAAATTCCGCGCCGTCATGCGCCGCGGCTGGGTCTTTCTCATTCCGCTCGCGATTTTAGTCTACGCTCTCATGTTCAAGGACTGGGACGCGGGCAAAGCCGGGATGGCCGCGGTGATCGCCGTCTTTGCCGTCGGCGCGCTCAAAAAAGAAACCCGCCCGTCGCTCAAGAAAATTTTAGCGAGCGTCGAAGAGACCGGCCGCACCATGTTGGATATCACGACGATCGTCGCGCTGGCGGGAATCGTGATCGGCACGCTTCAACTTTCCGCCATCGCCTTCAAACTCTCTCTGCTGTTAGTGACGATCTCCGGCGGACACGCATTGCTCCTCCTCACGCTCACCGCGCTCGGCTGCCTATTTCTCGGCCTGCCCTTGCCGACGACGGTCGTCTATATCATGCTCGCCGTCCTGGCCGCGCCCGCGCTCGTGCAGGTCGGAATCCCGCCGCTCGCGGCGCATCTGTTTCTGTTTTACTTCGGCATGATCTCGCTGATCACGCCGCCCGATTGCTTGCCGGTCTACGTCGCGGCGGCGATCGCCAAGGCGGATTTCTGGCGGACCGGTTGGACCGGGATGAGGCTCGCGATCGCCGCCTACATCGTTCCCTTCGTGTTCGCTTTCCACCCGGCTTTGATCCTCGTGGGAACGGCGGCGGAAATTATTCTGGCGATCCTGACCGCGTCTCTCGGAGTTTTTTTTCTCGCCGCCGGTTGCGCCGGCTACCTCTTTCGCCCGCTCGGTTGGTGGAAATGCGGCATGCTCGGCCTCGCGTCCTTGCTCCTGCTTCTTCCCAAGTGGAGTGGAACCTCGCTGGTTGTTGACGCCGTCGGTCTTGCCGTCGGCCTGCTCGTCATCCTCTGGGAATGGAACAGGTCTGCTCTCGCCGTCACGGCTGTCGTGGAGCCCGGTCGCGCAAGCGAGTGAAAGACTGAGGTGAAGATGAAGTTCGGCATGTTCGTGATCGGCGACTACCATCCTGAAGCTAACAAGAGTCCAGGTGATTACTACGCGGATATCGTGGAGCAGGCGCAGTGGGCCGAAACGCTCGGCTATGAGTGCTTCTGGTTCGGCGAGCACCATTTCGATTTT
>DASXRG010000086.1:0-31337 GCA_036506735.1 Binatia bacterium | reverse complement strand
TGCAAAAATCTCTTCGCTTCATGTGACCTCCATTCGTATACAAAGTTTTGCAGCATGTCGTTAACGCTATGAGCAACCGCAATGCCAGCGCAGACGATGCGGTTAAGTCGTTGAGTTAGTGAGAGGGGTTTGAAGAGGGTGTTCGTTCGACTGTAAAAAGCGGTGGCCTTTTCGCCACCATGGGTGTGTTAAATGCCACCATCTTTTCCGCGGCGCATGTCCGAAGTAGGAGGCTCCGAAGAAATTTGCTTGTTAACCGCTCATGTTATCAGGCCAGCGTTCAAGCTTCAGGATTGGCATATCCTTTGTTACTTGGCTTTGGCTCGGAGCGCCTGTTCCGTGATATAGGTGTGCCGGCCGGAGGAGAAATGCGAGTCATCTTTCCGCTCATCGTAATCATCACGTTTCTGGCTTTAACCGAGCGGCCCATCGAAGCGCAGACGACGAAAGTTCCCCGCGTCGGCATCTTCGGCGATCTCCAATATCCTCGCTCGCATAACCTGGAAGCGTTCCGGCAAGGTCTGCGCGAGCTTGGCTATGTTGAGGGGCAAAACATCATCGTCGAGCCTCGGTATATCTTTGGGAACGAATCGAGACTTCCTGAGATCGCTGCCGAGCTGGTCCGGCTCCAGGTTGACGTCATCGTGGTCCTAAGCACGCCAGCGATATACGCCGCCATAGCTGCCACCAAGACTATTCCCATCGTCATTACTTTTCCTAGCGATCCGGCTATAACGGGTTTTACCGCAAGCCTGGAGCGGCCGGGCGGGAACGTCACGGGAGTCAGCGGTTTGGCATCGCAGTTGGGCGGGAAGTGGCTGGAGCTGATAAAAGAAACCATTCCAGGAGCAAGCCGGGTGGCAGTTCTGTGGGATCGGAAAGGAAACAGCAAAGCGCCAACTTGGAATAATGTGGAGATTGCGGCTCGGTCTCTGCGAATCGAACTTCAACCGCTGACGGTCGAAAACCAGCGCGATTTGGAAGGGGCGTTCAAGTCCGCAACCGCGGCACGAGCGGATGCTTTTGTCATCCTGCCGGCTCCGGTCCTTGTTCAAAACTTGGGCGAGATCGCATATCTTGGATTGAAGAACCGCCTTCCCGGGATTTTCTGGCGCGCCGACTTCGCGGAAGCGGGAGGGCTGATGGCATATGGGGCAAACCGCCATGAGCAGACGCGGCGGGCAGCCTATGTCGTGGACAAGATCTTAAAAGGCGCCAAGCCCGCCGAATTGCCGGTGGAAACACCGACGCGGTTTGAGCTGGTCATCAACCTTAAAACAGCGAAGGAGATCGGCATCGTCGTACCACCCAGCGTGCTGGCTTGGGCGGATAGAGTGATTAGATGATCTCGGTTTTTCGATTGCCGATTTTGGATTCACGATAAGTGAAAGTTCGACCATTATCTCTCGTCCGGAGTTTCCGGAGCGGAGGGCGCAGGCGCCTGGTCAGAAGGTATTTTTTCGTATCCGCATTTTTGATCGCCGGCGGTCTGATCTCAGCCGGCCTGTTGGAAATCTACTTTCGTTACAGCGAGAGCCTGGAGCAAGCTCATCTGGCACAGCAAGAGGCCGCATCCCGAGGGGCGTTTCAGATCGAGCGATTTATCCAAGACATTGCCACGACGATGAATGCGTTCACAAAGAGCGCCGACATCGGCTCGCCGGAAAAATCGAAAGAATATGAGTTCGAATTGAAGCGGCTGCTTTTTCTCGCGCCCGCCGTCACCGAGGCTTTAGTCTTGGATGGCGGTGGCGTCATACGGGTACAGGCCTCGCGCTTTCGCGCTGTCGCGCCGCAGCTCAAGAGGGATCTTTCTCAAACAGTCGCCTTTCAGCAATCGAAGCAAGGGCAAACCTATTTTGGCACGGTTTACTTCCGTGATTCCGATCCGTATCTCACCGTCGCCGTTCCTATTGAGCGCTTGCCGGGCGAGGTCGTGGGTGTGCTTCAGGCAGAGACAAGCTTGAGAGATATTTTAGACGTAGTATCCGCCGGTAGAGTTGGAGGGGCCGGTTACCGATATGTCGTGACTCGCACTGGCGATCTCATCGCCCACTCGAAGAGCAGTTTGGTTTTGCAGCAACGCAATTTCGCACCTCTTCCTCAAGTAAAAGCAGCCTTTCAATCGAGGCCGGACGCACCGAGGCCAAAGGCGATAGTAGCGTACGACACGGAAGGGGGAAAGGTTTTTAGCTCGCACGCGATCATTCCGAATTTGGACTGGGCGGTGTTTGTCGAGCGGCCGACGAAGGAAGCTTACGCGCCGATTTACGCGTCGTTGCTGCGCACCTCGATCCTATTGCTGGTCGGGCTCGGCGTGGCTCTGTTGGCGAGCTTTATTGTGGCCCGCCGCGTGGTTCGCCCGCTTGAAACGCTGCGCCAGGGAGTGGAGCGGATCGGCAGCGGTGACCTGAGCGCCCGTCTCGAAATTAAGACCGGCGACGAGATCGAGATTCTCGCGGACGAGTTCAACCAGATGGCGGCGCATCTCCGGGAGGCGTATACGGGACTTGAGCGCAAAGTGGCCGAGCGGACACGGGAGCTCACGTCGGCGAACGAGAAGCTGGAGGAAGCGAGCAAGCTCAAGTCGGAGTTCCTCGCCAACGTGAACCACGAGCTGCGCACTCCGGTAAGCGCGATCCTCGGCTATGCACGTTTGGTACTGCGCGCAACGGAAGGCCAAATCGCTCCTCTACAGAGAGAGAATCTTCAGGACCTGCTGAGCGACGCCGACCGACTGCTCAATCTGATCGACAGCCTGCTCGATTTCGCCAAGATCGAAGCGGGCAAGATGGAACTGCACCTCGAACCGGTCAAGGTCGACGAGGTTATCCACGGCGCCGTCTCGACGATCGAATCGACCGTGAAGCTCGACGGCGTGCGCCTCGTGCGTGAAATCGCCTCCGACATCCCGATAGTGCGCATCGATCGCGAAAAATTGCGGCAGATCGTCCTCAACCTCCTGGACAACGCGGTAAAGTTTACCGAGCGCGGCGAGATCCGAGTTTCCGCCTCGCAGCTGAACGGAGCGCTCAAGCTGGTGGTCTCGGATACCGGAATCGGCATTCGCCAAGAAGATTTGCCGCAGGTGTTCGAGGAGTTTCACCGCGGCGATTCCTCGAGCACGAAGAGATATCGCGGCACCGGTCTCGGCTTGGCCATCGTCAAGAAGTTCGTTCAGCTTCTCGACGGAGAAATCGCCGTCGAGAGCGAGGCCGGCAAAGGATCGGCCTTTACGGTCACGCTTCCGCTTGAGCAAGAGAGCGAAGGAACCCAAAGATGAGCGACAAGATTTTGATCGTCGACGACGAATCGTCGAATCGGAAAATCCTCGGCCAAGAATTGGCCCAGAGAGGCTATGCCGTGGACACCGCCGCCAACGGCTCGGAGGGATTAAAAAAGGTCGAGTCCTCCCGGCCGGATCTCATCATCCTCGACTACATGATGCCCGATCTCTGCGGCCTCGATGTTCTGAATGAGCTGCGCAAGCGGGAGGACGACACGCCCGTCGTGATGATAACGGCGTACGGAACCGTCGCGCGCGCGGTCGAGGCGATGAGAGCGGGCGCGTACGATTTCATCACCCGGCCTTTCGAGCCTGACCATATCGCTCTCGTCGTGGCGAAGGCGCTGGAGCGCGGGAGGCTCAAGCAAGAAGTTCAAATTCTCGCCGAGGAGTTGGGCCAACGCTATCACTTGATCGTAGGCGAAAGTCCCGCAATGAAGCAGGCCGTCGATCTGGCCAAGAAAGCCGCCGGCAGCAACGCGACCGTTCTGCTGCTCGGCGAAAGCGGAACCGGCAAAGAGGTCTTCGCGCGGTTCATTCACGGCTGCAGCGAAAGAAAAGATAGGCCCTTTATCGCGATCAATTCCGTGGGTCTGTCGAAGGAGCTCTTGGAGAGCGAACTATTCGGGCACGAGCAGGGGGCCTTTACCGGAGCGCAGCAGCGCAAGAAGGGCAAGATCGAAGTCGCGCACGGCGGCACCGTCTTCTTCGACGAGATCGGCGATATCTCCCAGGAGCTTCAAGCCAAGCTGTTGAGGTTCCTGCAAGAACGGGAGTTCGAGCGCGTCGGAGGCGTCACGACGATTTCGGTTGACGTTAGAATTATCGCCGCCACGAACCGCGACTTGGAGCGCCTCGTCAAGGAGGGACTGTTCCGCGAAGATCTCTACCACCGTCTCAACGTCATCGCGATTAATCTCCCGCCACTCAGAGAGCGAAAGGATGACATCCCGGCGCTTGCCCGCTATTTTCTCCGCAAGCACTCCGCGGCGACCAGGAAGAGCGTCGGCGAAATCACCAACGACGCGATGAAACGGCTCGTGGCCTACGACTGGCGCGGGAACGTCCGCGAGCTTGCCAATGTCATCGAACGAGCCGTCGTGCTCGGCTCCGGGCCGACCTTCGACGTGGAAGACTTGCCGGCGAGAATCGCCGCCGGAAGTCCGACCGCATCCCTTGACGGCTACTCCTATCGTGAAGGTATCAATGCCGCGAGAAAAGAATTGATCGTGAAAGCGCTTGCCAAAACGCGGGGCAACCGTTCCGCCGCCGCCAAGGTGCTGGGGCTCGAAGCGAAATATCTCTTGAAGCTGATGAAGTCCCTGCGCATTGAATAAAATATTTTAGCGAGCGCCGCGCTCGCTTTGCGCTGACCTCTGTGAACGTTTACGGCGCCACGGTCCCGGGCTTCTGCGGCTCTCTGCCTTCGAGCTCGGCCGAGATGTCGCCGTAAAGACCGTAGGGATTCTTGACCGTCTTGCGATATTCGTCCGGCGGCACGTTGCAGTAGACCTCGAGCATGTTGCCGTCCGGGTCGTAAAAGTAAATGCTCTTGGCGATGCCGTGAAAGACCACTTGGCGGATCTTCACGTTGTTGGCTTTGAAGATGCGATACGCTTCCTGCAACTCGGCGAAAGAGCCGAGCTCGTAGGCGACGTGCTCCATCCCGACGTCGTCGGCCTCCGGCATGCGCGCTCCTGCGGGCGCCTGGCGGATCGCCAACAGGTGATGGTTCGCTTCCACGTCGGGGCTGAAGAAGAGCATGCCGGCTTTCGGCGCTTCGCCGACCACCGGCAATCCCAGGACCTCGGTAAAAAACTTTTTCGAGCGCTCCAGGTCCTTCACCTTCAAAACGAGATGTCCGGTTCTTTTGATTTTAATCGCCATCGTCCATCCTCCTTTGAATTCCGGCTGCGATAAGCAGCTCCGTACCTATCACTCAATACCACAGACCAGCAGCGCCGTCAGCGCGTACACTTTCGTCGCCGCCACAAGGTCGGAAATTTTCATCGCCCGATTCCCCGCGCCGCTGTAAGGGTCGCGCTGCCGCGGCGGCCCGTAGCACACCGACGGGATGCCGACTTCGTTGAAGACGTTCAGATCGCGCCACATGCTCACTTCCGCCGACGGCGGCAGCGGCGGCTCGGCGCCGAAAACGTAGCGGTGCGCCTCCGTGATCGCGGCGATCAATTCGTCGGCGTGCTCGGCGATGTGGCCGCGCGAGTATTGAAACGCGGAAACCTCGCACTCGATACCCGAGGCGCGCACGGCCCGCTCGACGTCTTTCTTGACCGCCTCGGGTTTTTTCCCCGGCACGATGCGGATGTCCATGTAGATGTCACAGAACGGGCTGGCCTGGCTTACGCCCTCCGTTGTTTTGGCGCCGCGGACGTTCATGATCTGGGCTTTCGGGATGATCGCGCCGCCTTCGAACTCCAATTTTTCTTTTTCCTGGTAATTGACGGCCCATTCTTCGAGCGCGAGGATCACGTGCGCCGCTTTGGCGAAAGCGTTGGGGTTTTCCTGGATCGACTTGCCGCGCTCGAAGCGCGGCGTGTAGACCTCTCGGCCTTTCACGCGCACTTTGAGCCACACGGCGCCGCACTCCGCGCGCACGATGCCGAAGCCGGAGGTCTCGCCGACCAGCGCGAAATCCGCCGTCACGCCGCGATCGACGACCCATTTCGTGCCGAAGCCTTCGCCGGGATGATTGATGCCTTGATATTCATCCACCGACGGCCCGCCGGTCTCGAAAGCGACCCCGGTGATCGTGAGATCGCCGCGCAGGCGAATGCCGGCTCTTTTGATCGCGCGCGCCGCGATCATAAACGCGCAAAGCTGCGCCTTGTCGTTGATCACGCCGCGGCCGAAGATGAGCTCTCCCTCCGTCCAGGCGCCTTCGATCTTCTTATCGGCTTCACTCGCGTCCGGCCCGTGCTCGGGTCCGGTATCCATGTGCGCGTTGAATATCAGGCTCGTCCCATCGCCGCTGCCGGGAATCCTTGCCACCGCGTTGACGCTCTCCTCGGTGATGAACTGGAGCGCGCCGTCGATGCCGCCGGATTCCTTCAGCCACGCGAGCACCGCCGCGCCGACCGGTCTTTCTTTTCCATGGAAGCTCGACGTGTTGCCGAGCTTGAGGCAGAGATCGACCAGGTCGCCGCGGTCCGCTTCGATGGCGGCGAGGAGGTCGTCGTAGAGTTTTTCTTTTTTCATGAAGCCTCCTCCGCGGAACTTACTTCCTGGCGCGAAGTTCGTCAATCCAGGGGAGAGACGGTCGCGTCTCTTGTCACGCCGGCATTCCTGGAATATGTTTCGGCAAAGAATCGAACCAGCCGAAAGGAACCATTTCATGAGCAAAGCAGCGCGAATTGTCGAGAAGCCACGGGCCGAATGGGGATCCGACGTGATCGTCGACCTGCTCAAAGCCTTCGAGATCGAGTACATCGCGATCAATCCCGGCGCCACGTTCCGCGGCTTGCACGATTCGCTGGTCAACTACGGCGGCAACCGCGCGCCGGAAATCATTCTCTGCAACCATGAGGAGATCGCGGTCGCCTTCGCGCACGGCTACGCCCGCGCCAAAGGGAAGCCGATGGCCGCGGCGGTGCACAACGTCGTCGGCCTGCAGCACGCGTCGATGGCGATCTACAATGCCTGGGCCGATCGGCTGCCCGTAATCGTTCTCGGCGGCACCGGCCCGATGGATACGGCGAACCGCCGCCCATGGATCGATTGGGTTCATACGGCGAACGTGCAAGGCAACCTGGTTCGCGACTTCTGCAAATGGGACGACCAGCCGGCGAGCGTCGAGGCGGTGCCCGAGTCTTTCATTCGCGCTTACCGCCTGGCCACGACCGATCCGCAAGGACCCGTCTACCTCTGCTACGACGGCGACGTGCAGGAGAAAAAACTCGATGGCGAGGCATCGAATGTCTCGCTCGACCGCTATCCCGCGCCGCTGCCGTTGCAGGCGCCGGAAGAAGGCTTCGCGAAGACGATCCAATTCCTGCTGGCGGCGAAGCGGCCGGTGATTCTCGCCGACTGGGTCGGGAGGAAAGAAGCGGGCTTCAAAGCGCTGGGCGAGCTGGCCGAATTGCTCGCGGCGCCGGTGCTCGACCAGTTCGGCCGGTTCAATTTTCCAGTGCAGCATCCGCTGAATCTGACCGGACAGGCCGATAAAGTCATTCCGCAGGCGGATCTCGTTTTGGCGCTCGACGTTCCCGATCTCGAAGGCGCGACGACCAAGCGGGCGCAGGAGGGAGGCAACCGCCGGCCGATTCAGTTGATGCCCGCGAGCGCGAAGATCGTCAACGTCGCGCTGGACGATTTGCTCGTGCGCGCCTGGGCGACGGACTTCAATAGATTGAGAGAAGCCGATCTCATGATCATGGCGGACACGGCGGTTTTCCTGCCCGAGCTGGTGCGCCGCCTGAAGGCCGAGAAAAAACTCGGCGATGCGCGCGGCGAAATCGACAAGCGGCGCGCCGAGTGGGGCAAGGTTCAGGAGCAGAAGAAAGCCGCGCTCGCAAAAGAACTGAAGACCAAGTGGGAGGAGAAGCCGATCGCGATGACGCGGATCTATGCCGAGCTGGCCGAGGCGCTCAAAAGCGAGGATTGGGTTTTGACCAACGGCAGCTCGCCGGGAAAAGAAAATCTCTACCTGCCCGCGACGAAGTTCAACCAGATTCTCGGCAAGTACAAAGGCGGCGGCCTGGGTTACGGCTTGCCGGCGTCGCTCGGCGCGGCGCTGGCGCACAAAGGCTCGGGGAAGTTCTGCGTCGATATCCAGCCCGACGGCTGCCTGCTCTTCACGGTCAGCGCGCTCTGGAGCGCGGTGCACCATCGGATTCCGCTTCTGATCGTCGTTTGCAGCAACCGATCTTACTTCAACGACGAAGAGCACCAGGAGAGGATCGCCATCGCGCGCAAGCGCCCGGTGGAAAATAAAACCATCGGCATCCGCATCGAAGATCCGAACGTGGACTTCGCCGCCATGGCGCGCACCTATGGCTGCTGGGGTGCCGGCCCGGTGACCGAGCCGAAAGATTTAGCCAAGGCGCTGCGCGACGCGATCAAAGTCGTGAAAGAAGGCAAGCCGGCGCTGGTGGACGTGGTGTGCCAGATGCGGTGAGATGGCTTGGTTAGCCGGCTGCTGAGACGCATTGCCACGGGCCGGAAGCTTCGGCCGTCCGGCGCGCGGTTGGCCCGATCTATCGACGTTCCTGAGAGCCGACAAAGGAGCTCGCCAGACCGTGCGCGAGGTTATAAGCCGCTCGCTGGGCCTCGGTGAGCTTCGTGAGCGTGGGATCGACGATCTTGGCAAAATCGACCATTTGACTTTCCACTTGTCCGGATTCGACCATGCTCAACTCGACGATGTAAAGTTGCCGAAATCTCTTTCGGGCGCTCAGAATCTCATTTTTCGAATACACGCCGGGATCGGCTAAAACGGCCGCGGCGCGAGCGGCTTCCACGTAAAGCTTTTGACGCAGCTCGACGAGCGGTTTCATCGCTTCCGCTCTTCTTGCTTCCGCTTCTTTTTCGCGCGTCGCGTTAAAGCTCCAAATGCTGATGACCGCAGCCACGACCACGGTGAGCACCTGGACCGTCTTCAAAACGGGCTCGATATTCATGTTGCCTCCCGACGGTGATCATCCAACATTATGCGCGGCCTAACGCGGGCCATTCGCGCGATGCCTCCGTGCGGGCTTCCCAGGCACGTTCGACTCGAGCGATACCCAACCCCGGATCACCGCAACCCGGAAAAAAAGTAGATGCTGATGGCGACGCCGAAACAGGCGAGAATCAGGTTACTGTACATGCCGAGGTTGATCCAATAGCCTTCGGGGACTTCCACCGGCTTCAGCGTTTTGATCACCTGCCGGTACTGCATGGCCGAGAGAACCGCCACGACCGCTCCGAGCACGATAAACGCCACGCCCACCCAGAACGACGCGTCTCTCTGCAAGGTCCGTCCCTCGATCGGCATCAGGACGTGGACGAACAAGCCGAAACGCTCGATGACAAAGCCGAACGCCATCAGCGCGAGACTCGTGCGCGTCCAGGCGAGGAGGGTCCGCTCGGCGGCGAAGAATACTCTGGGGTCGTTCAGATCGGACATGGCTTCTTAGATATCAGTTTCGCCGGTCGTTGAAAAACTCTATGGGAGTCCCGCGAGCCGAGGAGGAACGTATCGAACGAACGCCGCGAACACTGACGACATTCAAGCGTCTTGTCTGAAGGACCCGAAGCGGTCGGGAGGACTACTTGGTCAACTTTCGAATATCCTCGATTCGTCCGGGGCGCCAATCGTTCCATTTTTGTCGCTCGATCGGGACGGAGTTGGGTACCTGCAGATCTCTCCAATGAGAAAGTTTATTCGCGGACACCTGATCGATATCAAACTCGAATTTGTCCACTGCTCTGGGAGAATCGGCGCCGGAAAGCCAGGAAAACAGGGTCAGCTCGTACCTGCCCTGGACGGTCAACGAATAGTCGGTATCCGGCCCGTTGGCCTGAGTGAATAATATTTGCTTGGTCAGCTCGCTCCCGCCGGAAACCGTCATAGGGCCGGCCAGAGAATCGTTCTGGAAGTCGCCCTTCTCGTTGATCTTTTGAAAGGCGAACGGCACCAACAGGTATCCGTCATTCGCGCCTTGCTTTCTTACCAAGACACCCAAGCGCTCGATAGTCACCAGACGAGCGCCGGAGTTGGATATACTTACCGCCATGACAAGAGAAGGAGAACCGGTCAGCGCTTCATGGTAAATGTGGAAAGGAGATCCAATCCTGATGTAAGGATAAGCCGTCCTTAGGGAGGTGACGTAAAAGGAAGTGATAGAGACAGCTAAAGCGAGGATGGACAACGCCAGCGGAATCCACTCTTTGGCTGTCTTCATGCCGTCCCTCTCCTTTCTTCGTCGGTCAAGCAGGAGAGGCCTGTCCGCGCGCAGCCGTTGTCGCTATTCATAGCGGTCCAACTTCTCGATCTGCACCTCCGTATTGTAATCCGGCTCGCCGGAAATTGGGTCGGTGCGGCGCGCGATCAGAACGTTCGCTTCCGGCCAATACGCTTGGAGCGTGCCGGATTTTACCGGAGCAAGTTTAAGCACGCCGGTCATCTCACCGGTCTCTGAACGGATGAGCACCTGCGCGCCGTCGGCGAGACCGAGACGGTCCGCGTCTTCGGGTGCAATAAAAATAGTATCGCGGCGCGTGCTGCCCGTGAGCCGGTCCGTCGAGCCGAACGTCATGCTGTTCAACTGCTTGCCGCGGCGCGTGGTCAAATAAAAACGGCCGTCGGAGGCTATTCGTTCGGGCGGGTCAAGCGCGCTGAAAAGCGCGCGCCCCTCGGGCAGGTTGGAAAAATTTCCGTCTTTAAACAGATACGGCCCGCCCCACTGGAGCGAGTCGCCCTCTGTTTTAAGCTTCTCGATTCCCTGATAGAGCGGCATGACTCTGCCCATCTCGTCGCGGATGCTCTGTGAACCTCCGTAGGGAAACAACAGCGCGCCGTTGGGCATCGCGCGGCGCGCGACGAGACAGGGAATCTCCCATTCGGGCAGCGACTCGCCGACGCTGTGGCCGGGAATTGTGGGCGAGAAGCGGATTCTTCTTTCCGTGCTGGTCGTGGTGCCGCCGCCGCGCTGCTCGTAGCGCGTCTGGCCGGGAAGGATGACGACGAGATCGCGCGCATCGACCAGCATCGAGCCGCTCAAAAATATATCCTGGTGAATGCGCACCGGAATGCGCGCGAGCGCTTCGGCGACGTGGGCGCGGTCGGGCATGCTCTCGCGCAGATTGCCGCCGATCGAATAGAGCAGATCGAGCTCGCCGCGGTGCGCGGCCTCGATCATCTCCGGAACTCGGAGACCGGGCGTCGACGGGACCGGATGACGCCAGAGATTGGAAAAGCGGCGCGCGTTCTGCTCATTGACCTCGAAGCCGCCGGGGAAGCGGTCGGGCTCGCAGCCGCATTCGCCGCCGCCTTGAACGCCGCTGTAGCCGCGGATCGGCATGATGCCGCACTTCTCCCGCCCCAGCATGCCGCGCGCGAGCGCGAGGTTCACGACCGACTTGACGTTCTCGACGCCGAACTCATGCTGCGTAAGCCCCATGCTGTAGACGAAGACCGCGCTCTTTGCCTGCGAATAAATCTGCGCGAAGCGCTCCATCTGGAGCCGAGGCAAGCCGGAGCTGCGCTCCAACGACTCCCACGTTTGCTGTCGCACGGTCGCCTTCATCTCGTCGAAGCCCATCGTGTGCGCGGCGATAAAATCATGATCGAGCCGGTTCATTTCGATCAGCGCTTTGAGGACGCCGTTGATGAAGGCGATGTCGCCGCCGACGCGGACTTGAAAAAAATCGTCCATCAATTTGGTGCCGAACAGCGCGCTCACCGGCACCGACGGCACCCAGTAGCGCTCGAGGCCGTACTCGCGCATCGGATTGACGACGATGACGCGCGTGCCTTTCTTCTTCGCGTAGTAGAGGTACTTCGTGGTCACCGGCTGGCTGTTGGCGAGGTCGGAGCCGAAGATCACGAGGAGATCCGTGCCGATGAAATCGGACAGCGAGCAGGTCGGCGCGCCGACGCCCAGGGTGGCTTTCAATCCATAGAGGCTCGCGGCGTGGCAGAGGCGCGAGCACAGATCGACGTTGTTGGTGCCGAGGGTACGCGCGAGCTTCTGAAAGACGTAATAGACTTCGTTCGTCACGCCCCGCGAAGTCGCGAAAAAACCCATGCGCTGCGGCGCGCTGCGGCGTATCGCCTGGCCGACCAGCTCCAGCGCCTCGTCCCAGGTTACGCGGACGAAGCCTTTGTCGCTCTTGCGGCGAATCATGGGAAAGGGAAGCCGGCCGAGCGAGCGGAGTTTCTCCGGGCCGAGACGCCGGAGTCTTTCGACATCGCCGACCGCCGAGAGTTTGAGCGCGCCCATCGTGTTCACGCGGAGCAGCTTGAGGCGCGTCGTGCAGAGGTGAATGCCGTCCATGACGTCGTCGCGCAAGCCGCGCGGGCCGAGAGAGCAGCCGTCGCAGACGCCGTGCTTGAGGATGTTCCACGCGTACGGCAGCTCGGTCTTGTTTTCCCACAGCACCGCCGCCATCTCGCGGAAGTGATGCGGCTTGACCTGGCCCAGGCCGAAGGGCATGACGCGCGCCAGCAGGGTGTCGTTCGATTTTAATTTTTTAGCCATGCCGTGCGGTAGAGGCACAAGATCGGAACGGGTTTGCTTTCAACCCGGGTAAGACGCTATTTTCATCCGTCGCAGGGGGCGACGTCAACAGTCCGGTGCAAGTAAATTCGTCCAGTGCCGGTCAAGCCGGTCACGATTTCCGTCGGCCTCAGCTCCGTCGTCAATGCGCTGCTTGGAGGATGTCCGGCGATCGTCGGCCGCACGGCGGTGGCGATCGTCGCCGCTCCCGACGCCGGACCCGTCGCCGGCCGCTACGCCGCGAGCGTGACCGCCGGACTATCGATGCTGATTCTGGCGCTGGCGGCGAGCACCGTGACGTCGTTTCTCGCGTGGGTGCCGAAACAGTACGTGGTGGCGTTGGCGGGGCTGGCGATTCTGTCGTCGCTGCAAGAAGCCTTTGAAAAGGCGTTCGGCGGGCGGCTCAAATTCGGCGCGCTCGTCGCCTTCGCCGTCGCGGCTACGCCTTTCAGCTTCGCCGGCATCACGTCGGCGTTCTGGGCCGTCGCCGCGGGTTTTGCGGTATCGGTATTGGCGGAGCGCGGCGAAATGCGGGCGTATTGGCAGGGGCCGAAATAAATGAGAGTGTAATACTGCGGATTTTTTTGGTCGGAGAAGCTTTAGCATGGAGCCATCACAGCCGCCTCGAAACATTCCGGGCCGGATGGAAGCCGGCGGCATTTTCAGCGGGCTTAAAATTCCGCCGATTCTGGCCGGCGTCGTCGTCGATACCCTTGCGACGTATGTGGCCATGTATGCATGGATCGTAATTTTTGTTTCCCGGCAACTCTCGGGCCAGGGTGAAGTTACCGAGGAAGCGATCAGGAACTTTCTCGCCTCGCCCGAAGGTCTTCAGATCGGCATGGCGATCGGAACGCTGTGCACCGTGCTCGGTGGATACGTGGCAGGGCGCCGGGCGGGAGTGCTCCGAATCAAACACGGAGCATTCGTCGGCGTCGGCTCGTTGGTCGTGGCGGCTCTGGAGCAGGCCATTGCCGGCGGCGGCGTTTCGGCGCCCCAGTGGTACCTGGTCGTCTCGGCCGTCGCCCCCGTGCCGGCCGGCGCCCTGGGCGGTTATATCGCCGAGCGCCTTGGAAGTTCAGGTCCAAACCGCGGCGGCAGCGGAACCAGTCGCCGGTGAATCGTTGGAAGGAGATTGACAAGCCGATGAGCGCGCGCTGGTTCACGATGGCATTTTTTCTTGGGATATTGGCGGCCGCAGCGCCGACACCGGCGCAAACATCCAGGCAGCAGGTAAGAATCGCCGTCTCCACCGCGACGCCGCACAACACCCCGCTCTGGGTCGCCAAGGACAAAAAGATTTTCGACAAATACGGCCTCGACGTCCAAATGATTTTCGTGGGCGGCGGCGCGCTCGTCGCGCAGATGCTGGCCGCGGGGGAAATTCAAATCGCCGCCAACGCTCCGGCGGCGCTGGTGAGTCTGGTTGCCGGTGGCGAGAAGGTCGCCATGTTCCTCGGTCTCAGCAACACGTCCCCTTTCACGCTCGTGACGCAGCCCGGCATTAAAAAGGCCGCCGATCTTCACGGCAAAAAGCTCGGCACGGCGCGCTTCGGCGGCTCGTCGCACATATCCGCGCTGATCGCGCTGGAACATCTCGGGCTCAACGCCAAGCGGGACGGCATCACCATCCTCCAGACCGGCCTCGACCCCGAGCGCATGGTGGCGCTGGAAGCGCGGGGACTCGACGCGGCGATGCTGCAGCGGCTGCCGACGAAAATCATGCTCGGGAAGGGCTACACCGGATTGCTCAATCTCAACCAGGCCAAGATTCCTTACCAGAACACGGTCCTTGCGGCGAAGCGCGATTTCATTTCCGGCCGCTCGAAAGTCGCCGAGAGCTTCACGCGCGCGGTCATCGAAGGCTACGCGTACGTCTTCAACAAGGAAAACAAGCAGGCGGTCAAGGAAGTGATCGCGAAGAATTTGCGGCTCGCCAGAGTGGACGATGCGGAGGAGTTTTATTTGGGAGCGCAGGAGGAGCTGGACCGGAAGCCTTATCCCACGCTGGAAGGAACCCGGACGGTTCTCAAATACGTTGCGGAGCAGAATCCGAAAGTAGCGTCGGTCAAAGCCGAGGAGATCGTCGATCCGAGCCTGCTGAAGGTCCTCGAGAGCGAGGGGTTCTTCGAGAAAGTCTACGGTGGAAAGCTGTGAGTTGTCATCTTAGAAAAGGAAAAGGGGCCGCGGGGGCCCCTTTTTAAAATTTGGTTGCGGGGCCGGGATTTGAACCCGGGACCTCAAGGTTATGAGCCTTGCGAGCTACCAGGCTGCTCCACCCCGCGATAAGTTGTAAAGAAATACGTTTACATCGCGACCGACACGGAGTCAAGTTAAGCGGCGATGTCGAAGCCGGAACGAAAGAATCCTTTGCCGACGGTGGACATCATCGTCGAGATCGCCGGCGGCATCGTCCTGATCGAGAGAAAAAATCCGCCCCACGGCTGGGCGATTCCGGGAGGGTTCGTCGACTACGGCGAGAGTCTGGAGCAAGCCGCGGTGCGCGAAGCGAAGGAGGAAACTTCGCTCGACGTGCAGCTCGCCGAGCAGTTTCATACCTATTCCGACCCGCGGCGCGACCCGCGTTTCCACACCATCTCCACCGTTTATATCGCCACGGCCCAAGGAACTCCCAAAGCCGACGACGACGCAAAAACCGCGCAAATCTTCCGCCAAGACAACCTGCCGCCGTCGATCGTCTTCGATCACCGACAAATTCTCAGCGATTATTTCCGCTACAAAAAAACCGGCCAGCGACCCAAGGTTTGAATGTGAACAGGCCTAGCCGAGCTTCTTCACCGCGGCCTCGATCCGGTCGCAGCCTTTTTCGATCTGTTCCATCGAAGTCGCGTAGCTGATCCGGATGTTCTCGGTCGAGCCGAAGTCTTCGCCCGGAACCGCGAGCACCCGTCCCGCTTCGAGAAAATATTCGACGACGTCGTTCGGGGTCGCGAGCGTTTTGCCGTTGGCTTTTTTGCCGAATAGCGCCCGGACGTTGGGGAAGACATAAAACGCGCCCTGTGGATTGAAACAGGTGAGTCCGGGCATCTCCTTGAGACGGGCGACGATGGCGTCGCGCCGCTTGTGGAACTCGCGCGCCATTGCGGCGACCTCGTCCTGCGGGCCGGTCAACGCCTCGACGGCCCCGGCCTGGGCAAACGACGTCGGATTCGACGTGCTCTGGCTCTGGATATTGCCGGCGGTCGCGATGATCGCGGCCGGCCCGACCGCGAAGCCGATGCGCCAGCCGGTCATCGCGTAGGTTTTCGACATCGAGTTGAAAATAACCGTCCGCTCGCGCAATCCCGGCGCCAACGCGACGATGTTGTGGAAGCGGAAGTCGCCGTAGACGATCTTCTCGTAGATGTCGTCCGAGATGATGAGGCAATCATGCTGCTCCAGAACGCGCGCGAGCGCCAAAAGTTCGTCGCGCGAATAACCGGCGCCGGTCGGGTTGCTCGGGCTGTTGAGAATGAAGAGGCGGGTTTTGGGACCGAGCGCGGCCTTGAGTTGTTCCGGCGTGATGCGAAAGCCGTCCGG
The DNA here is from genome assembly GCA_036506735.1 of Binatia bacterium. Classification (GTDB taxonomy): domain Bacteria; phylum Desulfobacterota; class Binatia; order UBA9968; family UBA9968; genus JAJPJQ01. The sequence continues at coordinate 15,293 of DASXRG010000086.1, read as the reverse complement.
CTCTTTGGTCTGCATGATTTTCGGAACTCCGCCCGCGAGCAGCGCCATGTCGGCATAGCTCACCCAGTACGGCGCCGGAATCACGACCTCGTCGCCCGGGTCGATGATCGCTTGAAACACGTTGTAGAGCGCGTGCTTGCCGCCGCAGCTCACGAGGACCTCTTCTTTGCCGTAGCTGAGCCCATAGTCTTTCGCATACTTCTCGGCCACCGCCGCGCGCAGCGGCTCGATGCCGCGCACGTCGGTATATTTGGTCATGCCTTTTTTCAGCGCCTGGACGGCGGCATCTTTGATGCGCTGGGGCGTGTCGAAATCCGGCTCGCCGGCGGTGAAGCCGACCAGATCCATTCCCTGCGCGCGCAAGGCCGCGGCCTTGGCCGCCAAAGCCAAAGTGACGGACGGCTTTAATGCTTCGGTGCGCTTGCTCAACTTCATCGGTAATCAAACCCCTACGAGAATTTCTCTTTCAATTGTTTTTGCACGATCCGCGGCACCAGTCCGGAGATGTCGCCGCCAAGGCTCACAACCTCTTTGACGAGACGCGAGCTGATATAAAAATGGTCCTGGCCGGTCATCATGAAGAGCGTCTCGAGACCGGGCTCGAGCTCGCGATTCATCATCGCCATCTGAAATTCATACTCGAAGTCGGAGACCGCTCTCAGCCCGCGGATGATGACCTTCGCCCCGCTTTTCTTGGCGTAGTCGACCAGCAGGCCGTCGAAGCTCTCCGCCTTGACGCGGCTTCCGAGCCCGGCGAAAACGTCTTGGATCATCTCGAGCCGTTCATCCAGGGTGAACAGCGAATCGTCCTTGTCCGGATTACGCGCGATCGCGACGACCACGCGGTCGAAAACGCGCAAGGTGCGCTTCACCACGTCGACGTGCCCGTTGGTGATCGGATCGAAAGAGCCGGGATAGATTGCAATCTTCGTCTTCGCCATTTTACTCCTTGCAGGCCGCTGAAAAAAGCCATCTACCATCAACCCGTCCGGGAGTTCCTCTCCGGGCCGATGCGATACGTCCGTGTTACGCGGCACGAGAGTTCTACGAAAACTTTTAAACTACGCTTACGACTCCTCGTTCCGCGCATCGGCCCTCCGAGAAACCCCCGGACGGGCGACTAGCCGCTTCGCAGCTGGGCTTTTTTTGATCCGCCTGAATGAAAGCGTTTCACTTCTCGGCGGCCTCTTTGCTCACGGTGAAAAACGAAAGCTGCGTGTCGCCATAGCGCCGCTGGTCGGTAAGAACGAGCGCACCGTACCGCTCTGCGACCTTTTCTCTCACGCTGTGCTCCGCGACCACGACACCGGATTCCGCCAACAGTCCTTCCGCGGCGATCGCCTTTAGAGTCTCTCCGACCAGCTCTTTGTCGTAAGGCGGATCGAGCAAAATAAGATCGAAGCGCTCTCCCGCGCGGCCCAAGGTGCGTATCGACCGGAAGACCGGCCCGGCCACGACGCGCGACCTTGCCGTAAATTCGAGAGCCCTGAGGTTTTCCTCGATCGCCTGCGTTGCGTCGCGCGAAATCTCCACCAGCACGGCTGCCTCGGCCCCGCGGCTCAACGCCTCCAAACTAAGGCTTCCCGTGCCGGCGTAGAGATCGAGTACTCTCCGCCCCGAGAGATCGTGGGGAAGAATGTTGAACAGCGCCTCCTTGACGCGATCGGCAGTCGGACGCAGCTCGCGGCCCTTGGGAGTTTTTAGGCGGCGTCCTTTCGCCTGCCCGCTTATAACCCGCATACAAAATAGTTTGTTGCTGCGATTTTGTCCACAATTTAATCCGCGATCTGCAGGATGATCTTGCCGAATTGCTCGCCGCGTTCGAGGCGCTGCTGCGCCGCCGCCGCCTCTTTCAGTGGAAAGAGCTGATCGATGATCGGCCGGATTTTCGAGCGGCACAAGAAATTCACCACCTGGCGGAATTCTTCCCGGCTTCCCAGGGTGGAGCCGAAGATGCTCAGATGGTTCCAGAAAATCCGCCGCAGGTCGGTATGGGGGGAAGATCCGGCCGTCGCGCCGCAGGTCACCAGACGGCCTCCTTTGACCAGGCACGCGAGGCTTTTCAACCAGCCTTCGCCGCCGACGCAATCGACCACGACCTCGACGCCGCGCTTGTCGGTCAAAGCGCGGACCTCCCTGGCAAAATCGCTCTTGCGGTAGTTTATGCCGTGGTCGGCGCCCCAGTTCTTAGCCGCTTCGAGCTTCTCGTCGCTGCCCGAGGTGACGATCGCGTGCGCGCCGATCTGCTTGGCGATCTGCAGCGCCGCCGTCGCCACCCCGCCGCCGATGCCCAGGATCAGAATCTGCTCGCCGGGGCGGAGATTGGCGTTCGTGACGAGCATTCTCCAGACCGTGATGAAGACCAGGGGAAACGCCGCGGCCTCTTCGAAGGAAAATCCCGGCGGGATAGGGAAACAGTTTTGTCCCGGAAGCTTGACGTATTCGGCGTAGGTGCCGTTGAGTCTCTCGCCGAGCACGCGGAGATAGACGCACAGAAAATCCCTGTCCGTGAGACAAAACTCGCATTGGCCGCAGCCGACCGCCGGGTAGAGACAGACCGCGTCGCCTTGTTTGACCTGGGTGACTTCCGATCCGATCTCGACGACGATCCCGGCGCCGTCGCCGCCGAGGATGTGCGGCATCTCGAGTTTTATTCCCGTGAGACCGCGGCGCGTCCAGAGGTCGATGTGGTTCAACGCCGCAGCCCTGAGCTGCACGATCACCTCGGTGGGCGACGCAAGCTTCGGCGTCGCCGCCTCCTCGTAGCGCAGCGTTTCGATGCCGCCGTGCTCGTGAATTTGAACGGCCTTCATACCAAGCAAAGAAGCTGTCAGCTTTCAGCCGCCAGCGAAAAGATTAAGAGAAATTTTTAAAGTATTTAGCTGACAGCCGATCGCCGGCAGCTTTTATGCTGAGAAAGACGTGCCGCAGCCGCAGGTGCCTTTGACGTTGGGATTGCTGAACTTGAAGCCGGACTCCTGCAGCGTGTTCACATAATCGATGACCGTTCCGGCCAAGTATTTACCGCTGGCCGGATCGAGGTAGATCTTAAGCCCGTCCATCGTCAGGACCAGGTCGTCGGGTCTTGCCTCTTTTGCGAAATCGAGCACGTAGGAAAAACCCGAGCAGCCGCCGCTGGTCACGGCGACCCGCAGGCCGTAATCCTCCATTTGCTCGCGCGCCAGAATGGTCTTGACCTGTTTGATCGCTTGGTCGGTCAGCTTCAAGCCGGGTTGGTTGCCGGTCTCTTGCGCGATTTCCGCCGATTCGGGTGTCATGCGAAATGCTCTCGATAATCCAAATTAGACTGTTCGCCATACCAAGTCAAGGTTCATTGAGCCCGGGGAAAGCCGCCGTTACCGCGTATTTTCAAACAGCGCCCGGACGAAGACGTCGGCATCGAACGGCTGCAAGTCGTCCACGTCTTCGCCGACGCCGATGTATTGGACGGGGATTCTCAATTCTTCCTGAATCGCGACCACGACGCCGCCTTTGGCCGTGCCGTCGAGCTTGGTGAGCACGATCCCGGTCACGTCGGTCGATTCTTTGAACACGCGCGCTTGCTGCAAGCCGTTTTGTCCGGTGGTCGCGTCGAGAACCAGCAAGGTCTCATGCGGCGCGCCCGGCTGCTCCCGGGCGATGACGCGGCGGATTTTTTTTAACTCTTCGACCAAGTGAACTTTGGTGTGCAGCCGGCCGGCGGTGTCGATCAAGATCACGTCGGCGCCGCGTTTTTTCGCCGCGTGGATGCCGTCGAACACGACCGCAGACGGATCGGAGCCCGCCTGCTGTTTGATCACGTCGGCGCCGGTCCGCTGGCCCCAAATTTCCAATTGCTCGACCGCGGCGGCGCGGAAAGTGTCGGCGGCGACGAGGAGAACTTTTTTCCCCTGTTGCCGGTATCGCGCGGCCATTTTGCCGATCGTGGTGGTCTTGCCGACGCCGTTTACGCCTAACAACACGATGACCCAGGGAGACTGGGAAAGGGGAGGCGTTGCCGGCTTCTGCTGGAGCTCTTTTAAGATGTGAACGATCTCCCTTTGCAGAAACGCAAAAAGTTCCTGCACGGTCTTTCCTCTCACGTACAAGTTGGCGGCGTCGGAGAGCCGCTGCGTCGCCTTGACGCCCACGTCGGCGGACAGGAGAATTTCCTCCAGGTTGGCCAGGCTCTCCTCGTTCCAAGTCTTGTCTTGCAGGAGGCCTTCCAGCTTCTGCACCCAGCCTTCGTGGGTCTTGGTGAGGCCGGTCTTCAGCCGTTGAAAAAAAGAATCGGACGCCATGATTAATTTTGGATTTTGGATTTCGATTTTGGATTAGCAGAGCTTTCTTATCACTTGTAAGCGAGCGGGACAACGAAATGGAAATTGAAGAATGAAGCTGATCGAAGTTTTTTGCGGATGGCTGACTGCGGACGGTTTCCTAGTTCATTCTGACCGAGACGACTTTGGAGACGCCGGGCTCCTCCATGGTAATGCCATAGAGGACCTCCGCGGCCTGCATCGTCCGCTTGTTGTGCGTGATCACGCTGAATTGCGAGACGCTGCTCATTTCCTTGATCATCTCGTTGAAGCGGTCGAGGTTGGCGTCGTCCAACGGCGCGTCCACCTCGTCGAGGAAGCAGAAGGGACTGGGCTTGGTCAAGAAGATCGCGAACAGCAGGCTCACCGCCGTGAGCGCTTTTTCCCCGCCCGAGAGCAAGGTGATCGATTGCAGCTTTTTCCCGGGCGGCTGCGCCACGATCTCGACCCCGGTCTCCAGATAATCGTTCTCGTCGGTCAAGAGCAGGCGCGCCTTGCCGCCGCGGAACAGGCGCGGAAAGATCTCCTGGAACTTCTGGTTGATCTCTTCGAAGCTTTCTTTGAAGCGGAGCCGGCAGACGCGGTTCAGCTTGGCGATCGTCTGCTGCAGATCGGCGATGGACTTTTCCAGATCCTGCTTTTGCTGGCTCAAGAACTCGAAGCGGCTGGTGAGCTCTTCGAACTCCCCGATGGCGGCGAGATTGACCTCGCCCATCCGATCCAGCCGCGTCCTCAGATCGTCGATCTCTCCCTTCAGCGCTTCCGCGGACGCTCCGTCCGGCACGGTTATTTCCGCCTCTTTGAGATCGAGATCGTATTTTTCCCGGATGCCGTCGAACAGGTGCTGCAGGCCAAATCGCTTTTCCGAGAGCGTTATCTGGAGCTGGGTTTTCTCCTCCTGGCAGGCCTGTCCCGAGGGCCGCAGCTCTTTGATCGCCTCGTCGATTTCGGTCAGCGCGCGGGAAATATCCCGGTATTTTCGCCGCGCCGTTTCCAGCTCTTCTTCCAATCCGGTGAGGATTTTTCTTCCTTCCTCGAACGAGCTTTCCGCGCCGCGGATTTCTTCGCTCAAAGAATCTCGTTTGCGATCCAGCTCGGCGAGTTGCGCCTCGTCGGATTGGATCTGCTGCGACAGCTCCTGCTGAAGGCCGAGGCGGTTTTCCAGGTCGAGATGCGCGTGCTCTTTCTTCTCGCTCAAGGTCGCGCCGCGGATGCGCGATTCGGTGGTCTCGGCATCCAGCCGTTCGAGCGCCGCGCCCAAACGCAACAGCGACTGCTGCTTTTCCGTCAGGGTTTTTTCCCGGGCTTCCCGCTCGTTGCCGCGATCGTCGATTCCCCGTCTGACGTTTTGCATCGCGTCTTCAAGCTGCGCCAGGGTACCGGAGAGATGAGCCTGCTCTTCGGCGAGCGCCTGGCGCGCCTCCTCCAGGCGCTTGATCTCTTGCTCGGCTTCCAGCAGCTCGTGCTCGAGGCGCACGCGATCCAACTCGACGCGGTGGCCTTCTTCGATCAATCCCGAACGGCTTGCCTCACCTTCAGTGATCCGCGCCTTAAGCTCAGCCGCCTCTTGTTCCTCGGTCTGGAGCTGCGACTGCAGAGTTGTGATCGCGCCGTCCAATTCTTTCATCTGGCGCCGCTGCGAGAGGAAATTGCTCTCCAGGCCGTCGAGACTGCCGCCGGTCACGACTCCCATCGGATCGATCACCTCGCCCTCCGGGGTCACGAGGGTGCAGGTGAAGCCGTTCCGGTTCCACAAAGTGAGGCCCGACTTTAAATCCCGCACCATGACGACGTTCGCCAGGAGATACTCGGCGATCTGCTTGAACTCGTCCTTGACCGAAACCACTTCCATCATCGGCGCCATCACTTCCGGTTCCCCTATCGGCAATGCCTTATGCTCCCGGCGCGACAGCTCGCGCGGAATGAAGCTGCCGCGACCGGAGGATTCCCGCTTCAAATAATCGATCGCCTCGAGGCCCTCTTCGTGGCTGCGCACGATGACGTATTGGAGTCGATCTCCCAAGACGGCCGTTAGCGCCTTCTCGTACGCTTGCGGCGCTTCGATCACCTCGGCGACGAGCCCGTAAACTCCGTCGAAGGCGGACTCTCGCTGGCGCTTGAGCATGATGCTGCGGACGCCTTCCTGATATCCTTCGTAATTTTTCTGCAACGTTTCGAGCGAGGCGAGCCGGGAGCTGTGCTCTTGCAGTCTGCCTTTGAGAAGATCGATTTTTTTCTCCTGCTCGTCGCGCGCGGCGCGCCAGGTTTGAATCGACTCGGCGATCTGACGGCTTTGATGCGCCAATTTTCCCGCGCGTTCCGACGCGGCGTTCTGCACGGTCTTTTTTTGCCGCCTTCTTTCGCGCCACAATTCCAATGACCCGGCTGTGGCGGAGTCTTCGCTGCGGTTGCGCGCCCATTCCGCCTCGATTTCTTTTTGCTCTTTTTCCTTGGCGAGCAGATCGTTCTTCAGGTGCGCCGTTTGTGCGGCCAGGTCGATGGTCAACGACTTTTCTTGTTCCAGAGACGATTGGAGGTTGCGGATCTCGAGCTTGAGGTTTTCCAGCTCGGTCTCTTTGTCGCGCAGGAAAGTCTCTTCGAAAAGCGAGAGCTGAACGAAGTGTTCGCGGGCCTTGCGCAGCTCCTCGATCTCGCCGGTCAAAGTGTGGAGCTTCTGCCGAATCTCCGACAATTGTTCGGCCGCGCTGCGCTCGTCCTCGGCCAGCTCGGCGCGATCTTTTTTCAGGAACTCGATGCGCTGCTCGTCGCCCTGGATTTGCATCTTGCGCTGATAAACCGTCTCTTGCGCGAGCGCGATCGCCCGCTCCGTTTCCAAAAGCGAGAGACGGACCGACTCCGCTTCGGATTCCTTGGCGTTGAGCGAGGCGGAGAGCTCGATAAGACGGTCTTCCACGTCCTTCAACGCCGCCTCGTGGCCCGCGATCTCCTGCTCGAGGCCGCTCCGCTGCAGGCCGGCCCAGGCCAGCTCTTTCTGTTTCAACTCCTGCTTGATGGCGCGATAGCGCTCCGCCTTCTTTGCCTGCAGCTCCATGCTGCGGATTTGCCGCTCGATCTCGCGCACGATGTCGCTCACGCGGAGCAGATTTTCCTGCGTCCGTTCGAGCTTGCGCTCGGCGATGAGCTTGCGGCCTTTGTACTTGCTGGTTCCGGCCGCCTCTTCGATGATCATCCTGCGCTCTTCAGGCTTGGCGTTGACCATCTCATCGACGCGCCCCTGCTCGACGATCGAGTAGGCCTTGTTGCCGACTCCGGTGCCGAGGAAAAACTCGATGATGTCTTTCAGGCGGCAAGAAACCTTGTTGATGGCGTATTCGGATTCGCCCGAGCGGAAAAGTCGCCGGGTGATCATGATCTCGCTGAAGCCGCTGTATTCCGCCGGCCCGCGCGCGTCCTCGTTGTCTAAAGTTAGGGAGACTTCCGCCATCCCTGTCGGCGCCAGGCTGTCGCTGCCGTTGAAAATCACGTCTTCCATCATGTGGCCGCGCAAGTGGCGCGCGCTCTGCTCGCCCATCACCCAACGCAGCGCATCGACGATGTTGGATTTGCCGCAGCCGTTGGGGCCGACAACCGCGCTGATTCCCGGAGGAAACTGCACAACGGTCCGTTGCGCGAACGACTTAAAACCGAGCATTTCAAGGCTTTTGAGGCGCATGTCTACTTCCTATCCCAAGCCCCGCTGGGTGTCAAGAAAAATTACAATATACGGGGTATGGTGGGTCTCGGACCCACAAGATATTGGGCGGATTCGGCTTGACGTAGCGGTGTGAGGTCGGACCGGGTGCCGAGCTATTCCAGCAGTTCGGTATTCCAATACGAAACATCCACTGCATTCAGGAAGGGGAGCCATTCCCGATAGCGCGCGAGATTAAACGTTTCCTGCATGAACGGGGTCCACTTCGGCTTGTAGGGCCGGTGTAATAGGGCCATCCCGGCCTCGTGCGGCGTCTTGCCGCCCTTGCGGCGGTTACACTCATGGCACGAGCAGACCACATTTTCCCAGGTCGAGGTGCCGCCACGGGAACGCGGAACCACGTGGTCCAGGTTCAGCTCGTAGCGCGGCAGCTTCCGCCCGCAATACTGGCAAGTCAGCTTGTCGCGGGCGTAAATATTGTACCGGCTGAACCGCACCTGGCGCTTTGGAACGCGGTCGTAACCGACGAGCAGAATCACGCGCGGCACGCGGATGATGCCGTTCACCAGGCCGATCGAATCATCGTGCACCGATACCGACAGGTGGCTCCAACTCTCGAAATCGAACGTCTGATACTGGTCGTTCACGGCGCGGGCGATGCCCTGATAGAGAAGCGTAAAAGCCCGTCTGACCGAGGTGACGTGGATCGGCAGATAGGAACGATTAAGAATCAGGACCTTGGTATTGAGAATCGAATAGGTGGGAATCGACAACGTATGGTCCATATCCGCCTTGCCGTTTCGAAGTTATATTTTGTTGAAGATAGCGGCCCAGGGGCGCAAAGTCAAACACGGCGGCCCTTTATTGCTTGAAATTTCACCTGGTTTAGACTATAAGCTGATAAAAGCAGTGCTACTGGATCTCCAATGTTGAGGCGAGATCCCGCCAATTTTCCCCTCCTTACGGACGCGTCCTCCAGATAACGCAAGCTCGTGAAGCAGGACATCTACATCAATTCGACGCCGCAGGAGACTCGCATCGCCATCGTGGAGGACGGCGACCTGGCCGAGTTTCTGGTCGAGCGAAAACAGGAAAGGGGCATCGCGGGAAATATCTACAAGGGCAAAGTCGCCCGCGTGCTGCCGGGAATGCAGGCCGCGTTCGTGGACATCGGCATGGACAAAGCCGCGTTTCTCCACGTCTCCGATTTTTCCAATTCGCCCGACAGCGGCGCAGCGCTCATGGGCGGATCGGAAAACGAAATCCTCGTCGAGAGCCCGCGGCCGGCGCCGCCTTCGCGACGGCTGCCGATCGAACGGCAGCTCACCCACGGCCAGGAAATTCTCGTGCAAGTCGCCAAGGATCCATTGGGGACGAAAGGCGCGCGCATCACGTCCCACATCTCGCTGCCGGGGCGCTACCTGGTTTTCATGCCGAGCGTCAGCCACGTCGGAATCTCGCGGCGCATCGAGGACGACAAGGAGAGAAAGCGGCTGAAGGAGATCGCGCTCTCGATGACGACCGAAGAAGGAGGCTTCATTCTCAGGACTGCGAGCGAAGGGAGAAGCAAAAGAGAGATCCAAAGAGACCTGGCGTTTCTGACCAAGCTCTGGCGCGGGATCAAAAAGAAAGCCGAGTCGGCCGGCGCGCCGTCGTTGATCCACCAGGATCTCGACCTCATCACGCGCACCATACGCGATTTCTTCGCCTTGGAAACCCATCAAGTGTACATCGACCAGGTCAAGGAATACCGCCGCATTCTGGACTTTGTCAGCCATTTCATGCCGCGGCTGAAATCCAAGGCCACGCTCTACACCGAGGCCGAGCCGATCATGGACCATTTCGGAGTCGAGAAACAGATTTCCCAAGCGCTGGAGAGCAAGGTCTGGCTGCACTCGGGCGGCTATCTCGTCATCGGGCGCACCGAGGCGCTCACCGCGATCGACGTCAACACCGGCCGGTTCGTGGGCCGCAGGAACCAGGAGGAGACGATTCTCAAGACCAACCTCGAAGCGGCCCAGGAGGTCGTGCACCAACTGCGGCTGAGAAACATCGGCGGCATTATCGTCATCGACTTCATCGACATGGAAAAAGAGGGCAACCGCAAGCGGGTCTACGAGGCGCTCAGAGAAGCGATCAAGCGGGACAAGGCGCGGACCAATATTTTAAAAATCTCCGAGCTGGGGCTGGTCGAGATGACGCGCCAACGCACCCGGGAGAGTTTGGAGAACCTGCTGCTGAGCCCGTGCACGTACTGCGGCGGCCACGGGCGAGTGAAATCGAACGTCACCGTCGCCTATGAAATTTTAAGGGCGATCAAGAAAGAAAAGACCCACCTGCAGGACGGCAAGCGAATCGTCGTCCGGCTCCATCCCGACATCGCCAACTTCCTCTACGACGAAGAGAACCACAGCCTGGATTTCCTCGAGCGCGAGATCAATCACAAGATCATCATCAAGGCGGCGGAGCGGCTGCGCCACGACGAGTACGAGATCTCGACGATCTAGCAGGGCGGCCATAAAGGTCTACCATCCGCCCGGCCGCGGGTCTCTCTCCGGGCCGATGCGATAGGGCGGCGATACGCGGCACGGGAATTTCAGGAGAACAACTGTATTACGCTTGATGCTTCATCGTCCTGCGCATCGGCCCTCCGAGAAACCCCCGGCCGGGCGGTTCTTTAGGCTTTCGGCCAAGCGCGGATCTCGGAATCGACTCTGAGCTTCTTCGCGTTGTAGAATTCCCAGTGCGCGAAGTCGGCGATTTTTCGCCGCGGCTTGGGCTTGGGCCAGCTTTTGGCGTGGCCGATCGGCATGATCCATAGCAAACGGAGAGGCTGCGGGACCTTGAACAACTCGCGGAGTTCCGGCTCGACTTCCTCGCGCACCGAAACCCACACGGTGCCCAATTTCATGCTCGCCGCCATGAGCATCATGTGCTCGACGGAGTTGGCGATGCTGGCCTGAAAAAGTTTTTCCCGGTCGCCCGGCTGGCGCGTGGTGAGATAAACGCGCATCGTGCGCGGGTCGGCGCAGGCGAGCACGAGCACGCTTACGTCGCCGACGTAATCCTTCTTGAGTCCCTTGTAATGGACCGGGTCTTCCACCTTGCGCTGTTTCCACTCCCGATCATAAATTTGGCGGACGCGCTTCATCTTGGCGCGCTCGCGCGTCACGACGAACTCCCACGGCTGCGTGTTCGCGCCCGAGGGCGCCCAGCGAGCCGCTTCGAGGATCATTTCCAACTGCCGGTCGGTGACTTTGCCGGTTTGATAAACGCGGACGCTGCGCCGCGTCCGGATGATCTCCAACAATGCTTGGCTGTTCATTTGGAGGGCTATACCATCGGGCCGGGAATTTTGCGAGCCGAGGCCGGAGATTTGATCTTCTATCAAAATATCTGTATATTGCGATGAATGGATTGGGTCCGTACATTCAAGGCGCTTTCCGATCCGACCCGGCTGCGCATTCTGGCGGCCGTGGCCGAAGACGAATTGAGCGTCGGCGAAATTCGCGAGGTCGTCGACTCGGTCCAGTCGGCGGTGTCGCGCAATCTGGCGATCCTTCGGGAGGCGGGTTTCGTGCGCGACCGGAGGGAGGGCACGAACGTTTATTTCTCGCTCCGCCGCGACATGGCGGGTCCGGCGAAAAAGCTCTTCGACTCGGCGACGGCGGGCTTTGCCGATCTGCCGAAAGCCGAAGAGGACCGGAGGCGCCTCGACCGCTGCCGGCAGAAGCGGATGCAGCGCTCGCGCGGCTACTTCGAGGCGATCGCGGGCGACTGGGAGCGGATCCGCAAAAGCTGTTTCGACGACCGGCTGAGCTCGTTGGCTCTGGAGAAATTGTTGCCGTCCAATCTGGTCCTGGCCGACATCGGCTGCGGCACCGGCAGTCTGACGCGCGAGCTGGCCCGGTTCGCCAAGAAAGTCGTCGGCGTCGATCTCTCGCCGGAGATGCTGAGGCGCGCGAAGCTGCTGGCCAAGGAAGGGGAGATCTCGAATGTGGAATTTCGCCGCGGCGCCGCCGAAAAGCTGCCGCTCGCGCGCCAATCCGTGGACGCCGCTTTTTGCGTCATGGTGCTTCACTTCCTGGAGCACCCGGAGCGCGCTGTCCGCGAGCTCTGCCGCGTAACGCGTCCGGGCGGCTCGATCGTGCTCCTGGACCTTGTGCCGCACGCGCAGGAATGGATGCAGGAGGAGATGGCGCACCGCTGGCTGGGCTTCGATCGATCGACGATTGAAAAATGGTTTCGTGCCGCGGGCTGTACGGAGGTGGATTTCGAGCTTACGGGGAGCTACGCGGGAGGAAAGGTCAAGCGCAACGGCAAACGGCCGGTGGAGATCTTTGTCGCGCACGCTACCGTGCCGGGAAAAAAGTCGGGTAGGGGCGCGATTCATCGCGCCCGTCGATAACTAAAATGGAAAACACCATCGACAGCCTAAAGCAGCTTCTCTCCGAGCGGATCCTCGTCATCGACGGCGCCATGGGCACGATGATCCAGGCGCTGAAATTCGGCGAGAAGGAGTTCCGCGGCGAGCGTTTCGCCGGCCATCCCAAAGCGCTTAAGGGGTGCAATGATCTTCTTTGTCTCACTCAACCCGAGGCCATAACGGAGATTCACTATCAGTATTTGGCGGCCGGCGCCGATATCATCGAAACCAACACGTTCAATTCGACCTCGGTCTCGATGGCGGATTACCAATTGGAATCGGCCGTCTATGACATCAATTTGGCGGGCGCCCGGGCCGCCAAGAAAGCGGTCGATTTGCTGATGGCAAAGGATCCGACGCGACCACGGTTCGTCGCGGGCGCGATGGGCCCGACCAACCGCACCTCGTCGATTTCGACCGATGTCCACAGCGCGGCTACGCGCGGCGTGACCTACGAGGAACTGGTCCAGGCTTACTACGAACAAGCGCGCGGTCTCCTGGACGGCGGCGCCGACATTCTTCTGGTGGAAACGATTTTTGACACGCTCAATTCGAAAGCGGCCTTTTTTGGGATCGCGAGTCTACTCGAAAACCGCAACATTCAAGTGCCGCTGATGGCGTCGGTCACCTTCATTCAGCCCGGCAGCAACCGCGGCGTCACCGGGCAGACCGTCGAAGCCTTCTGGAATTCTATTTCCCACGTGCCGCTCTTGAGTGTCGGCATGAACTGCGCGCTGGGTCCCAAAGAGATGCGCCCGCTGATCGAGGAGCTGTCGCACATCGCGCCGGTTTACATCAGCACGTATCCGAACGCCGGCCTGCCCGACCCGCTGCTGCCGACGGGCTTCCCGGAAACGCCAGAAAGCCTCGCGCCGCAGCTCCGCGAATGGGCGGAGAACGGCTGGCTCAATTTCGTCGGCGGCTGCTGCGGCACCACTCCAGCGCACATTGCGGCGATCGCCCGGGCCGTCGAAGGGCTGCCGCCGCGAGTTCCGCCGGTGGTCGAGCCTTATCTCCGGTTGAGCGGCCTCGAGAGCGTTACCGTCCGGCCCGAATCCAACTTCGTCAACATCGGCGAGCGCACCAACGTGACCGGATCGCCGGTCTTCTCGAAGCTGGTTTTGGCGGGCGATTACGAGAAGGCCGTGAGCGTGGCGCGCCAGCAGGTCGAGGGCGGCGCGCAAATCATCGACGTCAACATGGACGAGGGCATGCTCGATTCCAAAGCGGCGATGGAAAAATTCCTCCGGCTGATCGCCGGCGAGTCCGAAATCGCCCGCGTGCCGGTGATGGTCGACAGCTCCAAGTGGGAAATTATCGAAGCCGGGCTCAAGTGCCTGCAAGGCAAAGGCGTCGTCAACTCGATCAGCTTGAAGGAAGGCGAAGAGAAGTTCATCGCGCAAGCCCGGCTCGTGCGCCGCTACGGCGCCGCCGTCGTCGTGATGGCCTTCGACGAACGGGGCCAGGCCGATACTTTTGAGCGGAAAATCGAAGTCTGCGCACGCTCGTACAAGATTCTTACCGAGCAGGTCGGCTTTCCGCCCCAGGACCTTATCTTCGATCCGAACATCCTGACCGTGGGGACGGGCATCGAGGAGCACAACAACTACGCCGTCAATTTCATCGAGGCCGCGCGCTGGATCAAAGCGAATCTGCCGCTGGCGCACGTCAGCGGCGGCATCAGCAACATTTCCTTCTCTTTCCGCGGCAACAACCCCGTCCGCGAAGCGATGCATTCGGCGTTTCTGTATCACGCCATCAAGGCCGGAATGGACATGGGCATCGTCAATCCGGGCATGCTGGCGGTCTATGAAGAGGTCCCGAAGAATTTGCTCGACCTGGTGGAAGACGTGCTCCTCAATCGCCGGCCCGAGGCCACCGAGCGCCTCGTCACGTTCGCCGAAACGGTCCGGCAGCAGGGCAAGGCGGTGGTCAAGGACGACACCTGGCGCAACGGCACGGTGGAAGAGCGTTTGTCCCACGCCTTGGTCAAGGGCATCACGGATTTCATCGATCAAGACGTCGAAGAGGCGCGGACGAAATACGGCAAGCCGCTTTCCGTGATCGAGGGTCCGCTCATGGACGGCATGAACGTCGTCGGCGACTTGTTCGGCTCGGGCAAGATGTTTTTGCCGCAAGTGGTGAAGAGCGCCCGCGTGATGAAAAAAGCGGTGGCGTATCTCACGCCTTTTTTGGAAGCGGAGAAAAAAAACGCGAAACAAATCGAGAAGCGCGTCAAGCTCGTTTTCGCCACCGTGAAGGGCGACGTCCACGATATCGGGAAGAACATCGTCGGCGTCGTGCTCAGCTGCAACAACTATGACGTGATCGACCTCGGGGTGATGGTTCCCGCCGAAAAGATCATCGACACCGCGATCGAAGAAAAAGCGGACATCATCGGTCTCAGCGGCCTCATCACCCCATCGCTGGACGAGATGGCGCACGTGGCCGCCGAGATGAACCGGCGCGGGCTCCGTCTTCCTTTGCTGATCGGCGGCGCCACCACCAGCAAGCGGCACACCGCGGTAAAAATTGCGCCGTCTTACGAGCACGAAACGATCCACGTGCTCGACGCGTCGCGCGCGGTTCCGGTCGTCGGAAGCTTGATCAACACGGAGGGCCGGAAAGCGTTGGCCGAAAAGAACCGCGCCGAGCAGCAGGAGATGCGCACGGCGTACGAGGGCCGGATGGCGGCCAGCCTGCTGACTTACGAAGAGGCGCGGCGGCGCAAACTCCACATCGAATGGGATTCTTCTCACATCAGCGTGCCTGAATTCACCGGAACGAGATCGCTGCGCGATTTCGCGCTCGCGAAGCTCGTGCCTTTCATCGACTGGTCGCCGTTCTTTCATACCTGGGAGATCCGCGGGCGCTATCCGGAGCTCCTCGACGATCCGATCCGCGGCCCGGCGGCGCG
>DASXRG010000085.1:0-14633 GCA_036506735.1 Binatia bacterium | reverse complement strand
ACACGCGCTTGAACATTCTCTCCAGTTGCGCTTCGGAAAGTTCGATCAGCACCGGACGGCCGTGCGGGCATTGGCTGGCGAAGTCGATTTGGTCCAGATCGGCCAGCAAGGCGCGGATCTCTTCCTTCTCCAGTTGCCGGTGCGCGCGGATCACGCTGTGGCAGGCGATCGTCGCCAATCTCTCTTCGAGTCCCGCGTGCAGCTCCTCGCTCGCGCCGAGATCCGCCACTTCGGCGATCATGCGGCGGAGCGCTTCGCGGTAATCTCCCGCCGGAAGCAGCGCCGGCGCCGTGCGGATCACGTAGGCGTTCGCGCCGAAGCGCTCGACGCTGAAGCCGACGCGATCGAGCAGCTCGAGCCGCTGCTCCAATAACGCCGCTTCGCCGGCTGGCAGCTCGAGCGTTTGCGGGATCAACAAATTTTGCCGCTCGATCGCGCCATTGGCGAGTTGATGCCGCATTCTCTCGAACGCCACGCGCTCATGCGCCGCGTGTTGGTCGATCAGCGCCAGGCCGCGCGGCGACGAGCAAATGAGATAGCAGCCGAGAAGCTGCCCCAAAATTTCCAGCGACGAAAAAAAACCGCCGCGCGCTATACGCGCCTCGCCTTGAGACTCGGGAAACTCTCCGAAACGGAGCGCCGAGCCGCTCGAGGACGGCATGAGACCGTAATTGTCGGCCGGCTCGCGCACCGTCGTGAACGCCTCGCCTCCCCGCGCGAGCGGCGGCGCCGGCCCTTTGGCTTCTCGCCGCAATCCTTCTTTTACCGCCTCCGCCACCGCCTCGTGGATCTCGCTTTGCCGGCGGAAGCGCACCTCCTGCTTCGCCGGATGAACGTTGACGTCGACGTCCTTGAATGGCATTGCCAAATAAAGGACGGCGGCGGGATAGCGGCCCTTCATGAGCAGGGTCTCGTAACCCTGGAGTATCGCGTGGGTCAGCACTCGGTCGCGCACGAACCGACGATTCACGTAAGCCATGAGATAGCGCGTGCTCGAAAACGAGCTGGGCGCCTTGCTGAGAAAGCCGCTGACTTTCAGCTCGCCCTTGTTCCAGGAAAACGGCGCGGCGCCGTCGGCCAGCTCGCGGCCAAGCACTTGGCGCAAGCGGTCTCGCGGCTCGACGCCGCCGGGATAATCCGAGAGCGCGCTGCCCTGGTTGTAAAGCCGAAAATGAACCCCGGCGTGCGCCAGCGCCACGTGATTGATCACGTCGCAGATGTGGCTCAGCTCCGTCGCCGGCGCCTTCAAGAATTTGCGCCGCGCCGGAGTGTTGAAAAAAAGCTCCCGCACTTCCACGGTCGTGCCGACGGCGCAGCCTGCCGCTGTAATCTCTCCGGCCCTGCCGCCGTCGACGCCGAGTCTCCAGCCGGACTCGCCGCCGCGCGTGCGCGACACGATCTCCAGTTTGGCGACGGAGCCGATGCTCGGGAGCGCTTCGCCGCGGAAGCCCAACGTCGAGATGCGCCACAGATCGGCTTCTTCGGCGAGCTTGCTGGTGGCGTGTCTTTCGACCGCCAGCGGCAGATCGTCGGACGCGATACCGTCGCCGTCGTCGCTCACGCGGATGAGAGAGACGCCGCTGCCCTCGACCCAAACCGATATTTCTCTCGCTCCGGCGTCGAGCGAGTTCTCCACCAATTCCTTGACCACGGAGGCGGGGCGCTCGACGACTTCGCCCGCGGCGATGCGCGCGGCCCAAGCGTCGGGTAAGCGAATGATCTTCATCTTACAAACCTCTCGTCGCAGCATAGCGCACGCGTCGAGAGCCGGTCAAGAAAATTGCGGCTATTGACATGCCCGAAGAGGCGAATAAGGTAAGCTCGCACAACCGAGCCGAAGAAAAACAGGAGGTCGTCGTGAAAAGCGCAATTGTGTCGCTCGCTTTTTTGGTCCTCTGGGCCTGGCCTCTTTCTCTCGAAGCTTCTCAGGAGGAGGCCGCGGTCGAGATGGCGCTCAAAGACATCGTGCTCGATCCGCTCACTCAAACGCCGGTGGTTCTTCTCGAAAGCTCCAAAGAGAAAAAACCCTTGCCGATTTGGATCGGCGTCGAAGAGGCCACCTCGATCGCCTTGGAGCTGAAGAAAATTCCCCTGCCGCGGCCCAATACGCACGATCTCATTCGCAATATTCTCCAGGGCGTCGGCGCGGCGGTCCAACGAATCACCATCACCGATGTGCGCAATGACATCTATTACGCGACGATCGCGGTCAAGCTCAAGGGGCAGGACTATCAGATCGATTCGCGGCCGAGCGACGCGATCGCGGTCGCGCTGAGAATGAAGGCGCCGATCTATGCCTCGATCAAAGTTCTGGACAAGGCCAAGCAGCTCGGTTCGGGAAAGAGCTCCAGCGAGACTTATCGGAATCTGGGTATCCAGGCCCAAGATCTCACCCCCGAGTTGGCGAGCCTCTTCGATCTCAATGCCAAAGCGGGAATTCTTGTCGCCGACGTGGAGCTCGGCGGCGCGGCGGCGCAAGCCGGCCTGCAGCGCGGAGACGTGATTCTAAAGGTGAACGAAAAGAGTTTGCAGAAAACGGCGGAATTGGAGAGCTTTATTCAGACGGCGAAAAAAGGCGAGCAATTGAAGCTGGAAGTGTTGCGCAAGGGCAAGACCGTCACCGTCGTGCTGAACCTACCGTCGTAGGGGCGGTTCGCAAACCGCCCCTACCTCGAATTATACGCGATAACGCCGCTACCGTTTACCGTTGCCGCCGCCGAAGAGAACATGCCCCCACTTCTTCTCGGTCGCGTCGAGCACTTCTTTGCTCGATTCGGCGACTTTGGGAAAATCCTTCATCCATTCAAAGGGGCGGCAAGCGTCGATGATCGCCCGTGAATTGAAGCCCTTCTTGCTCGGGTGGATAATCGGATCGAGCGGACCGCTCCAGCAGCGGCGGAGGATCTCGATGTCTTCCACCGGATCGGACCGGCTCGCCATCGCCCACATCACGTCGTCGTTGTTGCTCGGATCGATGTCGTCGTCCACGACGATGACGTAGCGGCCCAGATAGGCGCCCGCGTGACACTGCGACGCGACCAGCGCCGCTTGGCGGGCATGACCGGGATAGCGCTGCTTGATCGCGACGACCAGCACGAGGCGGCTGCCGCCTGAAACCGTCAGCCACACGCCTTTGACGTCGGGCACGCCGGCCTTTTCCATTTCGTCCCAAATAAGAGCGGAGCGAAGATAGGAGCGGTACCATCCCAGTTCTGCCGGCGGCCGGCCTGGAGGCGAGCCGAGAATGATCGGATCGTTTCTGTGGTAAACGCGCTTGATCTTGACGATCGGCTCCGGCCTTTCGTCGCTGGCATAGTAGCCGGTCCATTCGCCGAACGGCCCTTCGGTCCGCGGTTGATCGAAAATTACGTCGCCCTCTATCGCTATTTCCGACGTTGCCGGAATCGGGAAGCCGGTATATTCGCCCTCGAAAACTTCGAACGGCTCGCCGCGCACGCCGCCGATGAAGTCGCATTCCTGAACGCCGTACGGCACCTCGATGCTGCCGGCCAAAAACGTCAGCGGATCGTGGCCGAACGACATGGCGATCTTGCACGGCCGCCCCGTCCCGGAATATTTTTCTCGCTGGATGCGCCCATGCTTGCCGGGAGAGATATAAAAGCCGACCGTGTCCTTGTCATGAATCATGACCCGGTAGGTTCCCCAATTGACCCAGTTTTCGTCCGGGTCCTTGGTGATGTCGATGCTGCCGGTGCCGATGTAGCGGCCGCCGTCGTGCTCGTGCCATTTGGGCGTGGGGAATTTCAAAACGTCTACGTCGTTGTCGCGATAAACATTTTCCATCACCGGCGCTTTCTTGACGACCTTCGCCGGGATCGGCTTGATCTGTTTATACCTTTCGCGCCAGTTGCGAACGAAATCCATCTTGGTGTCGCCGGGAGAAATATTCAGAGTCATCGCTAGACGCTTGCGCGAGCTGAGCGAATTCGACAACACGCGATAGCCTTTCGGGAAGCCCTTGATGTCGTCGAACAGCACCGCCGGGCCGTCTTCCTTATGGTGCACCAGCTCGGTGACGGCGCCGATCTCGAGGTTCCAGTCGCACCCGGTAAGCGTCCTGACCTCGCCTTCGCCGGCGGCCTTAAGCCAGTCTCTGAGATCGTTATATTGCATGATTTCCTCCTGGAGTTTGCGAGAAAAAGCTTGATAAATCGATGACAACGACCTTACCGGAATTTGGCCGGAGCGTCAAGGATTGGGCCGGCTCCGCACGGTCTCAGACGCGCGATTGAGCAGCCCGCGATAAAGCTCCAAATGGTCGCGCGCGACTTTGCCGATGGAAAATTTATCGCGCACCTTTTGGATCGCATTCGCGGCCAGTTTGTTTCTGAGGTCGGGGTCTTCTTTGAGCTTGAAGATCGCCTGGGCCAACTCCGCAGGATTGCGATGGTCTAAAACGATGCCGTCTTTTCCGTCGTCAATCATGTCATCGGTGACGCCGGGAATGCTCGTGCATATCACCGCAAGGCCGCACGCCATCGCCTCGATGACCGCCTTGCTCAGCCCTTCCCGCTTCGAAGGAAACACGAAGCAGTCCGAAGCTCGCAGATAACGCGGTACCTCGGCGTAGTCCACCTGCCCGGTGAATATCACGTTGCCTGCCGCGGCGTTTTTCAGGACCGGCTTGAGACGCGCGATAAATTCATTTTCGTCTCCGTCGCGCCGGTAGGGTCCGACCAGCACAAGATGGCCGGAGAAACCTGGGCGCTCCAGCAATCTCTGCCAGGCTTCGAGAAGAAGATCGCAGCCTTTTCTCTCCTGGATGTGACCGACGAAGGTCGCGATGAACGAATCCGCCGGCAGACCCAGCGCCTTTCTCGTGGCTGCAACTTCCTCCGCGCCGACCGCCGGTCTAAAAGGGCTGCTCGTTTCCGCGCACGGCACGGCGCCGGGAATCGAAACGATGACGGAATCGGGTATCCCGGCTCCAGCGCAGGAATTCTTCACGGCGGTGCTCTTACAAATTATTTTCCCATAAAACTTGTACAACCGTCCCTCGAGCTTCCAAAGAAACGGTTTGCGCCTGAGACTCAGCGGGTCATCGTGACCCATGAGGGTCGGGGACAAGACGATCGGCTTCTTCAACGCCTTGGCCAGAGCGAAAATGAGAAAGTAAAAAGGCCGGATCGAATGCAGATGGATGATATCGATCGAGCTTCTCGCCGCGAACAATTTTTTGCCAACCTGCAGCGCGTAGGTCAGGTAACGTATTCTTCCCGGGCCGCGGGGCCGGAATCTGTGAACCGGAAAGCCCTCGTAGACTTCGTACCGGGGCGAGTTCCTGAGGTTGGCGGCTATGAAGAAACTCTCGACGCCATGCGCGCTCAGCGCCTTGGCCAGCTCGAGCGCGTGCCGCGCGCCCCCGGCGAGCAGCGGAGGAAACTGATAGGCCAACATGGCGACCCTCAAGCGGGCGCCTGCTTGTGCATGGTCCATGGCATCGATGTCCGAGTCGGCGGTATGCGGCGGCAATGTCGAATATAAATCACGCTCGCCTTGAAAACAACGTGACGCCGTGTTACCCAGCTAGCGTGCGAGAAAAGGTCAAGAGCCGGGACGCGCTCAAAGCCATCGCGGCGAAAGCAAAAAAAGAAAATAAAAAAGTAGTCTTCACCAACGGCTGCTTCGATCTCCTCCACGCCGGCCATCTGCATCTCCTGAGAGAGGCAAAACAACTCGGCGACCTTCTGATCGTCGCCGTGAACAGCGACCGCTCGGTCAAGGAGATCAAGGGCGCCGGCCGGCCGATCCTGCCAGAGGCGGAGCGCGCGGAGTTGATTGCCGCGCTGGAGATGGTAGACTACGTGACGTTGTTCGACGAGCCGGATCCCCGCAACTTGATTCGCGAGCTTCAACCCGACGTGCTGACCAAAGGCGGGGATTGGGCGGAAGACAAAATCGTCGGCAGAGATATGGTCGAGGGATTCGGAGGAACGGTCGCGGTTATTCCCTACTTGAAAGGCCACTCCACGACTGAGATCGTCGACAGGATAATCGAAAGGATGCGCAAGGGATAATCATGGCCAGAATTTGCAAAATCTGCGGCAAGGGGCATTCGGTAGGACACAACGTCAGTCACGCCAACAACAAGACCAAGCGAATCTGGCGGCCCAATCTGCAAAGAGTCAAAGCCCGGGTCCAGGGACAGGTGCGGCGGATCCTCGTCTGCACCGACTGCATCCACTCCGGCCGGGTGGAAAAAGTAGCATAACCGGTTCCCGCTTTTTAGACCCGCCAATTTTCGGTTTAGATTTCATTGTAGGGGCGGTTCGCGAACCGCCCCGGTAAACGTTTATCCCCTAGCGCGCGTAGCTTTATAGACGCCCTTCACTTTGGTAATCTTCGCCAGGACTTTTTTGAGTTGGGCGGAATCGGTAATCATCACCTCGAAAGTATTCAGCGCTTTCTCGTCTTCGGTCCGTATTTGCGCCCGCGCGATATTGGCGTCCGCGCCCGTGATCGCCGCGCTGATCGCCGCCAGCAGACCCGGGCGGTCCACGCAACTGACTTCGATCTTGATCGGCCGCGCCGTCTGGTTTCCGTCCTGCCACATGACCTCGACTTTCCGGTGCGGATCGCTCTCGAGAACCGTCGGGCAGGTCGAGACGTGAACCGTCACCCCTCTCCCGCGCGTGATGAAGCCCGTGATCTTTTCTCCCGGCAGCGGGTGGCAACAGCGGGCGAAGCGCACGAGGACGTCTCCGACTCCTTTGACCTGGACGCCGACGTCGCGCTTTTGCCGCGAGACGATGCGAAACAACCGCTCCAGAGTCCCTTCCGCCTGCTTCTTTCCGCCGTCGAGTTGGTCGGCGGGCACCAGCTTCAATAGAATCTGACGCGGCATGATCTTGCCATAGCCGATGCTCGCCAGCAGCGCCTCATCGTCCTTCATCCCCAACTCTTTGGCGATCGCCTCGATCTTGCCGTCGCGCCTGAGCGAGGCGTAGTCGAGCTTGTGCTGGTTCAAGTCGCTCTCCAGGATTTCCCGTCCGAGGGCGACGCTCCGCTCGCGCTGTTGTTTTTTGAGCCAGTTGCGGATGTGCGCTTTCGCCCGCGGCGTCTTGGCGAGCTTCAGCCAGTCGCGGCTCGGCGTCTGTTGATGCATCGTGATGATCTCGACCGTGTCGCCGCTGCGCAGCAAATACTTGAGCGGGACCAGTTGGCCGTTGATGCGCGCGCCCGAGCAGTGGTGCCCGACCTCGGAATGGATGCGGTAAGCGAAATCGATCACCGTCGCGCCCTTGGGAAAATTCAGCAAATCGCCCTTGGGCGTAAAGACGTAGACCGCGTCGGAGAACAGGTCCTCTTTGATACTGTGGAGAAACTCCTGAGGGTCCTGCAAATTTTGCTGCCATTCGAGAAGCTGGCGCAGCCAGGCGAAGCGCTGCATGTCGTTGAACTGAAAATCGACGCCTTCCTTCTTGTAGCGCCAGTGCGCGGCGATGCCCTCTTCGGCCACGCGATGCATCTCCTGGGTGCGGATCTGAATCTCCATGCGCTCGCCGTAGGGGCCGATGACCGTCGTGTGCAGCGACTGATACATATTGGCCTTCGGCAGCGCGATGTAATCTTTGAAGCGCCCGGGCACGGGCTTCCAATGCGAGTGGATGACGCCCAGCGTCTCGTAGCATTCGCGGGCCGTGTCGACCATGATCCGGAACGCGACGAGATCGTAGATCTGGTCGTACAGCAGATTTTGCGTCTCCATCTTTTGATAGATGCTGTAGAAGTGCTTCGGCCGGCCGGTCACCGCGGCGTCGATGCCCTCTTTTTCCAGGAGCTTGCCGATGAGCGCGATGACCTCGTTGATGTATTTTTCCCGCGCGGCTTTCTTTTTCACCACGTTGCGCTTGAGCTGATAGTAGATTTCGGGATGGAGATACTTGAGCGCCAGGTCTTCCAGCTCGTCCTTGACCCAGGCGATGCCCAGGCGATGGGCCAGCGGCGCGTAAATCTCCAAAGTCTCCTGTGCGGTGGCGAGCTGTTTCGGCAGCGGCATATGATCCAAGGTCCGCATGTTGTGCGTGCGGTCGGCGAGCTTGATCAGGATCACCCGGATGTCCTTGGCCATCGCCACGATCATCTTGCGAAAATTCTCCGCCTGCTTTTCCTCCACGCTCGTGAAGTTGACCTGGCTCAGCTTGGTGACGCCGTCCACCAGCCCGGCGATCTCGGGGCCGAAAAGGTTCTTGATCTCATCCAAGGTGGCGAGCGTGTCTTCGACCGTGTCGTGCAGCAGCCCGCCGACCACGCTCGGGACATCGAGTTTAAGATCCGCGATGATGCCGGCGACCGCCGTGGGATGAATCAGGTAAGGCTCGCCCGAGAGCCGTTTCTGCCCGCGATGGACGCCGGCGGAGAAGTCGTAGGCGCGGCGGATCAGATCGAGATCGCCCGCAGGATGGTACGCCTGCACTTTCTCCATCAGGTCGGTGACTTTGATTTCTTTGCCCATGGGTTTTAACGGCGCAGCGCGCTCAGCCGCGAAACCCGCAGCCGCTCGGCGGCTACGATCGCCTTGACGCCCTCCACGGCGCGCCCGAGCTCCCGGTTGACCACGACATAATCATACCGCATGATCTCGCGTATTTCACGCCGGGCATTCTCCAGCCGCCGGCGGATGGTTTCCTTCCGGTCGGTGCCCCGGCCCGCGAGCCTGTGCTCCAGCTCGCGCCAGGACGGCGGCAGAACGAAGATCGAAACCGCGCCCGGGTATTGCCGCTTGATCTTGCGCGCCCCCTGGACGTCGATGTCCAGCAGCACGTCGCTTCCGCGCCCGACCGTTCGCTCCAGCGGCGCGCGCGGGGTGCCGTAAGAGTATCCGTGCACGCGCGCCCATTCGGCAAATCCGCCGCGCGCTTTCACCGCGGCGAATCTTTTCGCGCTGACGAAATGGTAGTCCCTGCCGGCGATCTCGCCCGGCCGGCGCGCGCGGGTCGTGTAAGAAACGGAAAGCGTAATGTCGGGGAAAAGTTTAAGCAGCCGCTTGACCAGAGTCGTCTTGCCGGCCCCCGACGGGGCGGAGAGGATGAAGATGACGCCTTGGCGCTTGCTGACGATCGATGCCGGCCACATCACTCTATATTCTGCGCCTGCTCCCGGATCTTTTCCACCCGCTCTTTGCCGGCGACGACGAGCTGAATGACCGGCAATTGCGGCGCCTTGGAGCTGATCGTGTTGAGCTCTCGGACGATCTCTTGCAGCAGAAATTCGATCCGCTTGCCCATCGCGCTTCGTTTGCGGACCAACCGGCTCAACTCATCCACGTGGCTCTTGAGCCGCACCGTTTCCTCGTGGATCTCGCCCTTGAAGGTCAAGCCGCCGTTCACCGGCGCGCCGGCCGCCGCGCCTGCAACCTCGCCGCCTTCCCTCAGCACGAGGGACTGCTTGATCCTGAGTCCGATTTTCCCCGACTCCTTGGCCAAGGTCGCGCCGATGGCGCGCAGGTGGCGCGCCTGCGCCTGCACGTCGCGCATGAGATGGCGGCCTTCGCGCTCGCGCGAACGCTCGAGATTTTTGAGCGCCTTGTCGAGCGCCTTGAAGACCAGCGAGCCCTCTTCCTCGCCCCTGGATTCCGGTTCGACGAATTGAAAAAGATCGGGCAACCCGGCGCAGAGCGAGAGATCGACGTTTCCCTGAAGACCGAACCGGCGCTTGATGCGGCTGAAGGTTTGCAGATACTGGCCGAGCAATCTCTCGTTCAACTCGAGCTCGCGCCCCTGTCCTTTGAGCAGCGAGCGCGTGACGAAAAGCTCCACCCGGCCGCGCGAGATCGTTTCCCGGATGAGCTTGCGGATGTCTTCCTCCATGCTCAGGTACTCGCGCGGAATGCGCGGTTGAAGGTCGAGGTGGCGATGATTGAGACTGCGCACTTGCACCGTCACCTTGACCCGGCGGCCTTGAGCCGTCGCTTCTCCGTAGCCCGTCATGCTCTTCATTTTCTTCCTCGCACCGCCTGTTTGAGTTTCTCGAGCGGCACCGCCACCGGGCCGACCTCGTCGCCGACCAGCCCCGCCGCCAGATTCGCCAGCACCACCGCGTCTTCATAGCTGGAGCCGCTGGCGAGCGCCAGCGACACGGCGGCGACCACGGTGTCTCCAGCGCCGGTGACATCGAAAATCTCCTGCCGATCCGCGGCGAAGTGCTTCCCTTCCTTGCCCGGACGAAACAAGCTCATTCCTTCAGGACCGCGCGTAATCAACACCGCCTTGGTTTGCCACAGGTCCAATAATCTGCGGCCGGCCTCGGCCAGCGATCCTTCGTCGCGAATCTCCACTCCCGAAGCCTGGCTCGCCTCCTCGCGGTTGGGCGTGATCAATGCCAGGTTGCGATAGACGTCGAAGTTTTCTTTTTTCGGGTCGGCCACGCAGAGCAGGTCTTTTTCCGCGGCGAGGCCCGCCAGGAGGTTCAGAAGCTCGCGGTGAACGACGCCTTTTCCGTAGTCGGAAATCACGACCGCGTCGTATCGGCCCGCGTTGCGCGCAATGAAGTTGCAGATCTTTTCCCCGACGTGCTTGCCGAGACGGCCGGGATCCTCGCGATCCAGGCGCACGATCTGCTGATGGCGCGGGTGAGCGATGACGCGGATTTTCTGCGTCGTCTGCAAACCGGGATCGAGGAAGACGCCTTGCGTCGAGATGCCCCTGCCGCGCAGCTCGCGCAGCAGCATCGTGCCGGTGCGGTCGCGCCCGACGACTCCGACCACGGCGACGCGGCCGCCGAGACTGTGGATATTGTGCACGACGTTCGCCGCCCCGCCGAGCCGAAACGTCTCCGAGGTCATGCGCAGCACCGGGACCGGCGCTTCCGGCGAGATTCTCTCGACGTCGCCCCAGATAAAACGGTCGAGCATCAAGTCGCCCACGACGAGGAGCCGGCTGCGGTGAAACCTCGACATGAGCGCCAGCAGCTTATTTACCTTCGATGCCAACTTTGCTTACCTCGCGTCTTGCAGCAGCTCATAATAGTAGTCCTCGTTCTGCCGCGCCATGCGTTCCATCGTGAAATGATCGCGCACGCGCTCCCGGCCGCTCTTGCCCATCTCGCGGATGAGGTTCTTTTCCGCGATGAGGTTCAATAGCGCTTGCGTCAGCGACGAAGCGACTCCCGGCGGCACCAATAATCCCGACTCGCCGTCGGCCACCAGCTCGCGCAATCCGCCCACGTCGCTCGCCACCACCGGCCGCGCCGCGGCCATCGCCTCCAGGACGGCGACTCCCAGCCCCTCGAACAGCGAAGGCATAACGAAAACATCGATCGACGACAAAAACGACGGCACGTCGGCGACGAAGCCTAAAAACTCGACCTGCTCTTGCAGGTCCAATTTCCGCGTCAACTCCTTGAGCCGCTCCTTCTGCGAACCGTCGCCGGCGATTCGATATTTCACCTTCTGGCCGTAACGCTTCAAATGGGACGCCGCTTCGAGCAAAAAGCGGTGGCCTTTTCTCTCCTCCAATACCCCTAAAGTGCCGATCACCACCGGCGAGGCGTCTCCGCTCGGCGTGGTTAGCGCCTGAAACGGCTCGGGATCGACGCCGCTGTAGATCACGCGGATCTTTTCCTGTTTCACGCCGCCGTCGGCGAGCAGCTCCGCGATCTGATGCGATATCGCGATCACCCCGTCCACCCGCCGATTATAAAGGTAGCGATCGTACCAGCCTCGTCGCATCGGATAGTCCATCCGGCGCGTCACCACCCGCTTCAGGCCGCGGCGCGCCCTTCCCAGCCAGACGGAGAGAGCGTGCGCCCGCTTGGTATGAAAATGAACGACGTCGTACGCCTCGTCGCGAATCAAGCGCCGCACCGGGAGCGCCGGCCGAAGATCGAGATCGTTGCGCAGCACGAGCGGGCGCGCGGTCACGCCGATTTTTTCCGCTTCCCGCGCCAGCGGTCCCTCCGGATGACAGAGGAGATGATTCGCGTGCCCCCAACGGGAAAGATAACTCAGAAGACCGACCACTTGCCTTTCCCCGCCTCCCCACAACCTTTCCGGGTCGATGTGAAGAATCTTGAGCGGTCGTCTTTCGACTTGCTCAAGACGACCCTGAGCAACGTCGAAGGGTCGTCTACGGCCGTCCACAACCCCGCGCGTCCTGCTGCTTCAGCTCGAGCTCTCGCAACTTGGCATACTTGAGAAAGACGTAAATCGCGGCCGTCGCCGCGACAAAATAGCCGGGAAACCCTTCGAACACGCCTCGCTTCCACGCGTACGAACGAAAAAAACGAAACGGCGGCCGGAGCAGATTATCCATCAGGCGCCATGGCCGGTTTTCGCCCTGCTGCTCGGCCGCCGCGATCGTGGTAAAGCGATTGATCCGGTTCCAATGATCCGCCACGTCGCGATAGGAATAATGATACAGCGGATGGGCCAGCCGGCGGACCGCGCCGTCGACGAGAATTTTTTCATGCGGGTCTTTGCCGCCCCAGCGCGCCAGCTCGCGACGAAAAATCCTGATGTCGTAGTCGGGATACCAACCGCCGCGCCGCCACCAGCGCCCGAGATAGCGCACCAGCCGCGGCACGGCAAAGGCGGCGCAGCCGTGCGATGCGGCGAGGGCCGTCTCGATTTCGGCTTTGAGCTCGGCGGGAACCTCCTCGTCGGAATCGACCAGAAAGACCCACTCCTTGGTCGCCTGCGAGTGCGCGAACGCCTTCTGGTCGCGGTAGCCGGCCCACGGACGCTGGATCACGCGGTCGGTGTGCCGCCGCGCGATTTCCACGGTCCGGTCGGCGCTGAACGAATCGACCACGACGATCTCATCGCACCAGCCGAGACTCGTCAGGCAGCGGCCGATGTTGTCCTCCTCGTTGAAGCAGACGACGATCGCGGAGATCTCGGGCTTTTTAGCGGCCATGACGCAATTTTAGGAACGGACGGAAAAGACTGGGTAGAGAATAGTGACCGATGGCGTAAAAATCAAATTGGAAGCGCGGCCGGAAAGACGCGCCGCTTCAGATCGAGTAATTTCTCTCGTCCGCGGCTCCCAGCAAGAATCCTTTTTCGATGAGGTAATTGATAATCAGGCGCGCGTTGTCTTCCGCCGTGCATTTGATCGTCGTCAGGCGGAGCTCCGGGTCGAGCGGCTCCTCGTACGGATCGTCGATCCCGGTAAAGCCCTTGATCTCGCCGCGGCGCGCCTTGGCGTACATCCCCTTGATGTCGCGCTCTTCGCACACGTCGAGCGGCGTGTCCACGTGCACTTCGATAAACTGGTCCGCTCCCATCATGCTGCGCACCTCAGTGCGCGTCGCCCGGTACGGGCTCACCGCCGCGCAGATCACGACCCCGTGGTGGCGCACGATCTCGGAGGCGACGTAGCCGATCCGGAGAATATTCATGTCGCGGTCTTCTTTGCTGAAGCCGAGCCCGCGCGACAGGTGAGTGCGAACCACGTCGCCGTCCAGCACCGTGGCCTCTCTGCCGTGCTCCAGAAGCAGGCTGGCGAGGATGCCGGCGATGGTGGATTTTCCCGCGCCGCTTAAGCCCGTGAACCAGACGCAAAATCCTCGACGGTGAAAAGCCGGCGAGACCTGCGACAGAATCGCGGCGATCTCCGGGCGGGTGAACCAGTCCGGCAGTTTCTTTCCGTTGCCCAAATAATCCTCGCGCACTTCGGTGCCCGAAATCGAAGAGATCACCGCTCCGGGCGGCACCCGGTCCATTTCTTCGTACCGGTCTTCGCCCGGCAAATAGACCAGTTCCTTGAACGGGACCATCTTGACGCCGATCTCGTCCTGAAATTGCCGCAGGAGATTTTGCGCGTCGTAGGGTCCGTAAAACGGCTTGCCGTGCGAATCCTTTCCCGGCCCCGCGTGGTCGCGGCCGACGATGAAATGATTCGCGCCGTGATTGCGCCGGATGAGCGCATGCCACAGCGCCTCGCGCGGACCGCCCATGCGCATCGCCAGCGGCAACAGGCTGAGCAAGGTCGTGCCGCGCTCGTAATACTTCTCGACCAACACCCGGTAGGCGCGCACGCGGGTGAAGTGATCGATGTCGCCGGGCTTGGTCATGCCTACGACCGGATGGATGATCAAAGAGCCGCCGACTTCCCGCGCCGCCCGCTTCGTCAGCTCTTCGTGGGCGCGATGGATCGGGTTGCGCGTTTGAAACGCGACGACGTTGGAGTGGCCCATCGACTCGAGCGTCTGGCGCACCTCGGCCGGCGTGCGGCGCAGCTCGACGAAGTCATAGTGCGGCGGAACGCTCAGCACCTTGAGCAGGCCCGAAATATAAGTCGAGCCCCACGACGTCATCTCCGCGACGGTGGGGTGGCGCGAATCAATGGTGCCGTAAACGCCCGACGCTTCCCGATTGAAATCCCATTCGAATTTTTCTTCGACCTTCATCACGGCGATCAGCTCGTTGTTGGCGTTTCTGAGCGTGATGTCGGCGCCGAGACAAAGGTCTTTTCCATTGGCCACGGGAAGCGTGATCGGAATCGGGAACAAGGCGCCGTTCTTGAGCCGCATGTTCTCGACCACGCCGAGGTAGTCTTCCTTGCCCATGAAGCGGTCGAGCGGCGAAAACGCGCCGACGGCCAGAAGCTCGAGGTCGCACAACGAGCGAGCCGACAACTGAATCGAAGGAAGCGTGTGGGCGTACGGAACCA
>DASXRG010000084.1:0-23955 GCA_036506735.1 Binatia bacterium | reverse complement strand
AAGGCTTCGACCGGCCGGTTCGTCGTTTGCTTGCGAATGGCATCATAAAAATAAGGCGTCGGGTCGTTCGGGTCGAAATTCTTGGCCAACTCGTATTGCGTGGACGACTGCTGGTTGCGCTTCTCTTCGAAATAAGCCTTGCCGAGATAGCTGCGGATGAGCGAGTTCTCGGGGTCGAGGCTGGCGGCGATCTCGATCTCCGATCTTCCCTCGTGCAGATCCCCCTCGCGGATCTTCGCTAGACCGAGACCCAGCCGCGCGAGGGGGTCGGCCTGATCGAGCTCTATCGCTAGTTCAAAAGCGTTCTTCGCCTCTGCCGTGTCGACTCGCGTCAAAAAGGCAAAGCCCAAAACCGTTTGCGTCCGCGACAGATTGGGATTGAGGGCGGTCGCCTTTTGCGCCGCTTGCAGCGCTTCAGCCAGTTCGGCGAATGACATATGAAGCTCGGCCAACCTCGCCCACGCGAGAGCATTGTCCGGACCGACTTGCACCGCTCGTTGCAGGCTCTGCAAAGCGCCTTCGAGATCGAAGTTCGCCTGCTGCGCGTAGGAAAGGGCGATCAACGCCGAGCTGGAATTGGGGTCGGCCGTGATGGCCCTTTTAGCGGCATCGAGCGCTTTCGCTTTTTCGTTTTGCGCCACCGCGATCACGGACTGGAGCGCCAACGCATCGCTGAAGCCCGGATTTAAGCTGAGCGCGCGCGCGATGTCCTTGCCCGCTTCATCGATCCTTCCCACGGCCAGCAGCAGGGAGGCCCGATAGGTAAAAAAGCGCGGCTCGCCGACGCTATCCGGCACTCCCTTGAGGCTCTCGAAGGCCGCCTGCAGATCATTCTTCAGATAGGCTTCGATGGAATTTCTAACCAGCGCTTGCCAATCGGACCGCAGTTGAAACTCTTCAGGCCGGACATAGAGGGCCGGGGGATAATACAACGCCCACTGGACCGCGTCCCGCGGCCGCGCGACGGTCATGGACACGGGCGGGCGATTTTGCGTCGCTACCGCCGATTGGCCGCTGGTGAGGATGAGATTTCCGTCCTGGTTCGAGGCGAGCACCTTTCCTTCAATGATCAATATCCATGCTCTTTCCGGCTCCACCGCGATCACGCCCTCGGTTCCTTCCACCCCCGCGTTGACAAAGGCCGTGCGCACTTCCAAATTCCGCGGCAGACGGCTGAAGAAATAGATCGCGCCCTTGATCAGTTCGATGACGGATATTCTCTGTTCTTTCACTCCTCCCAGGGTGATCGTGCTGTTCTGATCGAGACGGAGGAGAGGCTGGTTGGCCAGGACAACGTCCGCGCGGCTGTTCTCGCCGACCTGAATTCTGTCGCCGGCGCAGTAGGTATCGTTCAATCGAACCGGCCGCCACTCGGCCTGGTCCACCCTGCGCGCCTCGACGTACCCTTGCACTGAAACCATTTTCGCGACCCACGGGTCGCACGTTGCGGCGGCGGCGGAACGCTGCGGGTGCGACCATCCCGCAAGTACAATCGCAAGCCAAAACAGGCCTATCTTTTTCATGGACCGCCTAGCTGCGTGGATCGGCCGCATGCGCATCCTCAAATGAAAAGCGGTCATTTTTCCTGCAGCTCAATGACCCCGTGCCAGGGTCCCTCAGGCGGATGATCCTTGTACTGCGCGCAAAGGTTCAAGTAAAAGCGCGACAGGCCATCTTCTCCCGAGTATTCGATGGAATGCAAGAATTTTTCTTTCGCCTCATCCCAAGACCGTCGCCGGAAAGCCCAAAGCGCCTCGGAAAAGATCGCGCAGGCCTTTTTCTGTTTTTCCTGGGATTCCTCCATGCGGCACAACAATTCGCGAACCTGGATCGGCTGGAGCTTGCCTTTGAGCCGAAAGCTTCCCGCTTCCCGCGTCAAGAATCCATCGAGTTGATGGATGACCTCTTCGGACACCAATATCGCGGTGCCGAGGAATTTGTTGAGCCCGTCCATTCGCGCCGCGGTATTGACGGTATCGCCCGTGACGGCGTACTCGTAATGATCGCCGGCGCCTATGTTGCCGAGGAAAATTTGCCCGGCGTGGACGCCGAGGCGAGTGGGAAGTTTCAGGCTCCCGAAAGACTGGTTGAATCGACTCACGGCTTTGGCGAGACCCAGAGCGGCGTGGCAGGCTTGTTCCCGCAGTTGAGCCTCGGGCCGCGCGCCTTTCCAGATCGCCAGGATCGAATCTCCTTTCAGATCGACAACGAGCCCGCCGGTTTGTTTTATCGGCTCCAATGTGGCCTCGAAGTATTTCTGCATCAGATCGCTCAAGTCGCGCGGGCCCATCCTCTCGGACAGGTCGGTATACCCTGCGGCGTCCGCATATAGACACGCCCCGTAGATCGTTTGGCCGGCTTTTTTTATGTCGATGATGTTTCCCGCCAGCTCGTCCACCACTTCATTCGGAACATAGTAGCCGAGAGCCTTTCTGATATTGTGGCGCTCCTTGTTGGTCTCGACATAGTTCCACAACACCGCGCCGAAGAAACCGAAGGGCGCCTGTAGACCAAGCGGAATAATGATCGGGTACCAGGTGGCGGCGGTTTTGAATTGATATTCGGCGGCGCCGAGATAAAGAATGCTCAAACCGACGATCCCGGCCACGGCGACTACAGGAGCGGCCATGCGGCCGATGACGCCGACGAGGAAGCCCCACGCCAGAATGATCAGGATGTACGCGTATGAGCCGACCGGCTGCACCGGCGTATCGTCGAGAAGATTTGCGAATGCGGTGGCTGCAATCTCCACCCCGCTGATAAATACGCCGTTGGCGCGTGAAAAAACCGTGTAAAAGCTGTCCTGTCGTTGCGTCAGCAATATTTCCGAAAGTCCGACAAACACGGCCTTGCCCTTGAGGTCTATCCGCTGATCGCCGCCTGAGCCTTCCGTGAGACGCAACGCCTGATAAAACGGCAGGGTGCTTATCGTGCGGGGCGGCCCGTAGTAATTCAAATAGCGGCGATTGGCGCCGCCGTACATCTTGATGAGCGATTTGAGCACCCGATAGGCGTCCGCATCGGTCGTGATAAGTTTTGAGCGCTCCAGCTCCGCGCCCATTTTTTTGGCCAGCGTCGGGTCGCTTTCAAAAACCTCTCTGATGTCTCGAAGCAATCTTGCGGCGCCTCGTGCCTTGATCGCGGCGCCGGGGTCACGCGGTATTTTCCCGGCTTGATGCGGGCTTACTTTTTCCAATAAACGGAAAAACTGTTCGTAGACCGGCAGCGCATAGATCTGGAATGCAACCACGGGGAAAGTCGGCAAGTCTCCCGAGGCTGGATGGAAGGTCCAATATTGGCTTACTTTGACGGGCATTCTGGGGAGGACGAAAGGCGCCGTGGCGACCGCCGACCGTGAAAGA
Organism: Binatia bacterium; assembly: GCA_036506735.1. Taxonomy (GTDB): domain Bacteria; phylum Desulfobacterota; class Binatia; order UBA9968; family UBA9968; genus JAJPJQ01. Next base: position 20,593 of record DASXRG010000084.1, on the reverse strand, counting down.
ACTTCAATCGGTTTTTTCACCGGCTTCACGATCACATGCTCTTCCTTGGAAGAGCCATTGGCATCCGCGACGGTCACCGTTTCCACCTTGAGCGGTTCGGTCAGCACGACGTTGCGGGCTTTTTCGAGCGCGGCGGCAAATCTATTATCGTCGTCCGGCGCACCGGGCTCGATGAAGTATAAATCGAACGTCACCACCCGGGCGCCCGCTCGAGCCAGATTTTCAACCAAACGCGCATGGAGTGAACGAGGCCATCGATCGGGGTTGCCGGATTCGCCGAGATGCTCGGAGGACTCGCTGTCGATGCTGACGACAATAACGTCCGACGGAGGTTTTCTGATTCCCCTCAGCCCGAACAGCAAGCCCAGACCCGCGCCTTCCTCGAGATCGTGTGCCACGGGGAAGAAACTCAACGCCACTCCGGCAATACCGATGACGGACCCTAGGAAAGCGGCTTTAGATAGGCGGGACATAGGGACCAAAGACGTGACGAGACCAAAAAAGTCCGAGCAATGCCGTAAAATAGGGCAGGTTAATAGCGAGTGTCAACCAAAAAGAATGGGCGCAGAAAGAAGGCGTGAAGCGGCCGGCTAAATTGGATTGGGACTACCGCGCCGGGCTCCACGTCGAAGGATAGATTTTTAAGAGGTAGGCCTTTTCGAATTGCGTCAGGGGGAAATATTTTTCGACCTTGGATCGAAACGCGTCGGGTCGGCAGGGGGCGGGGCGGCCGCACATCAGTTTGGTCGGGTCGTTGTTGTGCCCCAGGCCGATGGCGTGACCCAGCTCGTGCGCGATCACGTTGCGCGCGACGTTCGGAAGGGTCAAAGGGTACAAACGCTCGCTCCTGACGCCGACGATGACTCGCCCGTCCTTGGTAAACCCGGTCGAGAAAGAGACGAAGTCGCCGTCGGAGAGTGCGACGATCAGATCGCCCTTCATCAGCCTCAAAGTTTCCGGCGGGTCGGGAAGCGGCTTTCTGCTCAACACCGCGTCGCTCATGGCCGCCAGAAATTGAGCCGGCAACGTCGCGCCGGTTTCCGCGATCGGTCCCAGTCTGAACGGCGTGCCCATTTCGGCAAACGTTTTGTTCCAGAACTCGACCGCATCGTGGGCCAGCCGGATTCGCGGATCGTTTTTCCCGGTCGAGATCGTGATCGAGGGAATTTTGTCCCACGAGCGCTCGCGATTGGGAAAATGGACGATGCCGGAACTTTCCTCGGCATGGATGGTTCCCGAGCAGAGAATCGCGAACAGGAAAACGAGCGGCGGCATGGCTGTAGTCATACAAGTAAAAGGTATAAAGGTAAAATCAAAAAGTAAGTCAGCCGTTTGACAAGAATTTTTACCGAGCATATGGTCCGATGGAGGAAACGCAGCACGAAAAAATGGCCGCGGTGAAAGAAAAAACTCGCGCTGCGGGCGCTGAAGTCACGCGCGCCTACGCGCGCTCCGAATTCGGCCGCGCGATCATCCGCCGCGAGATCGTCGAAGGCGCGCAGATCAAAGCGGGCGACCACGCGCTTCTCCTCTGGGAGACGTCGGTAGCTGACGGCATCGAGGAAGTCGTCCGCGTCGCGGCCGAGATCGTGCGCGAGCTCGGCGCGAAATCGATCATCATGCAGCTCGATGAGCACATCCCGCTCCGCCGCGGCACAGCGCCCGGCGCCTGGAGCTATCTGGAAAAATTTCAGCCTGATCCCGCGGTGGTCAACGCGATCCGCGGCGCCGACATCGTTCTCGATTACACCCGCAACAGCCGCGGCGCGCAAAAATACAACCAGGTTTTCTACACGCTCAGCATGTACTACGGCAAGCGCATCTGCGCGCGCCGCGCGGTCGAAGCGCCCGAGGTCTTGAGCGACGATCCCGAAGCGCCCGTCGCCAGCCCGGAGGCGCTCAGCTATCCGAGCGAGGTGCTCCGTGCGATCGGGCGGCGGGTGAACGAAACGCTCATCGCCGCGGCCGAGGCGCGCGATACTTTCAAGCTCACCAATCCCTGGGGCACCGATCTCCGCTTTACGGCTCTGCCCGGCGATGTTTCGCAACCGTTCGGCGGCATCCGACGCTATCCCGCCGCCAATTCTTTCGACTTTTCCGGCGACGACAACAACCGCATTTGGAACGCGCTGGCGGGATTCGCCATGACTCAAAGCTGCGACGGGGTTTGGGTAGCGAAACATTCGACCTTGCTCGGCGGAGTATTGAACGCGCCGGTCACGGTGAAATTTAAAGACGGCTTGATTGTGGGCGCCGACGGCGGCGAGGAAGCCAAGAAGCTCCTCGAGGTCATCGCCGACGAGCCGAGCGGCGTGCACGCGATTCTCATGGGGCTCAATCCTAAGGCCGCGCCGTTCCGCCGCGGGGAATTCATGCTCGACAACAACGGCGCGGGCGTGGGCACCTGCCATATCGCGTTGGGCGGACCGGGTTTGTTTTATCGCCACGGCGCGTGGAGCACGGTCGGCAACAAGCACTTCCAGCTGGGGAACATTCCCAAAATTTCGCTGTGGGCCGGAAACCGCTGCGTCGTTCAGGAGGGACGTCTTCGAGCGCTGTCCGATCCCGCGATAAAAAAAGAAGCCGAACGCTTCGGCGATCCGGGGAAGCTTCTCAGCCAGTTCGATTGGCCGGAGACGGTTTGATGGAAAAGACCGCGCGGCTTTTCTGCGAGCTTCTCGTGCAGGCGCTCGAACATCCGGAAGGCGCGGCGACCGCGCGCGCCTTCGACCGCACCTTGCAATTCGACCTCTCGGACGGCGCGTCTTTCTATGTCGAGATCAAAAACGGCAAGATCCGATATGCCCAAGGCGATTCCGGCCTCGACTGGAAATACCGCGACTGGAAGCGCGCGAGCTGCGTGCACACGTCGAGCCGGCTTCTCGAAGGGGTCGTGTCCGGCAAGCGGATCATCAGCGACGCGTTCTTCGATCACGCGATCGGTTTTGCGCCGCGCCGGCTGGCCGATCCGGAGACCAGCGCCGGCGCGATCGTCGCTTGGTTTTATACGCTCGTGCGGCTGGGGCTGGAAGAGGCGCAGAAGAAGGCGTGGGAGCGGCATCGCGCAAGTTTGTTCGAGGGCAAATGATCCGAACTTCGTGCTCTTCGTGGTGAAAAGGCTTTCAACCACGAAGGATCAGCCAAAAAGAGAGGGCTGATCAGCCTCAGGCTGACACGAAGGTCCGAAGGAAGAATTGGGGTTTGACAACATGCCATCGGTTAAAAGCATCGCGCATGACGGAAAGTCGGCGCGGCGGCGTTCGAAAAAATCCGACTTCGAAGATTTCAGCCGGACCGGGCCCGACACCCTCGCCGGCCGCTACCTGCGGAAAATGTTCTGGTGGCCGGTCCACCGGTCGCAGGACTTGAAACCGGGCCGCGCGGCGCCGATCAAGCTTCTCTCGGAAGAGTTCGCGCTTTACCGCGGCGCGGGCGGCGAAGCTCACGTCTTCGAGCCGCGCTGCCCGCACCGCGGCACGCTTCTTTCCGCCGGTTGGGTCGAAGACGACTCGCTGCGCTGTTTTTATCACGGCTGGAAGTTCAACTCCGCGGGCCAATGCATCGAGCAGCCCGCCGAAGACAATCGCTTCGCCGAAAAAGTAAAGATCCGGAGCTATCCGGTCAAGGAATATTTAGGGCTCATCTTCGCCTATTTGGGCGACGGCGTGCCGCCGCCGTTTTCCCGTTACTCCTTCATGGAGGAGATCGACGAGAGCGAATGCGTGCGCGCGGTCCTGACCGACGTGAAGCCCTATAATTTTCGCAATCGCATTGAGAACAGCGTCGATCCGGTTCACGTCGCGTTCGTGCACCGCAATTCCGAGTACCGCGGCTTGACGGGATGTCCCAGAGTGGAAGCCGAAGAGACGGCCTACGGGATGCTCTTGCGCGCGATCCGGCCCGACGGCTCGGTCCGCATCACGCAGTTCGAGATGCCGACGCTTTTATACATCAAGCAAGGGCCGCGCTCCCCGGAGGAAAAAGGCTGGCGCGACTTTCTCAACTGGCGCGTGCCGATCGACGACGAGACCAACCGGGGATTTTCCGTAACGCTCGCGCGCCTGTCCGGCGACGCGGCGAAGCGCTTCATCGATCAGCAGGAAGCGCGGATGCAAAAAGATCCGGCGCTGGAGATCGGCGAGGCCGTGCTGGCGGGCAAGGTGCACGTCGACGACATCACCGATTTGCAGCTCGCCGTCAACGTTCAGGACTACGTCGCCCAGCGCGGCCAGGGCGTGATCAGCGGCCGCACGAGCGAGCGCCTCGGGCGCTCGGACGCCGGCGTGATCCTGCTGAGGAAAATCTACACGCGCGAGATGAAGACGCTGGCGGAAGGAAAAAAATTGAAGCGCTGGAGCCCGCTGGTGCCCGCAGCCACGATCGGAAACGAATCGTAAGGAGTCGACATGGCGGAACGAAAAGTCGGCGGGCGCCGGCGCGAAACCGGTTACGATCGCTGGATGAAACAGGAAGGGCTGCCGATCGTCGAGGGGCACGGCGTCACCGACGTCCGCGCGCTCGACCTCGGACCGTGGAAGCGGCTCGGCGGCAGCGGCGCGTTCGTACAACTGTTCGGGATGGACGGGCTTACCGGCATGTACGTCGCGGAGATTCCGCCGGGCGGAGCGCTCAATCCCGAGAAGCACATGTACGAAGAGGTGATCTACGTCGTCGCGGGCGCGGGCGCCGTCGAAATCGGGGATGAGAATCAAAAGCCCGTGACGCTCGAATGGCAGGAGGGCAGTCTCTTCGCGCCGCCGCTGAACGTCCGGCACCGGCTCTTCAACGGTTCCGGCAGCGAGCCGGCGCGCTTTGTCGCCATGACCGACGCGCCTCTGGTCGTCGATCTTTTTTACAATCCCGATTTCATTTTGAATTGCCCGTTTCCTTTCACCGACCGGTTCGACGGCCGCGCCGACTATTATAAGGTAGGCGAGCGCATTCTCAGAAATGACGGCTACGGCATGCTGTGGGAGACCAACGTGATTCCGGATCTTAAGAACGCCGGCATCGATGTCCAGGGCGACGCCAAGGGAAAAGGCGTGTTGACCACCGGCTTCGAGCTTTCCGGCAACGTCCTCGCCGGTCACATGGCCGAATGGCCGGTCGGCATCTATCACAAGGCCCACTACCACGGCGGCGGCGCGATCTTCATCATGCTGCGCTCGCAGGGTTACACCTTGCTGTGGCCGCGCGAGGCCGGCCAGCATCCATATGAGAGCGGCCAGGCGCACAAGATCGTGCGCATCGATTGGCGCGAGGGGAGCGTGCTCAGCCCGGCAAGCTCATGGTTTCACCAGCACTTTAACACCGGCGCCGAGCCGGCGCGTTTGGTGGCGATCCGCTACGGCAGCTACCGCCATGACGTGGCATTTCACGCGGCGCAGTCGCGCGAGGGGACGCTCGTCGACATCAAGCTCGGCGGCACGATGATCGAGTATGAGGACGAAGACCCGGAGATCCGGCGGCAATACCAGGAAGAGCTTCGAAAGAACGACGTGGAATTCCGCATGGAGGAAGTCAGGCCGCAGGCGAAAGCACTAGGCTGAGCGCCGCACGAAATATCGACAACCTGCAGGAGAAAAGGATCTATGGAATCAACCACCCAACCCAGGAAACAAAACCCGCGGCCAAAGTCCGCTTACGATTTGTGGCAGGAGGAACAGGGAGTGCCGGCATACCGCGGCCACCACATCGAAGATCTTTACAGCGTAAAATTAGGTCCGTGGCCCTGGTTTCACGGCAACGGCGCGATCTTGAACCTCGGCGAGCAAGTCAACGACGACGCCTGGGTGATCGAGATTCCCGCGGGGAAAAGCCTTGCGCCGGTGCGCCACCTCTTCGAGATCCAGTTTTTCGTTCTCTCCGGCCGCGGCTCGGCGGAAGTATGGCAGCCGGGCAAGGCGCCGCGGGTTTTCGAGTGGGGCTCGGGAAGCATGTTTTCGACGCCGCTGAATAGCCACTACCGCCTCCACAACGGCGACGGCGAGGAGCCGGCGCGGCTCTTCGCCGTCACCACCGCGCCGACCATGATCAACCTGCTGCGCGACCGCGATTTTATTTTCAACAACCGCCACGTCTTCGCGGACCGCTTCGACAACGAGGAAAATTATTTCACCGGGCCGGGGACCTACATGGGGCCGAAGACGTGGAAGACGAACTTCGTCGCCGACGTGCGCAGCTTCAAGCTCGAAGAAAAATCGGCGCGCGGCCACCACAGCACTTATATCCGTTTTTCCATCTCGAGCAACGTGATGGCGGCGCACATCGCCGAGTTCGAGATCGGCACCTATAAAAAAGCCCACCGGCACGAAGCCGGCGCGCACGTCGTCGTGGTCTCGGGCGAAGGCTATTCGCTGATGTGGCCGCCGGGGTCTAAGCCGATGCGCTTCAACTGGCGCGACGGCAGCGTGATCTCTCCGCCCGAAGGCTGGTTTCACCAGCACATGAACATCGGCTCGGCGCCGGCGCGCTATTTGGCACTGCGCTGGAACAGCCCCGAGTTCCCGCGCCTGAGCCACTGGATGGCCGACCGCGGCGAGACCGGCGGCTACGAGCAGATCGAGTATCAGAACGAAGACCCGGCGATTCGCGAAGAGTTCGAAGCCGAGCTCGCGCGGCGCGGCATCGAAGCTCGTTTGCCGGAGACCAAGAGGAGAGCCGCCGGATGAAGCGCGCGCGGAAGTTTTTTTGCGGTCCGGCGTTTTTTGCCGCGTCGGCTCTAATTCTGTGGCCGCTCGCGGCCGCGCTTCACGCGCAGACGAGCGTAGACGCTTACGGCAAGCTCGAAAAGCTCGGCGCGGAGCAGCGCCGCCAGGCGGTCGTGGAAGCGGCTAAGAAGGAAAGCGCGCTGATGATCTACTCGACGATCGCGCAGCCGGACATGCAGAGCCTCGTCGCCAGCGCGGAAAAAAAATATCCCTTCTTGAAAGTTCAAGTCTGGCGCGAGGGCCGCGGCGCGGCGCTGGCGGATAAAGCGATCGCCGAGGCGCGCGCGGGGAAAAACATCGCCGACGTCGTCGTCGGCGCCAACTCGGGGCTTTTCCCCATGGCCAAAGCCGGAATTCTCGCGCGCTACCGGTCGCCGGAGCTGGTCAACTATGAAAAAGAGTTTTTCGATCCCAACGGTCAATGGGCGACGGCCTGTTTATTCGAATGGCTTTTCGCCTACAACACCAACTTCGTCGACCCGCGTTTTTTGCCGACGAGTTACATGAACCTCCTCGATCCCTACTGGAAGGGAAAGCTCGTGATGGACCCGCTGCCCAATAACTTCATCAAGGGCGCGCTCAAGGTTTACGGCGAAACGAAAGCGCTGGACTTTTTCAAACGGTTGGTCGAGGAACAAGGCGTGCAGTTTCGGCGCGGGCGGACCATGCAGATTCAACTGCTCGCGGCCGGAGAGTTTCCGGCGGCGGTGGAAAATCTCATCGCGCACATCAAACGCCTCAAAAGCCAAGGCGCGCCGGTGAACTATCACTATATTTATCCGACGGTATTGACCGTGAGCCCGGTCAGCATTGCAAAAGCCGCGCCTCATCCCCACGCGGCGGCGCTTTTCGTCGATCATCTGCTGTCGCGCGAAGGCCAAACCGCCATGGCCGAGGCGGGCTATTCCGTGGCGCAGAAAAAAGTCGACGTGGTCGAGGAAAAAGCGCGCAAGGCGCGCGTGGTGGTGTCGCCCGAATGGGAAGCCGAAGTGGGCGATAAGGTCACCCGGCTCGCCAAAGAATATTTCGCGCAGAGCTCGCGCGCGACCGCGAGGTGATCATGTCGACTGCGATTCGCGCCGGCGCGGGCTTCGACGACTGGAACCATCTGTTGAATCTCTTGATCGCCGAGGCCGAAGGCTACTTTCGCGCCGAAGCGCTGTCCGTCACACCGGTCGTCACCGGCGGCGACGAAAAGACGGTGGAAGCCCTGGGCAACGGCACGGTCGACGTCGCGGTCGACGCGACCGCCAAGCTGCTGGTCAAGGCGCGCAGCGGCGGCAAGGATATTTACGTGGTCGGCGCGCGGCGAAAAAACTCCGGCTTTACCTTATTCGGGCCGCCGGGCGCGAAGACGATCGACGATCTACGCGGAAAAAAAATTTCCGCGACGCATCCCGGCGGCGAGTCGGACACGCAGATCCGCGTGCTGCTCAGGCGCGCCGGCCTCGACGCCGAGCGCGACGTCACGATCCAATACGAGATGGACACCAAGCACGAGAACTGGGCGCTGGTCGAGGCGTTGATGAGCGGGCAAGTGGACGCGATCATCCTCGCGCCGGTGCACGCCATGGAAGAAAAGCTGCGCGCGGGCGGCTACCCGGTTCTCGCCGATCTCCGCACCGCCGAGCCGCCGCGCCAGGACCGCTTGCTCGCGGCCAACGGAAAGTTCGCGCGCGAAAAAGCGGCGGCGCTCACGGCGTTTCTCAAGGCCGTGATCCGGACGAACCTCTTTCTCAAGGAGCCGGCGAACCGGGGTAAGGTTCTCAAAATCATCAACGACGCGGGTTACAACGAACCCCAAGACCATTTCGATTCGCTCTACGAGCCGTTGGTCGGTTATCGCCTTCAGCCCGACGCCGCGATCGATCTTGCGGGCTTCGACATGGTCGTCGAAGAAGAAAAAAGCTTCGGCCGCATACCGGCGTCTTTCCAAAGCGCGGACGCGCTTTATCTAAAACCGCTCGAAGCGGCGCATCGGGAGCTGGGCCTTTGAAGATTAGCACGGTGGCGATGGATCGGAGGGGCGAGCCCTCCGGAGCGAAGGCAATAGCGCGGTGAATGGGAATGGCCCGCAAGCTGCGGGTTTGGAACGAACGGCTGGAATAAATGCGAGCGGCAAGTCAAGCACCAGACGCGCCATTGGAGCTGTTCGTCCCTGTGCCTTCGCTCCTCCAGACTCGCCCCTTCGATCCACAGATTGGGTCACCTTTTCGTAGGCCATCGATCGTTTCAGGATCGGAGTTGCTCCGATGAGGAATATTCGCTTCGCGCTCGCTTGTCAGCTCTTTCTTCTTTTTATCCTCTCGGTCCAAGTGGGAAGCGCGGAAACGCCCGACGCAATCTATAGCAAGCTGGAAACTCTCCCGCCGGAAAAGCGCCGCCAGGTCTTGATCGACGGAGCGAAAAAAGAGCGCGAGCTGATGCTCTACTCGACCTTGACCCAGGCGTCCGTGATCGACGCCGCGCTCGAAAAGGCTTACCCGTTCCTGAACGTTCAGGTTTGGCGCGAGGGGCGCGGCTCCGGGGTGGCCGATCGGGCTTTGGCCGAAGCGCGGAGCGGCCGCCTCCTCGGCGACGTGACCATCGGGGCCAACTCGGGGCTTTTCCCCATGCTGAAAGGCGGAATTCTCGCGCGCTATCGCTCGGGCGAAGCGGCGCATTTCGAAAAGGACTACATCGACCCCGACCGTTATTGGTCCACGGCCTTCTTTTTCGAATGGGTGTTTGTTTACAATCCGACCCTGGCGGACAAAAGCAAAGCGCCGGAGACCTATATGAACCTTCTCGATCCTTACTGGAAAGGGAAGATCGTCGCCGATCCGCTGCCCAACAGTTTCATCAAAGGCGCGCTCAGGGTCTACGGCGAAAAAAAAGCCGCCGAACTTTTCAAGCGGCTGGTCGAGGAGCAGCACCTGAATTTCCGCCGCGGCCGGACCTTGCAAGCGCAACTCATCGCCGCTGGCGAATTCCCCGCCGCGATCGAGATCTCGGTCACGCATCCCAAGCAGATGAAGGCCAAGGGAGCGCCGATCGATTATCATTACATCTATCCGACGCCCGTGACCCTGGCGCCGGTCAGCATTTTCAAGGCGGCGCCTCATCCGCACGCGGCGGCGCTGGCGGTCGATTTCATCCTTTCCAAAGAAGGGCAAAAGTTGATCGCGTCGTTGGGTTACTCCGTGGCGCGCAGGGATGTCGACGTCCCCGAAGAAGCGGCGAAAAAAGCGCGGGTGATCATCCCTCTCGATTGGGAGTGGAAGATGACCGACGAGGTGAGGCGCGTCGCCAAAGAGTATTTCGCGCTGAAATCGCGCGGCGGATGACCATGGCGGCAGCAGTGCGAAAAACGGTCCGCATCGGCCCATCGCATTACCACGTCGGTCACATCGTCCCGGCGATGATCGCCAAGGAGATGACCTACTTCGAAGAGGAAGGGCTCGACCGTTACGAGCTTCACTTCGGCGGGCTCATTCCCGCGATGGTGGAAAAAATCGCGCTGCGCCGGGCGATGACGGAAAAAGGAGTGGATATCGTCCCGGACGTGAAGCCGGGGTCGGTTTTTCATCTGGCGCGTCAGGGCGAGGACGTTTTCATCGTCGGCTGCTGGCGGAACCGGCAGAACTTCCGCTTCTTCGGCGCCAAGGGAATCACGGATCTCGCGGGACTCAAGGGCAAGCGCATCGGCGTCCGCGATTTCGGCGGCATCGGCCAGACGGTCTTAAAGCCGCACTTGAAGCGCGCCGGACTCGACCCGGAGAAGGATATCCTCTACGTCCGCGGCGCACGCTTCCATCCGCACGAACGGCCGGAAGAGGCTTTGCGCGCGGGGGAAGTGGATTGCATCCATCTTCAGGCCCACGACCCGCGCAGCGCGGCGCTGGAGCGCGAAGGCTATCCGGTGCTGTTAGAATCGAGCAAGCTTTATCCCGGCGGCAGGCCCGACCGCGTCATCATGGCGACGCGCCGCATGGTGGAAAAAGACGCCGATCTTCTCACCGCCTATCTGCGGGCGACGATCCGCGCCTATTGGTTCTTGACCGACTACGAGCGCAACCGCGCCTACGCGGAGGCGCTGGTGCGCCGTCTCCGCAAGTCCTGCCTGGACGAGGAGGAAGCGAGCCGCAGCGGCGTGGAAGGCGGCGGAAGACTGTCTCTCCCTTACGACGGCGCGCCGGGCATCGAGGGGCTGAAGCAAATGGTCGAAGAAGGCAAGGAGACGGGAGACCTCGATTCGCATTTCGATCTGGCTTCGATACTGCGCCTCGAATTCGTCCAGCGGGCGTTTCGCGAGCTGGAAGCGCGCGCCGAGCTGCAAGAGATCCGCGAGCGAGTCCAGGCGATTTATCAAGCTCGTGCGTGATTCCAGCCAGTGCGGGCCTAGCCATCGCGGGGCTGTCGACTACGCGCTGAATCCTCGCGGATAATCGGCCACCAAAAATATGGCGCACGGGCTCAAAAGCAGGCTCGACTGGGGAACCATCATCCTCGCCACGGCCGCCGTCATCGTGATCTATCTCACCTTGATTCCGATCCTGATGGTCATCTATGGCAGCTTTCAGGACGGCCCGCCGGGAACCCAGGCCGCCTTTACCCTTAAAAATTACGTCGAGGCTTTCGGCAATCCGAGACTCTATCGCTCCATGCTCAACTCCCTGATCTTCGCTCTAGGCGGCGGCAGCCTGGCATTCGTTCTCGGCGCTTTCCTGGCGTGGGTCACCGAGCGGACCAACACGCCCTTGAAAGGGCTCATCTACGCGGCGGTCTTCACCGAGATCATGATTCCGGGGATACTCGAAAGCGTCTCGCTGGTCCTTCTTTATAGTCCCAAGATCGGCCTGGTGAATATTTACCTCATGAAGTTTTTCGGCTGGCGGCAGGCGCCGTTCAATATCTACAGCATGGGGGGAATGATCTGGGGCTTCGGCGTGGGCGGCTTCGCCACGCCGTTTCTGCTCATGGCCACGGCGTTTCGCTCGATGGATCCCGCTCTGGAAGAGGCCGCGATCATGGCCGGCAGCGGCGTCTTGAAAACGATTTATCAAATCACTTTGAAGCTGATCCTGCCGGCGACTCTGGCGACCTGGCTGCTCTTGTTCATTCGCGGCATGGAGACGTTCGAGGAGCCGGCGATTTTAGGACTCCCCGCGGGGATCACGGTGTTGGCGACCGAGATCTATTTGGCGGCCCGCGAGGCGCCGACCGATTACAATCTGGCCGCGACCTTCGCGATCGTCTATCTGTTGATCGCTCTCGGCGGTCTTTCCATTTATTTTCGCGCAACGCGATTTTCCGAAAAGTACGCCGTGATCACCGGCAAGGGATTTCGTCCCTACGCGATCGATCTCGGCCGCTGGCGCTATCTGACTTTGGCTCTGTCGTTGTCGATCATGACCGTCGTGCTGATCTTGCCGGTCCTGGTGATCCTCTACGCTTCTTTCCTTCCCTGGTACGCGCCTCCCTCGGCCAAGATGTTCAACGTCATGACCTTGGATAATTATCGCTGGCTGGCCACCTACGACGTGATTTTACGGGCGCTCAAAAATAATCTCGTCGTCGGCGTCGGCAGCGCCACCCTGGCGGTTTTTTTCACCTCGGTCGTCGCCTGGATCGTCATTCGGACCCGGATACCGGGCCGAAAAATTCTCGACGCGCTGGTCTTCTCTCCGATCGCCTATCCGGGAATCGTATTCGGGCTGTCGCTGATGTGGCTTTATCTGACGATTCCGATCCCGGTCTACGGCACCTTGTGGATTCTCCTGATCGCCTACGTGAGCAAATATATGCCGATCTGCATGCGCGCGTGCAGCGTCTCGCTGACTCAGGTGCACCAGGAGTTGGAGGACGCCTCGCAGATCAGCGGCGCTTCGTGGTGGTACACGTTTACCCGCGTTCTCGTCCCGCTCATCCTGCCCGGACTGGTCGTCGGCTGGGTTTACGTATTGACCCTGACCTTCAAGGTGCTTTCTTTGCCGGTGCTCCTCGGACACGCCGGAACGGAGGTCATGCCGGTGCTGATCTTCGATCTCTACGAAGCCGGCCAATACACCCGGCTCAACGCCCTCGGCGTCGTGGTCGTCATCCTGGTCACCGTGCTCAGCCTGATCGCGCGGCAAGTGAGCCGCCGTTTCGGCCTGGAAGATATCCGCTAGCAGAGGCCATTTGCGCCGGCCGGCGCAAAACTCACCGAAGACAAGCGAGTAAACGAGGACACAAGCACGAATGCCGGTGTTATTCGCAGGACGCGATTTCTCGCGTGGTTCTTTTGGGTAACTCCCTCACCCTTCCCTCTCCCTGTGGGAGAGGGTTAGGGAGAGGGGTCCGAAGCGGAACGAAGGAGGCGGCTCTTCTCGACGGATCAGGATGCTTTCACCTTCGTAAAAACTCTCAGCGCGTTGGTGCGAAATATCTTGAGCTTGTCCTCGCCGGAGAGGAACTTGAGGCTGTCGATGACCGGCAAGACGTCGTCGGACGGTTTTCCCGTATCCGGCCGCGCGGCGCCGCCGGAGCCCGGAAACTCGGTCCCGAACATCATCTGGTCCACGCCTTTTTGCTTGATCGCCGCGGTCAAAAAATTGTCGTCGTACGCGCAGCAATCGTAAAACAGATTCTTGCTCAAATCCTTTTGCGCGATGTGGTGGTCGGTCGGGATGAAGCGGTTGAGCGCGCCGCCGCAGTGGCAGATCACGATTCTTAACCGCGGGAAAAGCTCGAAGACGTTGCTGTGCGACAGAATATGCATCGCGATGAATTCTTCGGTGTAGTTGTTCATCTGGTAGTTGTGCGGGACGACTTCGATGCGCGGATCGAAGCTCGTCGACGGATGGACCATGAGCGGCACGTCCAGCTCCTGCGCTTTCTTGTAGAGCGGGTGCCAATACGGATCGTTCATGCCGGGCGCGTCTTTCCGGCCGCTCGGGTCCGGGTTGACGTAAGCGCCGACGAAGCCCAACTGGGTGACGCAGCGCTCCAGCTCGGCGACGCAATTGCTCGTGTCGAGCTGGGAGTTCTGCGGCAGCTGCGCCATGCCGTAGAACCGGTCGGGATGCAGCTTCACGATGCGCGCTATGACATCGTTCGTAACGCGACAGATGTCCTGCTGCAGAAACGGCCGGGTCCACTGCCACATCGCGACCGGCCGCGGGCCGATCAACTGGACGTCGATGTTTCTTTCGTCCATGCCTTTGATGTGGCTCTTTTGCGCGTTGGCGAGCGCCTCGTCCGACATCTCCAGTTTTCTTCCCGGAGTGTTGAGCGAGATGGTCGCACCGAGGTGGCCGCGAAAATGGGGCGGTGTGCTCATGTGGCCGTGAACGTCGATTACTTTTTGATTTTGAAACATTTTTGTCTCCTCTCGTAGTTACCCCCTCTTTGTCACCCCTTAGCAAGGGGGAGATTCAGCGGGGGTCGAATGACTTCAACTTACGCTTCAATTTTCCTCAGGCGCCGGGACCTGATGCGACAGCATAATTTCTCTCCGCTCGCGCGCCGACTGCATGATCGCGAGGCACACTTCGAGGGTCGCCATGCCCCACGGCCCCGTGTGGCGAATCGGCCGATCGAGCACGACCGCGTTGTAAAGCTCCTCCAGCTCGCCGCGTCTCGAGGTGCTGCCTTCGAGCAGCGGGACGTCTTTGACGCCGTCGTCGCCGTGGACGTAAAGGCCGAACTGCGACTGGCGGATGTCGCCGCGCTCGCAGGAGACGATGAGGACGCCGAGGTCGTTGGGCGTCCACGGCCGGCGCTCGCCGCGATTGCGGAAAAGCTGATTTTCCTGCGTGCCGCCGATGCGCATCGCGTCTTTGTCTTCGTTCTCCTTGCGGGTCCCGTCGAGCAACTGTTTTCGGATCGCCGATCTTTCCTCGTAGGTGTAGCGGCTGCGATTGCTGCCCCACGGCACCAATTCCGAGGCGTGGAAATAACCGTAGCCGTTGTGGACCAGCATCGCCGGAACGCCGTCGGCGAATTCCATGAACGCGGCGTAGTATCCCGGAATCGGCCGGCCGCGAAACCACTGGCCCGTCGTGCCGCGCACGCTGCGCACCCTGCCGCCCCCGAGGAGACGCAAGGTGTCGATCTGGTGCGGTCCCTGGCGGTAGGGGACGCCGCCGCCTTGATTGATATCCAATTCTTCGGCGGTTCTCGGCCTGAGCATCCAATCGGTATAAGCGAACACGTTCATCGCGCAGAGCTTGCCCAGCTCGCCCGAGCGAATAATTTTTCGCATCGTGCGGATGTGCGGCCCGAAGCTCTGCGTGTGGCCGCAGATGAGCTTGATCTTATTTTTTTCCGCGGCGGCGATCATCCCGTCGGCCTCTTTCAACGAAATCGCCATCGGCTTTTCGACGACGACGTGCTTGCCGCGCTCGGCGGCGATGATCGTGTGCGGCGCGTGGAATTTGTTCGGCGTCGAGATCCACACCGCTTCCACTTCCGGATCGTCGCAGAGCTTCTCGATGCCGTCGTAGGTGCGCGCGCCGTACCTTTTCTCAAAGGTCTCGCGCACGCGCGGATTCACGTCCGCGCCGGCGACCAATTCGATATTGGGCGTCGCCTCCATCGCCGGCAAAATCTCCGACGCCCCGACGCCGATGCCGACGATCCCCAGCTTTAGTTTTCTTTCTTCAGCCTGCGCCATGACGAGTGTCTCCGTCCTTACCTGAACCTATCAGACAGAGGCCGACCTTTGTCAAGCCGCCCGAAGGCGTGAGGCACGAGTAAGATTCGCCTCTGGAGAGATTTCCGGGCGGTCAGAAAGGTCCCAGATACAAGGCGCGCGAGAACCCGGCGAGCGCAGGCGTACTTTGTTCAGTACGTCGAGCGAGACGGTTCGACGCGCAACGCAGTAGCTGGGCCTTTATGCCCGCCCGGCTAGGATTCGACGCCGAGATAGGCATTGCGCAGATACTGCAGCACCATGCGCTGCGCGTGAAAAAACGAGCCGTTGAGCGCGATGGCGGAGCGTCGGACCTGCGTGTAGGCGTCCGGCTTCTTGTAGAACTGCGGCAGGATAACGTACTCGAGTTTGTCGTAGAGCGATTCGGCTTCTCCGGCGGGATCGGGCGGGCCGTTGGGACTGTCGCCGATGGCCCAGCCGGTGACGCCTTCCACGTGGCCTTCGATCCACCATCCATCGAGCACGCTGAGACTAGGCACGCCGTTGAGCGCGGCCTTCATCCCGCTCGTTCCCGACGCCTCCAGCGGCCGCTCGGGCGTGTTCAACCAGAGATCGACGCCGGCGCAAAGCGCGCGCGCCAGCTCCATGTCGTAGTTTTCCAGATAAACGATGCGCACGTCGTTCTCGAGCCGCGCGGCGAATTCGAAAATCCGCCGGATCACCGCCTTGCCGACCGCGTCGTCGGGATGCGCCTTGCCGGCGTAAATCACCTGGAACGGGCCAGCTTGCCGCGCGATGTTTTTTAGCCGCTCGACGTCCGTGAAGAACAGATCCGCCCGTTTGTATCCCGTGGCGCGGCGCGCAAAACAAAGCGTCAGGACGCTTTCGTCGAAACGGGTTCCGGTCCGTCGCGCGACCTGGGCCAGCAGTTGCTGCTTGGCCAGCGCATGCGCGCGCTCCACCTCGGCCAACGGAATTTTTATCGCATAGCGCAAATAGAAATTATCCCGGCGCCACTGCGGAATGTGACGGTCATAGAGGTTGCGGAACGGCGCCGACGTCCAGGTCAGGGCGTGGACGCCATTGGTGATCGATTCGATCGGGTAATGGGGAAACAAGCCGCGAGAAATTTCGCCGTGGCGCATAGCGACGGCGTTGATGAAGCGGGACAAGCGCATGGCCAGATAAGTCATGTTGAGCATCTCGTTCCGCACGACCTGCATGGCCCGCAAAGCGGCGACCCGGTCCGCGCCGAGCACGCTGCCGACGAGATCGATGGGAAACTGGTCGTGGCCCGCCGGCACCGGAGTGTGGGTGGTAAAGACGCATTTTTGGCGCACCGCTTCCAGGTCCGCATCGGTCGCAGCGGAGAGCGCTCCCTTGGTTCGCCGCGCCAGCAGCGCGAGAGTGAGAAACGCGGCATGGCCCTCGTTCATGTGATACGTGCTCACGCGCTCGCAGCCGAGCGCCTCCAACATCGCCACGGCGCCCATGCCCAACACCACCTCCTGACAGACGCGCTGGCGCAGGTCTCCCTCGTAAAGCGAATCGGTCAAGCTGCGCTCCCAGGGGCCGTTCTCTTCGAGATCGGTGTCGAGAAAATAGACCGGGACCGTATGGCCGAAGACGCCGCGCACGACATAACGCCAGGCGCGGACTTGGACCGCCCGACCCTCGATCGTCACCGTGGCGCGCGGCGCCAGCGGCTCCAACACTTCTTCGAGGTTCCAATTCGCCGGGCTCTCGATCTGATTGCCCGCGGCATCCAGGCGCTGGCGGAAGTAGCCTTCCCGGTGCAACAAAGTCACCCCCACCATCGGGAGGCCGAGGTCGGCCGCCGCCCGCAACGTGTCTCCGGCGAGAATGCCGAGCCCGCCGCTATAGGTGGGCATCGCGGAGTCGAGACCGATCTCCATGGAAAAGTACGCGACGAGATCGCCCGGTAGAATTGCTGTAGAGGCCATGTTGGCTCGCGGACTCCGGACGGTTTCTACCGAGTCCGGGTCGCCTCTCTTTCAGTTTGTTTCGTTGTTCCCTGCGCTACAGTTCGACGTTTCACGTTGCTTCCTCTTTCACATAGAGACGCGCCTGAGCGGTCCGGTCAAACTTTTCCTTATTCGTCGAGCAGAAACCATGCCAAGGAAATCCGCTAGGACTTTCGCCGTCATGCCCGTCAGTTGGCTCGTGGTTGTCGTTTCCGGTTGCGCGCTGCAAAGGTCGATTTTTGTGCACCTACGGTTTAAAAAACGGCGTCCAACGCGAAAAGCGAAGATGGACTATGAAGGGCGTGAAAGCGGAAAAATGAAAAACAGGCGAGCCTCATCGTGCGATAGACATTGTTAGCATCTTCCGGTAATTTCTACAAATTGACATGAAGGGCCGCATTTTTCCGCTTGCCGGTCTCGTCGTTGTAGCCGCCGCCGTTTTATCGTGGGGCGGGGACGCGCAGAATGCCTACGACGAGGCGCTGAAGCTGCACAAGGCGGGAAAAATCAAGGAGGCGATCGCCGCCTACGACAAAGTCATCAAAGTGAACCCTGGCTTCGCCAAGGCCTACGTCGGCAGGGGCGAGGCCTACGCCAAGCTGGGACAGACGGAACGGGCCATCAAAGATCACGATCAGGCGATTCAATTGAATCCGAAGCTCGCCGAAGCCTACTACTACCGCGGCAACGCCTACGACGAGTTGAAGCAGTACGAGCGCGCCGTCAAAGACTACGACGAAGCGCTCCAGCTCGACGGCAAAAATTCCAATGCCTACAGACAGCGCGGCGGCGCGCACTATGCTCTCGGCCGGTTCGACAAAGCGGTCCAGGATTTCACCGAGGCGATTCGCCTGGATGCCAAAGACGCGGCGGCTTATTACGAGCGCGGCCTCGCCCAGCGCCGTCTCGGCAAGCATGAGCCGGCGGTTCAAGACTATACGGCGGCGCTAAATCTGGAGCTGAAAAATGCCGCGGTCTACAGCAACCGGGCGAACGCCTATTCGGGGCTCGGCCAGTACGACAAGGCGCTGCAAGACTACGACGCGGCGCTCAAGCTCGAGCCGAAAAACGCCATGATTTACGCCAACCGCGGCGTCGTCAAGCTGGAGCAGGGGAAAAAGGCCGAGGCGGAAAAGGATTTCGCCAAGGCGTTCGAGCTGGACCCGCGCCTCAAGCAAAAGCTCGAGCCC
This sequence comes from Binatia bacterium, assembly GCA_036506735.1. GTDB lineage: Bacteria > Desulfobacterota > Binatia > UBA9968 > UBA9968 > JAJPJQ01. The sequence goes on along the minus strand of DASXRG010000084.1, from coordinate 2,091 downwards.
GTCATCGGCGCGAAGAGTTCGCCGGCCAAGTGATCATGATGGTGCATGGCGCAATACTCGCGTTTGTCATTTCGCTTCTCGGCGCGGTGCCGGTGTCACCCGCGCCGGCGGATCTGGTGAAGGAAGGGCTCAGCCTTCAAGAGTCGGGAAAATTCAAGGAAGCGATCCAGCTATACGACCGGGCGCTTCAGCTCGACCCGCGTCTTGTCCCGGCCTATATTAACCGCGGCAACGCTTACGGCGACCTGGGCGACCATCAGCGCGCCCTTAAGGATTACAGCGAGGCGATTCGCATCGATCCGAACGCCGCCGACGCCTATTACGCCCGGGGCAACGGTTATCGTCATCTCGAACAGCGTGAGCTGGCGATCCGGGACTATAGCGCGGCGATTCGGCTCGCTCCTGAAAACGCCGATTTCCATCTCGATCGCGGCACGACGCACTACCAGCTAGGCCAGTATGAGGCCGCGCTCAGGGATTACGACGAAACCATCCGTCTGGATCCGAGAGACGCCGACGCGTACTACAATCGCGGCAACACCTACGCACGAATGGGAAACAAACAGCGGGCGGTCGAGGATTATGATCGGGCGATCGTCCTCAACGGCGGACTCATCGAAGCCTATTACAATCGCGGCGTCGCGTACGCCGACCTCGGACAATACGAAAAGGCGATCCGGGACTACACGGAAGTCGCGAAGGTCTACCCGGAATCCGCCATCACCTTTTATAACCGCGGCCTCGCTTATTACCGGCTCGACAAGACCGACCAGGCCATCGAAGACTATAACGAAGCGATTCGCCTCAATCCGAAAGACCCGGAGTCGATCTACAATCGCGGCGTGGCGTACGCGCATCTGGGAAAATACGACTATGCGGCGCGCGATTTCACCGAGGTGATCGTCCTCATGCCGAACAACGGGCTGGCCTACGGGCAGCGCGGACTCGTTCGCTTACGCCAGGAGCGGGACAAAGAAGCCGAGGCCGACTTCAAAAAGGCCTATCAGCTCGATCCCAAGCTCAAGCCGCTGATCGAAGAAGCCAGAAAAAAAAGCGTCGGGCGGGAGGTGGAAGGGGAGGGTAAAGAAAAACCGTGACGCGCGTCGCGTATTCTGCTTAGCGTAGTCCCAGTTCTTTTTGCGCTTTTTCCACAAAGGTCGAATCGACGATCTGGCCGACGGTGAACGGGCGCGTCACTTTGCTGTTCTCGCGCACGAGATCGATCAAAACCTGAATCGATTCCGGCTTGACGTAAGCGTCCTTGGTGATCACGCGCATGACGTGGCCGAAGGTCTCGGCGGCCATCGGCCGGCCGATCGGCTTCATCTCCTTCATGATGATGTCCAGCACCTGCTCGTGATTCTTTTTATCCCAGATGAACGCCAGCCCTCTCAAGGTGGCGCGGGTCATCTTGTAGACCTCTTCCGGATTTTCCCGGATTTTCTTCTCCGAGGTGCCGAAGCCGTTTTGCGGAAACTCGATGAAGTCGCCGAAGAAAATCAGCTCGTGGAACCCTCTCTGCTGCGCCAGAATATTGTCGGGGCTTTCCAGAATCACCGCGTCCACAACGCCGGATTCCAGCGCCGCCAGCCGGCCGGCGCCGGTGCCGCCCATCGGGTTGAGCGCGACGTCGCGTTCCGGATCGAGACCGAGACGCTTCAAGACCAGCACGGTCAAGAAGGTCACGGTCCCGCCGGGGGAGCTGCCGGCGATTTTTCTGCCCTTCAACTCGCGCGGCTCTTTGATTTCTTTTTTGCTCATCAGGTACTGCAGCGGCCGGGCGACCGTGAAGAGCACGACTTTCATCGGCCGGTCTCTGACCGCGGCGCCGACCACGCCGGTGACCGCGCCGTTGTAGTCGATGTCGCCGGTGAGAATCGCGGTGCTCGCCAGCGCCGGCTGCATGAGGATCGGCTCCAGCTCGATGCCTTCGTCTTTGTAGAAGCCCTTGTGATACGCCGTATAAAAGGCCAGGAACGAGACGCTCTTGGTCGGAAAAGCGATGCGCACCTTCTTGGCGCCGGCCTGGGCGTGGGCATGCTCCGGCAGACAAAGAGCGGCGACCGACAAACCCAAGATGATTCCGGTCGC
>DASXRG010000083.1:0-1813 GCA_036506735.1 Binatia bacterium | reverse complement strand
GCTGTCGCGCAGCAGCTTGCGGCAGATCTCCGCCGCTTCCATCTGGCCTGGGTGATTCTTGGCCCGATGGATAACTTCTGAAAACGGGTCATCGGTGGCCTTTAGCGCCTCGACGGCTAAGCTCGCGCAGGCGAGCACAAGAGGGGCGAGATGGGCGCCGTCATGAATCACCAGAGCAGCGATGCCGGTCATCACGGTCGTGCCGTTGATCAGCGCCAAACCTTCTTTCGCCATGAGTTTGGAGCGCTGCACCTTAGCGTTTTGCAGCGCTTCGGCGGCGGCGAGCTTTTTGCCCTGATAGAGGACTTCTCCTTCGCCCAGCAAGACGCGGCCGATATAGGCGGAGGGAATTAAATCCCCGCTGGCTCCCACGGAACCGTAACGGGGCACGACGGGCGTAATCCCGTGGTTCAGGAGATCGAGTATTCGTTCGATGATCTCTACGCTTACGCCAGAAAGCCCTTTGGCTAGAGCGTTCGCTCTCAGGAGCATGGCTGCGCGGACGGCGTCCTCGATGAGCGGCTGGCCAACACCGCAGGTGAGGCATCGGAGGAGATTTTCTTGGTGGAAGGACAGATCATTTTGGGGAATGAGAAAGCGCACGTTGCCGCCGAATCCCGTGTTCACCCCATAGATGATCTCTCCGGCCGTTAGTTTTTTTTCTAACAACTGCCGAGACGCGGAAATTTTATTTCGTACGTCGATGTTTGAAGTGAGTTCGACGCGGATATTTTGGCGGGCTACCGAAGCGACCTTCTCGATCGTCAGGCCATCTCCGCAGATTTCTATCAGAGAGGGATTCATGCTTATGAGACCCCCCGTCACCTATCATTGATTATAGCATCGAACATTTAAAATGAAATGAAACACTTCGGGGGGATCGGGTAGAAACAAAAGGGGATTGAAACCAGGAGAGATGCCGACGCGTTAGGAGTCGCGACGCGATAAAGTGTGCGTTGCTGTGCCGTAGAAGCTCTCGGCCGCTTCCATCAGAGTTTCAGAAAGGGTGGGATGGGGATGCACAGAGTCGGCGAGGTCTCGCGCGGTGGCGCCCATCTCGACCGCCAGCACGCCTTCACTGATCAGCTCGCCGGCGCCGGCGCCAACCATGCCCACTCCCAGGATGCGCTCGCTATCGGGGTCAATGACGAGCTTGGTCAGGCCGTCGGGCCGGTCGAGTGTGAGCGCGCGGCCGGAGGCGCCCCACAAAAATTTGGCCACCTGGATCTCGATGCCTTTTTGTTTCGCTTCGGTTTCCGTCAAACCGCACCAGGCGACCTCGGGGAGGGTGTAGACAACCGCCGGAATCACAATGTTTTCAAAGGCGCTCGGTTCTCCGAGCATCGCTTCTACAGCGATCTTGGCTTCTTTCGACGCTCGGTGCGCGAGTAAAGCGCCGCCGTTAACGTCGCCGATGGCGTAGATGTTCGGGTCTTCGGTCTGCTGCTGCGGGTTGCACTGAATGAAGCCCTTGTCGTCTTTGGTGACTTTCGTATTCTCAAGACCGAGATCGGCGTAATTGGGTGAACGGCCGACGCTGACGAGCACGCGGTCGTAAAGTTCTTCGCGTGACTCTTTGTTCGCTTCCATGGTTACTTTGATTTGCTTGCCGGCAGTGGCCATCTTCAGAACTTTGGTATTGACGCGAATCTCCTTGAAGGCCTTTTGTGCGGCGCGCGCCACCGGGCGAACCAGATCGGGGTCAATGCCCGTGAGAATCGAAGGCAACGCTTCGAGTACAACGACCTTACTGCCTAGGGCGGCGTACACCGTGCCGAGCTCCATGCCGATATAGCCGCCGCCGACGATCAGG
>DASXRG010000082.1:0-1572 GCA_036506735.1 Binatia bacterium | reverse complement strand
GTATTGACTCGCCGGATTGATGCGCCCGATGTCGTAGCGTCGGAGCTCCGCAAGCGTCAGCGAGCGAATCGGCGGCTCGGGCGACGCAAGCCAACGTCCATCGGTATCGCGGACGAGATCGGGATTGAGCGATGGATTGTGTGAGATCACGACGACGTCGTCCCTGGTGACGGCCATGTCGGTCTCGATCGTCGTCACGCCGATCTCGATCGCCCGGCGGAATGCCGCGAGCGTGTTCTCCGGCGCGAGTCCGCGCGTGCCGCGATGGCCCTCGAGATCGAAGGCGAGGGAAGAGGCGACGAGGAGGGTTAAGAGAAGGAACGCGAGGGTGCGCATCACCCGCGCCGGGATGACGTGAAAGCTACGGCTTAATCGCTACGACCTTGCCATCCTTCATTACATAAATCGGCGTCCCGTGCTTGCGCGCAGTTTCCCTCGCGCGACGAGCGGCGCGCCGCAGCGCGCGACCTATCGCAAGAGTCATATCATCACGTGGACGGCTGGATTTGGCTGGCTTGCGCTTCATGGACCGTGCTCGAGCAGCTTCGGAGTAATGCCGGAATTATCATACACCCACCAAGCGTCAGCCAACGAGCGATAGAGTCGCTCGAAGTTCGCCCAGCTTCGGCCGAAGCGTCTCAGCACATCGCCGCGTGCAACATCGTGGCCTCCCTGCCTGACACGCGCTGCAATCCGCTTCAGCGCGAGCTGCGGTGACTCGATCTTCAGGTACGCGATCTCGATCCGATAGCCCAAAGCTTTCAATTGCGCCAGCCGTTTCACATACGCATGGCCGCTGAGCGTCGTCTCGAACGCGAAACTCGTGCGGCCGGTTGCCAATCGGTCCAGCTCGCCGAGAAATATCCGCGCGGCCGCCACCGCAACAATTTCCGGTTTCAGCGCCGAGAGACCCGCCGCAATGGCGTCGGCATTGACGAAGTGAACGATCTCGGTTTCCTTCGGCAGAAACTCGCGTGCGAACGTTGTCTTTCCGGCACCGTTGGGACCGGCGATGATGATGCAGCGCGCTGGCTTGGCGACCTGATCCGGGATGCCCATGACGGTCTACTTGGTCGAGGAGCGTACGTCTGGACTCCGATACCCTACTTTCGACCCTCGCTCGGGAGAGAATCGCGCGGCACTGCCTTTGCAAGAGCGTCCAGAAAGCCGACCTGGCCTTTCACCAGCTTTTCACGTGCCTCTCCAAGGCCGAACCACGCGGCGCGATCTATTTCAACGAATGAGGTCTTGCGACCGGACTTGGGAGGCCACTCCATTTCGAAGGTGTTGCTGACAAGCGCGGCGGGATCGCAATCGGACTCGAACGCCCAAACCGAAACAGTCTTCCCGCTGGGCTGCTTCAACGATCCGAGAGGAAGAAACGGCGCCGAGACCGGGAACCCAGTTTCTTCTGCAAACTCGCGCTTGGCTGCTTCGAGCGCGTCTTCCGAATCGCCGTGTTCGCCTTTCGGCACCGTCCACGCTCCTAGATCTTTTTTCGCCCAGAAGGGCCCTCCCGGATGCACCAGCAACACCTGCACTTGCCCATCGGGCGACCGACGAAACATCAAC
>DASXRG010000081.1:0-6954 GCA_036506735.1 Binatia bacterium | reverse complement strand
TGGCGGAGAGGGGGGGATTCGAACCCCCGAGCCGGTGTTAGCCGGCTACACGATTTCCAGTCGTGCACCTTCAACCGCTCGGTCACCTCTCCGTTTGTCAAAAACATAACACAGATGGTTGGCCGAAGAAAGTTTTTGCCTGCGCCGGAACGATCTTGCCCCTTGGAAGCGCGCTCGATCGGGGCTACAATTCACCCCGGAGGATCACGATTATGGCCTTAATCGTCCACTGGCTCCTGAGCGCCCTGAGCCTGATCATCGTCGCCCACATCGTGCCTGGTTTTGTCGTCCGCAGCTTCGGCACCGCGCTGATCGCCTCGCTGGTCATCGGCCTGGTCAACGCCACGCTTGGTTTTGTGCTGAAGATATTGACCTTGCCGCTCACAATTTTGACCTTCGGCCTGTTCCTTCTCGTGATCAACGCTATCATGCTGAAGTTTGCGGCCGCGTTGGTGCCCGGCTTTGCCGTCGAAGGTTTTCTCCCGGCGTTGCTCGGCGCAATCGTTCTGAGTCTCGTCAGTTTCGTCTTGCGTTTTCTGGTCTCCGGTCTTTAGTAAACGCCTCTGCGCCGGTATTTCAGTGACAAAAAACGACCTTTTGCGCCAAATTGGACATTTGGCCGCGTCGCAAATTCAGGAATCTTCCCCCCTGAAATTCAGGTAAGCGCCTGATTTGCTTTATCGTTCCGGTCGGTTAACTTACGTCAAGTTTTAACGCAGGCAAAACTTTATCAAGGCGCCGTGATGCAAACCGCAAACGTCCACCGATTCTGTTCATCGCTCTGGGGCGTCGTTCTCGCCGGCGGCGAAGGCGGCGGCCTCGCATCGCTGGTGCGGACGCTTCGAGGCGATTTCTTGCCGAAGCAATTCGTGAATTTCATCGGCCGGCGTTCGATGCTGCAACACACGATCGATCGAGCCGAAAAGTTGATCTCGCGGGAGCGGCTTCTTGTCGTCGTGAAGCGCGCCCATTTGAAATATCCGGAAGCGAGAGGGCAACTCGCCCGCAGAGTGAAAAACTCGGTGATCGTGCAGCCCGACGACAAAGGCACCGCGCCGGCGGTGCTCTTGTCGTTGCTGCACATTTATCGGCGCGATCCGCTGGCAACGGTGGCCGTATTCCCATCGGACCATTTTGTTTTGGAAGAAGATCGCTTGGTCAATTATCTGTATCTGGCCACCCGCACCGTTGAGCGCGACCCTTCGAGTGTCGTTGTGTTGGGAGCGCAACCCAACGAGCCGGATGAGGAATACAATTATATTTTGCCTGGGGAGGAAACGGACCGCTCGCGCGGCTTGGGAGCGCGGCGAGTGACCTCGTTTATCGCCGAGCCCGGGCCGCAGGAGCCGCGGCGCCTGGTGGAACGCGGCGCGTTATGGAACACCGCGATCGTCGTCTTCAAGGCCTTTACCTTATTCGACCTGGCGGCGCTGGTGGCGCCCTCGCTTCATGCCGTCTTTGAGCGCATCGGAGAAACGATCGGCACCCGGCGCGAGCGCTGGGCGGTGACGGAAGCGTTTCGGCAGATCGAGCCGCTGAATTTTTCGCGCGGGTTATTGGAGCCGTTGTCGAGGACGACCGGCGGCCTTCTTCTTACATTGCCGGTTGAAAAAGTGCTGTGGAGTGAGTGGCAATCGCCGCACCGGGTGGTCAGCGTCCTGACGAAAACCGGTTATCTCGGGCGGGCGCCCGGCATCTCCGCGCGCAGACTGCTCATGCTTTGGGCCAACAATAAGAAACCGAGGAAAACACGGAAACCGATTCGCGAGAGAGGCGCGGCAATCCTTCAGATGAGATAAGATGGTTTATCGAGGATCAAAATCAGCCTAAGGAGGGAGGAGTAGCTATGAACTGGCAAATAATCTTTAGCCTGAGCAAGGTCAACGGGGCCCTTTATCTCGGAGAGGCTCTTCCGGCCCAAAACTGGAAATGGCCTAAGAACACGTGGCTTCAAGAGCGCCTGCGTGATCTCCGAAGGGAAGAGATGCAATTCGAGCAAAGATTTAACAAGCGGACGCTCGGAAACGGCCTTGCCGCTTAAGCCTGTTTCAGGCTTGACTCGCGCAATCCCCAGCCACTGATACCGGATCTGCCCGGGGGGCTGGAGCTGGAACACGGCTCATCGAGCCGCCGGCTCCAGCGGGCAGAAATCGCCCGCAATCGACCCGCTGACACCAACAGCGATCGCTTCCCGCGCCTGGCGGTCGATTTCTTTCGCCGTCGGTTTGCCCGACGCCACTCTGACGTCGGCCAGACACCGTCCCGATAATCAGGTATTTCCGGCGCGTTAATTGCGGCTTTTTCCTGATTGTCGCGGGCGAGCCGCCAGTTAAAATACGACATTAAAGAGAAGACGATTCATGAGTGAGGATTGTTTGTAGAAGAACCGCAACCCAATAACCCGCCTCGCAGAGCCTGCCAACCGCAAGCCCCAAGAGTTCGCCTTTACGGAAACTCTTGGGGCTTGTCTGCACTTCGGCTTAAAACCGTGATCGTGATTCGTGTTCGCGGAGAAGCGCGCACACGAGCACGAAGCTTAGAAGAAATTCTTCGAAGCGGCACGAAATTTTGGCGGAGAGGGAGGGATTCGAACCCCCGTTACCCTTCCGGGTAAACTTGATTTCGAGTCAAGCGCCTTCAACCGGGCTCGGCCACCTCTCCTGAATAGTCGTCAGCTATCAGCGCTCGGCTTTCAACAGATCCCGCCTTTCGCCGGGATAAAAACTCAGCGCTGATATTTTTCTTTTTCTTAACTCAGCGAAAAATTCGCTCAACACGGCGCTGCACTCGCTTTCCATAATCCCGCGCGTCACCGGCAGCGTGTGGTTCAACTTGGAATCTTCACAGAGACGATAGAGAGACTCCACCGCTCCACCCTTCGGATCCAGACAACCGAAAACCAGACGCCGAAGCCGCGCCTGGAGAATCGCGCCGACGCACATGAGACACGGCTCGAGGGTCACGTAGAGTGAGCACTCCTCCAGCCGCCAACTTTTCAGCCGCTCCGCCGCCGCTTGCAACGCAAGAACTTCCGCGTGAGCCATGGGACTCTGCAGCTCCTCGCGCCGGTTGTGGGCGCGGGAAATCACTTCGCCGTGATGTACCACCACGGCGCCGACCGGTATCTCTCCCGCTTGCGCCGCCGCATGGGCTTCATCGAGCGCCAGCTTCATGTAGAACCGGTCTCCGGCGGAGGTTTGCGAAAAAATCTCGCTCATAAGAGTGTGACCATAACATAAAAGTGCCGCCAATGAAATTGACGGGCCGCTCGTGGAGAATCACTTTAGAGTTGGATACGACGAAAGACCGCAATACAGATTCCTCGCTCGGCTCAGCATGACTCGAAAGGCCCGTCATCCTGAACGAGTGAAGGATCTAACGTATGCGACTGCCAACGCGCGCTTGACACGGGCGCAAACGCTCACTACGCTTCCCCACCGGACGCCCATGCAATTCAAAAAGATATTACGGCCGCTCGCGATCGGCGCGCTGCTGGCCGCGCTCGTGTTCGTGGCCACCCAACGGGGTTTGCTGAATGTTTTGGAACTCAAGACCCTCGACCTGAGATTCAAGATCCGCGGGACGGTCTCGCCCAGCATCCCGCTCGTGATCGTCAGCATCGATCAGGATTCCTTCGACGAGCTGGATCTTCCCTGGCCCTGGCCGCGAACGATGCACGCCGAGTTGATCCGTAAACTCTCGCTCGGCAAACCGAAAGTGATCGCGTTCGACGTCCTCTTTACCGAGCCCAAGGCGGACGCGCGCGAGGACCGCGCCCTGGCGCAAGCGATCAAGGATGCCGCCAACGTCATTCTGGCCGCCGAGCAAACGGAGGTTCAGACCGATTTCGGCCCGCGGGAGCGTCTCAGCTTGCCGATTCCCATGATTCGAGAGCATGCCGTCGGCTATGGCCCGGCCAATCTTGTCACCGACAGTGACGGCGTGATCCGCAGCGGAAGGCTGGCTCTGCCCTTTCAAGAGAAAAATTTTCCCGGCCTCGCCTACCAAATCTACCGCGCGGCGAGCGGCGGGAAAATTGCCGGCAATCAAGAAGTATCGACCCGGCCTTACCTCATCAACTTTCGCGGCCCGGCGCGGACCTATCCGGTTGTGCCTTACTACCGCGTCTTCAGGGGCGAGATCGATCCAAGCTTTTTTCGCGACAAGATCGTGTTCATCGGCGCTCTTTCACCGAGCCTGCACGACTTATTCCCGACGCCGTTCAGCGCCAGCCAGTACACGGCCGGAGTTGAAATCCAGGCCAATTTCGTCGAGACGCTGGTGACGAACGATCCGATCGCGCGCGTGCCGGGATGGGTTCTTACAGCGCTCTTCTTTTTTCTCTCCGCCGTCACGATTTGGGCCGCGATCCACCTGAAGCCCTTGTGGGCCACGGCCACCTTGCTCGCGTCTATCTTCCTCTATGGATTCGTCGGCCTGTACCTGTTTGCCGAACGCGAGCTTTGGATTCCGTTGTTCCCGCCGATGGCGGCCGCGACTTTGAGTTACGGCGGGATCATTCTCGACCACTACATCCGCGAGCAAAAAGCGCGCATACGTATGCGCGGTATGCTCAACCAGTATTTATCTCCCGAAGCCGTGGAAGAACTGCTGAAAGTTCGTGAAGGTCTTCTCCTGGAGGGCAAGCGCACCCACGTGACGGTTTTGTTTTCGGACATCCGGGGATTTACCGCGATGTCGGAACAGCTCGCTCCCGAGCAGGTGGTCTCATTGCTCAGCGATTATCTCGGGCGGGCGTCCCACATCGTCATCAAGCATGAAGGATTTTTGGACAAGTTCATCGGCGACGCGGTGTTCGCTTTCTTCGGCTGGCCGAAATCCTACGGCGACGACGCCTTACGCGCGGTCAAAACCGGCATCGAGATGATCGAGCTGGTGGATTCCCTGGCGCCCGTGTGGACCGAAGTCATCGGCCGGCCGCTGAAAGTCGGAGTGGGAATAAATACCGGAGACGTCGTCGTCGGAAATATCGGATCGGAAAAGAAATCCAACTTGACCGCCATCGGCGATACGGTCAATCTCGGCGCGCGGCTCGAAACTCTGACGAAGGAGCTCGGTGTGCCGATGTTGATCAGCGAGTACACCGCCGCCGAATTGAAGGGCGCGATTCCGTTACGGCCGTTGCGCCAAGTCAAGGTACAAGGCCGCGAGGCGCCGATCCTGGTCTATTGTCCCGAGTCGCTGTTGCGCGGCGACGTCGAGTTCGCCCACGACACCGCGGTACCCTACGTCCAACAGCACAAGTGAAAAGCGCCGGTTATGGCGCGCGGTCGAGAATCAGGATCATTCCCTTGGCCGCCTCGCTGCGCACCGACCAATGTTCGTCCGCAAGCGCCGCGAACAATGCCGGCACGCCGGCAGCGGCGCCCAGCTCTCCAAGCGCCTGCGCGGCCACCACGCGCACTTCCCAGTGCGCGTCTTCGAGGGCATCGATCAAAGGCCGGGCTGCGGCGGTGTCTTTCAGCCAGCCGAGCCCCTGGGCCGCGAGCTTCCGAACCTCCCAGCGCTCGTCTCTCAGCGCTCCGATCAACGCCGGCACGACCGACCGGTCGCCCAGCCAGGAGAGCGCTTTCGCCGCGCCGCGGCGCACCCAGTCCTGATCGCTTTGCAGGCTTTCGAGCAGGCACTCCACGCCTTCCTTGTGACCCAACTCGGCCAGGGCTACGGCGGCGAACTCGCGCGCCGGCCAACGTTCATTGCGCAGCACGTCGCGCAGCGCCGGCAAACCGCTCTCGTCCCCCATCTTCAAGAGCGCGAGAGCGGCATAGCAGCGAAATGCCCAGTTCTCGTCGTTCAGCGCTTTCACCAATAGCGGCGCGGCGGAACTGTTGCCGAGCCGCGCCAAACCCCGCACCGCCGCCCACCGTACAGTCCATTGGGAATCTTGCAGCGCCTCGGCAAGAATCGCCATGCCTCGGTCATCGCCGATCTCGGCCAGCGCCTCGGCGGCGATGCGGCGCACAAACCAGGAGCGATCCTGCAGCGCCGCCGCGAGAAATTGCTCGCCGGTCGGGTCGCCCAGTTTTATCAGGCATTGAGCCGCGCACGCGCGCACGGTCCAGTTGCCGTCTTTGAGCGCTTCCCGCAACGACGGCAAAGCGGAGACCCCGCCGAGCCTGGTCAACGCCACGATCAGCTCCATCCGGACGTTCGGATCGTGGTCGGCGAGAGCCGCGACCAAAGCGGGCACGACCGGCCGGTCGCCGAGCTTCAACAAAGCCCTTGCCGCTTCTTTGCGAATTTCCGGATCGCTCTCCTTGAGCCCGCTGATCAGCGCGGTGAATCCGGCCGTATGGCCCAACTCGATCAGCGCCAGCGCCGCGCTTTCGCGCGACACCCAGCTCGCCTCCTTGAGAGCGCCGACGAGGACGGGAACGCCGGATTTCTCGCCGACGTCCGCGAGCGCGCGGGCCGCTTGGCGCCGCACCCATTCGTGCCGGTCTCCGAGCGCCTGGAGCAGCATCCCGGCGGCGACCTCGCGATAGGCTGCGCGCAGGAAATCCGGCAGCGCCCCTCGACCGACGGCGTCCACCGCGGCGCGCAACTCTATGAGCGCCTGGTCGATTTGACGATTCTTCGCGTAGCCGCAGGCGAGATAAGACAGGTTCTCCGGCTTGGGATCCGAGCGCGCTTTTCCGAGCAGCCGGCGAAAAGTTTCTCCGCGCGCGCCCACCGCGTCGCCATAGAAACGAAGGTGAAAATCGACCCAGGCTTTTTCGCCCCAGTCTTTTTCAATCGCTTTGGAGTAAGCCAGGAAAGCTTTGCCGTAATTTCCGGCTTGGTCGTAAGCATAGGCTAGAGCCAAGAGGGCCGCGGGATCGTCGGGACTTTCCCGGCAGCGGATTTCGAGCTCGTGGATCGGGTCGGCTGACATGACAGGCTCTAATAATAGCGCATCTGGCCACTCTGTGGGTAGTGCGATTTTGCCTCAGG
>DASXRG010000080.1:0-30740 GCA_036506735.1 Binatia bacterium | reverse complement strand
GGTCATCAAGTGAATACGGGCATGAGGTGCAAGATGTGGAGGCGCGAGGAACAACATGAATAGAAAAATTTTCTACGTTGCTTTCGTTGCCGCGCTTGTCATGCTTAGCTTTCCCGTCGAGGCGCAGCAGCCGAAGAAAGTTTTTCGGATTGGATATCTATCAATTACCGATGCGGCTACTGACTCCCCCCGCGCCGAAGGACTTCGGCTAGCTCTGCGCGAGCGTGGCTACATAGAAGGACAGAACATCGCCATCGAGTACCGATATGCGGAGGGGAGGCGCGAGCGGGAGCCTGGGCTTGCGGCCGAGCTGGTGCGTCTCAAGGTTGATATCATCGTGGTAGCGGCAGGGGACATGACGATCCAGGCGGCTAAGAATGCAACCAAGACGATTCCTATCGTTATGATGGGCCAAGGATCCGATCCTGTTAGGGCAGGCCATGTTGAAAGCCTTGCTCGTCCCGGCGGCAATGTCACCGGCCTCACAAGACTTACCAGGGAACTAGGCGGGAAGCGGCTGGAGCTGCTCAAAGAAGCGGTACCCAAACTTTCCCGTGTCGCGGTTCTCTACGATCCGGCCACGCCCGGTTTACACGAGGTGAAAGAGCTTCTCCCAGCCGACGCGCATGCGCTAAAGTTGACTATTCAACCTTGGGAGATACGAGCGGTGGACGACTTCGAGAAGGTCTTTGCTGCGCTAAACAAGCAGCGCCCGGATGGACTCTACGCGGTCGTCGGGGGCGGGGTAATGCGTCCTAACCAAAAACGAATCGCGGGCTTTGCGTTAAAGAGCCGGTTACCGTCGGTGTCCTCTAACGAAGAATTTCTTGATGCTGGCGGACTCATTTCCTACGCGGCGGACGACGCGGATAGTTACCGGCGCGTCGCCATTTATGTGGACAAGATCCTCAAGGGAGCCAAGCCTGCCGATCTGCCGGTGGAGCAGCCAACGAAGTTCGAGCTGGTGATCAGTCTCAAGACGGCAAAGCAGATCGGCGTCACGATTCCGCAGAATATGCTGGCGAAGGCGGATAAGGTGATCAAGTAGGCATGAGGCGAGAGGAACGAGGCGTGAGTAAACAGATAAAAAAAATAATTTTCAGTTGCTTGGTTGCCGCGATCTTTGCGTTTCCGCTTTACACCGCTGCGGCGCAGCAGCCTAAGAAAGTTCCTCGGATCGGCATACTATTCATCGGCGGCCGAAATCAGCCGCACCTGGAAGCATTCCAGGAGGGCCTGCGGGAGCGCGGATATACAGCGGGGAAGAATATTGCTCTTGAGTACCGTTACGCTGAAGGTAAAGAAGATCGACTCCCCGAACTTGCCGCTGAATTAGTTCATCTTAAGGTCGACGTCATAGTTGTTACGGCCGATGTTAGTGCTCAGGCGGCCCAGCAGGCGACAAAGACTATACCCATCGTAGTGACAACCGGCGACCCAGTTACGTGGGGACTAGCCGACAGCTTGGCCAAACCGGGGGCAACGTTACGGGACTCAGTGTTCTTTTAGCGGATTTAAGCGGCAAACGTGTGGAAATCCTTCGAGAGACATTTCCAAAGTTGACTCGCTTGGCCACGTTGTGGAACCCGGCCGAAAGAGTAGCGACACCTGTTTTTAAGGAAACAAGTGCGGCTGCGCAGGCTTTTTCTTTGGAGCTTCACTCGTTCGAGGTTCAGACGCTCCAAGATATTGAAAGGACGCTTGCAGAGATCCCAAAGCTGCGCTCCAGCGCGCTTCTTGTGCTTTTGAGTCCCTTGGTGACTCTCCACTCGAAGCGGATTGTCGAGCTGGCGCTCAAGCAACGCTTGCCTGGCATGTATCCCACGAGACAATTTGCGGAGGAAGGCGGCCTAGTGGCTTATGGACCCCTGATCGGTGATTTGTATCGCCGTGCCGCTGCGTACGTCGACAAGATTCTCAAAGGCACGAAGCCGGCCGATCTCCCTGTGGAGCAGCCAACAAAATTTGAGCTGGTCATCAATGTGAAGACGGCCAAGCAGATCGGGCTCACGATTCCGCCGAACGTGCTGGCGCGGGCGGACAAGGTGATAAAGTAATGAAACAAAATGAACCCGCGACCGGAGGTGAAATCATGTTGAACGCGCAGAACATCGGTGAGATCGCAGGGATGGTATGGGATTTCTTACGGACAAAAGGCAAGTCGAGCCTAAATGCAGTGGAGCGGGGAATTAAAGCTCCTAAGCCGCTTGTGGATATGGCGATCGGCTGGCTTGCCCGCGAGGGGAAAGTTGAATTACGTCAGGAGAAGCGGAGCATCCAGGTCTGGCTAACGGAGGGTTAATTAAGATGCACGGGATCGCCGGCCAGCTCTCTTCCGGAATCCTTAGCTGCTGATCCGTTGGGCCCACTTGAAGACGGCCAGGCAGATCGGCCTCACGATTCCGCCGAACGTGCTGGCCAGGCGGACAGAGTCATAAAATGACGATTCTGAACCGAATGTTGAGTTATGAATCGAAAATCTAAAACCTGTACTGAGCCCTTCGACTCCGCTCAGGATAGACTCCGTCGAAGTATCCAAAATCCGAAAACGCTAGAGCTTGTAGAGCGGAAACCGAAGGGCGCGCGCGCAATTCACGAGCCGAGCATCATAGCTGGCGAGCGTTACGGACTGTCCTTGTTTTCGGAGAAAGTCGATCGACGCCAAGTGAAGGGCATCCAACGTTCTCACCGGCTTGGGAAAGGGCTCCAAGGCCCGCGCCAAAACCGGTGGGGCGAGCTCTATCAGCGCCAGCCGGCTGAGCAGCTCGCGCACTTCGTCGGCGTGCGACCGCGCCAGCTTGCGCGCGTGAATCCGAGTCCAAAGCTCATACTCGATCAGCCGGCTGGAAATCAGCGGCTCGCGCCAGAGGCCTTCGGGGGGCGAGCGGTCCTCCGCCAGAAGATGCGCGAGCGCGACCGAAGTATCGAGGTAAATCAACGATCGCTCCGGTCTTGCTCAAGCTCTTTTTGCAGTTTGCGAAACGACGTGACCGGATTGCGCGGCGGCGGGCCGGAGGCTGCAAGCGCAGGAGGCGTGATCCAGCCTTTGCGGACGGCTTCGGACAGCAAGGCGTCGGCCAGCACCGGGCTTCGCGTTTTTTCAGGCGGAACGATTTCCGCGACGACGCGGTCCCGGTCGGTGACCAGAACCGTCTCGCCGCGCTCGGCAAGTCGAACGTACTCGCTTAATTTGTTTTTTAGAACTTTTAACCCGACGGATCTCATGGAAATAATGTAGCTTCCAGTAGCTACCACGTCAAGCCCGGACGATACAAGCGCGAACAGCCCTGGGGTGACGGGCAAGGAGGGGTTATCATGAAAGCGAAAGCCGCGCGATGGTGTTTTGCAATCTTCCTGATCACCGCATCCCTTTTGGGCGCTTCCGCACGCGCCGCGCACAAAGATATACAAAAGCTGACGGTGGGCTACACTCCGATTTCCGCCGCTACGCTCCCGTTCTTCATAGCTGTGGAAGAAAGAATCTTTCAAAAATACGGCCTGGAGGTAGCTCCTATATTCATGGGCGGGTCGCCGCTTATCAATGCCGCGATTCTTGCCGGCGAATTCCCGATCGGCTTTACGGGCGGAGGTGGGGTCGTCGCGAGCCGTCTCGGAGGAAGCGATTTGATCGTTATCGGGACGCCGCTGCCGGTCCTCACGATCGACGGTTGGGCAAGGCCCGAGATCAAGTCGATCGCCGGGCTTAAAGGGAAAAGAATCGGTGTAACGCGCATCGCCACGTCGAGTTATTTCGCGGGCGTCTCCATGTTGGACTCGGCGGGAATCAAACCCAACGAGGTAATTTTTATCCAGAACGGCGGCGTCGGGGAGTCGATGGCGGCTCTTCTCGGCGGACGCGTGGATGTCTCCATGATCGGGTATCCCTTTGGATTGAGAGCCAAGAAGGAAGGTTACCACATGCTCTTTCGGCCGGCGGATACGGAATACGGCTTCTTTCCCACCGCCGTTATTACCGCCAGGGAATCCTGGTTGAAGGATCCGAAGAACCGAAGGACGGCGGTAAGTTTTTTGCGCGCCCTGCGGGAAGGCCAGCTTTTGGCCGGCACAGATGCCACGGTAAGCAAGCGGGCGCTGGGCAAGTATACAAGGGTGAATGACGATGCGGCTTTGCAGGGCAGCTTCGATTTCTACGGGCCTTATTTTTCCAAGACTCTTAGAACGGAACCCAAGGTCATCGCCAACGCGCTCAAGTTCCTCGAGCAGCCCAAGGCAAAGCAGGCCGATCCGGCGCAGTTTTTCGACAACAGTCTGGTGGAAGAGGCGTTGAAGCAGTAGGCGGGAGAAACTCTATGCGTAAAAAAGTCATTTGCCTTGCTCCAGGCGCCGTACTCTTTGCGCTTTGCTTGCCCGCCGCTGTGCAGCAGGCAAAGAACATCCACCGGATAGGTTACTTATCATCTCAGTCCGCTTCTGCCGACGCATCTCGTCTCGACGGATTCCGGCAAGTTCTGCGCGACTTGGGATACGTGGAGGGAAAAAACGTTATAATTGAGTATAGATTTGCGGAGGGAAAGTTTGATCGGTTCCCCGACCTCGCAGCCGAGCTGGTCCGGCTCAAAGTAGACGTGATCGTGACCACCGGGAGTCCACCGACCCGTGCGGCCCAGCAAGCTACCAAGACGATTCCCATTGTCATGACGGTTGTTGGTGACCCTGTTGAAGTGGGGTTTGTCGCGAGTCTTGCAAAGCCAGGCGGAAACATCACGGGGTTGACCCAAATGTCGCCACAGCTAAGCGGAAAAAGGCTGGAGCTTCTGAAGGAGGCTTTTCCCAAGATTTCCCGTGTGGCAGTGTTCGTTGACGGGGCGCTTGCTGCGGCTCAACAGACATCTAAGACTTTGCAGGAAACGGAGTTGGCGGCAAAGGCTCTCGGTATCAAACTCCAGTCTCGCGAGATCATCGGTCCCAATCCGGATTTAGACGGCGCATTCAAAGCAGCAACGGGTGAGCGCGCCGGCGCCGTGATTTTCCTCGCGGGGCCAGTTTTGGAGCTTCACAGAAAACGCGTTGCGGACCTGGCGGCGAAGAGCCGTCTCCCGGCGATGTACTCCAACAGCGAGTTTGTGGAGGCGGGCGGTCTGATGTCCTATGCGCCGGACCATGTCGACTTGTTCCGTCGCGCCGCCACTTATGTCGACAAAATACTTAAAAGCACTAAGCCCGCCGACTTGCCCGTGGAGCAGCCAACCAAATTCGAGCTGGTGATCAATCTGAAGACCGCGAAGCAGATCGGCGTGACGATTCCGCAGTCGGTGCTTTATCGGGCGGACAGGGTGATCAGATGAATTTTAGATTTTCGATTTTGGATTTTAGATTGGGGATCCAAGACGTGACTAAGATATCTCAAACTGCATTCCTGTGGTTTCGATCCGACAATCGAAAATCGGCAATCCAAAATCCAAAATGGCTGGGGCTTGATGTACGACAATCGAGAATCTGTGGAAGACGGTGGGCTTATGAGTTACGGCGTGAGCATTGCCGATTTGTTCCGGCGCGCCGCTATTTACGTGGACAAGATCTTGAAAGGCGCCAAACCTGCCGATCTGCCCGTCGAGCAGCCGACAAAGTTCGAGCTGGTGATCAATTTGAAAACCGCGAAGCAGATCGGATTAGCTATTCCACCCAACGTTTTGGCTAGAGCAGATCGAGTGATCCGATGAGCCTGAAATCCAAAATCGAAAATCCAAAATCGGAAGCGTCACACGACGGCGACCAGGTCGATCTCGACCAGCGCCTCTCTGGGAAGCTCCGCCACGGCGACCGTCGAGCGGGCCGGTTTCGAGCCGCTGAAATATTCCGCATAGACTTCATTCATAGCGGGAAAATCGGTCATATTTTTTAGAAACACGGTGGCTTTCACGACGCGGTCCATGGAGGATCCCGCCGCTGCGAGCACCGCTTTGAGATTTTCCAGCACCTGTCGGGTTTGCTCTTTGATTCCGCCTTCAACGAAGTTGCCGGTTTTCGGATCGATGGGAATCTGCCCGGCGGTGAAGACAAAGCCGTCGATCTTTATCGCCTGCTCGTAGGGGCCGATCGCCTTGGGCGCGGCGTCGGTCCGGATGGGTTGTCGGTCCATTTTGTTTCTCCTTACTTTTTTGCCGCTGCAACACCGTATATAACAGGCTCTCAGGGCGACGTAAATTCGTTTCTTGAACTCTGCCGCGTCTTGTTCCTATGATAGTGCGATGACTCTCATCACCGCCCACAAAATTTTGATCTCGACGGCCGTGGTCTTCTTCTTCGGCTTCGCGCTGTGGGAGTGGCGCAACTATCTCGAGACGGAAAATGCCTGGGCGGCGGTCCAGGGCGTTCTGTATCTCGCGGTTTCCGTGGGCTTCGGGATTTATCTTGCATCGCTGAAGAAACTGATAAAGTAAGGAATAATGGAGGAGCGGGCTTTTTACGTCACCGTCGGCGACGAGGAGATACGACGCGAGCGGCGCAAGGCGCGGGAACTGCGCGCGAGCCAATGGTGGAAGCGCCGCTGCTCGACGGGACTCTGTCACTATTGCGGCAATAAATTTTCCGCCCGCTCGCTGACGATGGACCATGTCGTTCCGATCGTCCGCGGCGGCAAGAGTACGAAAGGCAACGTCGTCGCCGCCTGCAAGGAGTGCAACAATAAAAAAAAGCACAGCCTTGGATGGGAAAGGGATGAAGGATGAGGGATGAAGGATGAAGGGCGAACTGCTGAAGATATTTTTGAATGGACGTGTGGTGGTTGGGGTCGGTGACATCACGAAGGAGGACGTCGACGCGATCGTCAACGCCGCCAACGGCTCGCTCATGGGCGGTGGCGGCGTCGATGGAGCGATTCACCGCGCGGGCGGACGAGAAATCAAGGAGCAATGCGCGGAGATCCGCCGAACGCGATACCCCGCTGGCCTGCCTACGGGTGAAGCCGTTCTCACGAGCGCCGGCAAAATGGCGGCGCGGCATGTGATCCACACGGTCGGTCCGGTTTATGGTCGGGGCGGAGAAGACAAGGCGGCGCTGCTCTCAGCATGCTATCGCAACTCTTTGAGTCTAGCCGCGCAAGAAGTGCTTAAGACCGTCGCCTTCCCGGCGATCTCGACCGGAATTTACGGATATCCGCTCGAAGAAGCGGCCAGGGTTTCCTCCGAAGCCATGGAAGATTTTCTCGTAACTGACTCGGTGATCCGGGAGGTTCGATTGGTCTTTTTCAGCCTGCGCGACGCCCAGGTCTTCTTGAGAAACGAAACGTTTAAGTCTTGATCGGAGCCGCGGTTGTTCTTGGGTGACAATCCTATGCTGGATCATGGCCTGAGCTTCGCGCGGATAATTTTGTGATGGCTTGGCTTTGCCGTTCCATTATTTCTCGACTCGGTTTGCTTGTGCTGGCGCTTGTAGCCTGTGAAGCAGGACTTCAGGCGGCGAGCCTCATGAGCGTTACCGTGCGACGGCTGCTGATGCCGCCCTGGGACGTCACCGCACCGACCGCCCGCGACGCCCGGCTGTTGTATCGCGGAAACCCGCACAACCCCGAGCACGACTCGGCTGGGTACCGAAATCCCACGCGGCCCGCGCAGGCCCATGTGATTACATTGGGTGATTCTCACACCTATGGTCCGAGTAACTCGAAAGATGGTTGGCCCAGTGTCCTCGAAGGACATCTCCACCGTACGGTGTACAACATGGGCATGCCGGGGTATGGCCCCGGCCAAAACCTCCTTCAGCTAGGCGACGCGCTTTCGTTGCGGCCGGGGATCGTTATCCTGGCGCCCTATTTGGGCAACGACTTCTTCGACGCCTATGTCTTTTCCCCTCGCTCTCCCGAACTGCTGGCGGGGATATCTCCATCGCTCCTATCCGCTGCAGCAGCCGAAGAACGCCGCTCGTCGATAAAAAGGGAGCGGGCCGTGTTCTTCCCATTTAGCGCCCGCGACCGACGCAGCGCGGCATGGGGTCCTAAAGAGTGGGTCTCAAATCACGTCAAGCTCTACGGACTCTTGCGGGCGTTGCGTTTCCAGCTTACCCGATCCAGCCCCCCCGCCATCCTGTCAAGGAATTTTGAAGTCGCAGTCGCGGCTTTGACTCCGGATGAGCGCCAATACGCCTTGCCGTTGGATGCCGGGGCCTGGCGCACGGTTTTAACCCCGGAGTATCGGGGCCGCGCGCTGGATGACCGCGACCCGCGGATCAAGGTAGGATTCGAGGTGACGCGGGCTGTCTTGGTTGCGATGGAGGAACGGTGTCGGGCCGCGGGCATAAGTTTCCTGGTGGTGGTGCTCCCGACAAAGGAGAGTGTGTTCTGGCCGCGGGTTGGAGACCCTAGCAGATACCCTGGGCTGGAGCGGCTCGTCCGTGACGAGGCGCGCCTCAAGCGGGAGTTGGTCGCTACGCTCCAGCAGCGCGGCATCGCGTACGTCGATATGCTGGAGGCCTTGCGATCGTCACCGGTCCAAACATATTACGAGGATATCGACGGCCATCCGAATGAGGACGGTCATAAGACCATCGCGGTCGGCGTCGCCCAACGCGTGCGGCAGATCCTTCGATTATCGGCCGACAACGCGCCGTTCCAGCACGAGCGAAAAGATCGCCTCGCTGCCGCGGCGAAACGCCGGTCCGGGCCCTGAGCGAATTTTACTTTCCGGATAGACTCTTGATGAACCCGGAGTCTTCCAGTTCCTTGACAAAACGCGTGTCGATGTAGTCTTTCGCGTTCGCCTGGGCGGCCTTGGGATTCGTCGCCGCCAGGTCTTGTAAAATCAACTGGTAGCCTTCGATCGGCGGATACGGCAGGTCCGGAATGTAGCGCGTATGCCACTGCCAGGTCTCTTCCTGCGCCTTGCGATCCTCCAGGCGCGAATACTTCTGCGAGATCTTGATCGTCTCTTCCTTACGCGTCTTATAAAAATGAATCGCTTCCACGTACGCTCTCATGTACCGCCGCACGATGTCGGGATGCTCGCGGATGAAACGCGTGGAGGTGTAGACGCCGTTCTGCGGAAACGGGATTTGGAGCGCGGCCATATCGACGATCGTCGGAAATCCCAGCTTTTCCGCCATCGCCTTGCCCGGCTCGGTCACCACGGTGAAATTGACGATGCCTTTTTGCAGCGCGATCATCCGGTCGAGCGAGCCGCCGATGACGCGCAGATTCACGTCCCTCAGCGGGTCGAGACCCAGCCGCTTCAACCCGACGCGGAGCGCGAACTCCGCGGTCGTGCCGGCGATGTGGTTGCCGCCGATCTTGCCCTTCAAGTCCTCCGGTCTTTTAATGCTCGGCTGCGCCACCAGATAGTACGGCAAGACGTTGACGTTGCCGGCGATCGCGATCACGTCGCCTCCCGCCAGGCGGGCGCTGGTGAGTCCCGGGCCGCCGCCTTCTCCGATCGGAATCTCGCCGGCAAGAATCGCCTGAATGCCGCGCACGCTGCCGGAAATAAAGATCACGGTGGCGTCGAGCCCGTGCTTCTCGAAGATGCGCGCGTCTTTGGCCACCCAGATGACCGACGAGGAGCCGGGAGAGACGGAGATGTAGGCGCTGTTGATTTTTTCCGCCGCCGTGGCGCAGCGCGGAGCCGCGAGCGCTATGAGACAAAAGCCGATAACGGCTGACCAGTCACGTCGGCGCGGTGTGGTGAATTCGGGGTTTCGCATAGCTTCTCCTTGTACGACGCAGGATGTTAGCACTTCGCCCGGCGGGAAAAAACTGCAATTCATGGTTTGACAGCTTTCTCCCGCGCGTCTATCTTGATTTTTCGGTTATCGTCGTTATGAAAAGAGCAGTGGAGTTGCTCATGTTCGACCTCGACGGGACCTTGGCCGCCACCGGACAGGACCTGGCGAGCTCGGTGAACCACATTCGATCAGAGCTCGGACTGGAGCCGCTGGACGAGGCGGTCGTTTACGGCCACGTAGGACGCGGGTCCGAGCATTTGGTAAGCCGCTCGCTGCCGAAAAAATATGCCGCACGGTTGGAAGAAATTCTGCAGCGGTTCCTCGACCACTACGAGCGGCACCTGCTGGACACCACCGTGCTTTATCCGCATGTCAAAGAAATTCTGGATAGGTTCAGCGCCAAGAAGAAGGCGGTGGTTACCAACAAGCGCCACTATCTCTCGGTCGCGATCTTAAAAGGATTGGGAATCGAAGATTATTTCGACGCGGTCATCGGAGGCGACAGCGGCTGGGACAAGAAACCCGATCCGGCCTGCCTGAACCATCTTCTCGCCACGCTCAAGGTCGCGCCGGGCAAAGCCGTGATCGTCGGCGACGGCGACACGGACATCAAGGCGGGAAAAGGCGCCGGTGTTTATACCTGCGGCGTGACGTATGGATTGTGCGGAAGAGAGGAGCTGGCGGCGGCCGAGCCGGATTTGCTCATCGATGATATTCGCGAATTGACCGATTACATTTATTGACGCGGCAATCGGGCAGATGCTGCCCAGGAGGAAGAAGCATGGCGGCGACGATTCCGGAAAAATATCGCGATCTCTTGAACAAGCAGGCGTTCGCGCATCTCGGAACTTTGATGCCTGACGGCAGCCCTCAGGTCACGCCGGTATGGGTCGATTACGACGGCAGCCACATCCGGGTCAACACGGCCAAGGGACGGATCAAGGACAAAAACATGCGGCGCAACAAGAAAGTCGCTCTTTCGATCACCGATCCTGATAATCCGTATCGTCATCTGGCGGTGCGCGGGCAGGTGGAAGACATAACGGAGCAGGGCGCCGACGCGCACATCGACCTGCTGGCGAAAAAGTACCTCGGCAAAGATAAATATCCTTTTCGCCAGCCGGGCGAGGTGAGAGTGATCTATAAGATCCGTCCCGAAAAAGTTGCGGCGATGGGGTAGTCCTCGCTGCGCGAGGAATCTCAAATCTCAAATTTCATATATTTCATATCTCAGATTTGAGGTCCGGAGGGCCGTGCTTGTCTCCCCCGAGAAATTTCGCTATCGTTGAGACCGTGACGGAAGAACAATTCTTTAAGAAGATCGGAATCTACTCCCGCTATCTCACGCAATTTATCAACGAGGGAGACGTTCCGAAAATCCTCGACACGATCAAGGATCTGGAGAAGCTCCGGCAGCAGGCGGAGGCGGAAAAGGTCGAGTAGCGTAGATCGCACTCTGTGCGCCTCCGAGCCGGCGAAACTCTCTTATTCCCAATTTCCTGAGCGCATTTTTCTATCGTCGTTTCAAAGCAAGGAAAACCTATGCGAACGCTCACTCTCCTGTTTGTTTGCCTGATTTTTTTCAGCGCGCTGTCCGCTTGCCAGAAAAAGTCCGATCTCGTCAAACGCGGGCAATATCTGGTTACGATTACCGGCTGCCATGATTGCCACACGCCGAAACTTCAAAGCCCGGGAGGCGCGCCCGTGCCGGACACGACCCGCTTGCTCGCCGGCCATCCGGAAAATCTCCCCTACCCGACCTGGACGCCCGAAGATTTGCAGCGACGGAACGCGATGGCGCTGACGACGCCGATGTTGACGGCCTGGGCGGGTCCTTGGGGCGTGAGCTTCGCGTCGAACCTGACGCCGGATAAAGCTACCGGTCTCGGCGAATGGACCGAAGCGACTTTCATCCAAGCGATTCGCACCGGAAAACATCAAGGCCAGCCCAATGGGCGCGACATCCTGCCGCCGATGCCGTGGCCCGACTTCAAGCAGGCGACCGATAAAGATTTGAAAGCGATCTGGGCCTATTTGCGCAGCCTGCCGCCGATTAAAAATCAGGTTCCACTCCCGGTGCTGCCGGGCGAGAAGCCCTCGTAGCTCAAGCGGGGTTCAGCCGGCGCTCCAGATAACCGGCGTAGCGGGACATCGAGTAAGTGCAAATCCAATAGACAATCGCGATGAAAAGATAAAGCTCGAACGGGCGGATCTCGCGGTTGTTGACGATCTGCGCGGCCTTGGTGAGGTCGACGTAGCCGATGATCGAAGCGAGCGAGGTGTCCTTGAACAGCACGATAAATTGCGTGACCAGCGCCGGAATCATGTTTCTCAGCGCCTGCGGCAAGACGACATGGACCATCGTCTGCGCCGAGCTTAGACCGGTGGAGGTCGCGGCCTCGATCTGACCGCGCGGCACGGACTGGATTCCCGCCCTGACGATCTCGCCCAGGTACGCCGCTTCGAAAACCACGAACGCCGTCAGCGCGATGCCGTACTCCGGCAACGGCATGCGCAGCACAACCGGCAGAATGAACCAGAACCAGAAAATCACCATCACAAGCGGCACGCCGCGGAAAAGTTCGACGTAGATCGTCGCCGGCACGCGGATCCAGGCGGCGCGCGCGAGCCTCGCAAGCCCGATGAAAATTCCGAGGATGAATCCAAGAATCATAGCGGGAAGTGCGAGCCTCAAGGTGCCGCCGACGAAGTTGCCGAAGCCGAGCAGCCCCTGAAGCAGAAGAAAATCGAGATTCCTGTAGATGACGGCGAAATCCATACGTTCTCGCTACGCTCGGAATCTCCCTCACCCGCGCCCTCTCCCGGTGGGAGAGGGAAGGGGAGACGGTGCAGCCTCTCGTGGTCGTCCCGTGTCGCGTGAACAATCCATTCTAATGCTCCGCTCCGCCGACGCTCGCGATCATTCCGGGAATCGCGCAGCGCCGCTCCACGCGAGCCATCACCGCTGCAATCGTCAGACAGAGAATCAGATAAATCAGCGTTCCCGCCGTCAACGCCTCGAACGCCTTCGCCGTGTAAGTCTCGATCTGGCGCGTCTGAAAGGTCAGCTCGGCGACTCCAATGGTCAGCGCGACCGAGGAATTTTTGAGCAGGTTGAGCGTTTCGTTCGTCGTCGGCGGAATGATCAGGCGCAGCGCGATCGGAAGAATGACAAGCCGATAGGCCTGCGTCCGGCTCAAGCCCGTCGAGAGCGCGGCTTCGAGCTGCGTCTTGGGAATCGATTGGATGCCGGCGCGAATCACCTCCGAGACGCGCGCGCCGTGATAAACTCCGAGCGCCATTGTGCCGGCCCAAAATTCCGCGCCGTGATCGTAGAGCCAATTTTGCACCGGCTGCGGCAAGAGCGGCGGCAGGGCGAAGTACCAAAAAAACATCCACACGAGCAGCGGGACGTTGCGGAAAAATTCGACGTAGCCCGCCGCGAGGGCGCGCAAGGGCGCGAACGGCACGGTGCGCAGCGCCCCCGCGAGAATCCCCAGAACCAGCGCGATCAGCCACGCCAGCGCGGAAATCTCGAGGGTGGTCACAACGCCGTGGAGCAGCCAAGCTCCCGCTTGTCCGCTCCACAAAACGGCCCAATCGAAGTGATAGTTCATTGCGGCCGAGCGCCACGCGCCAAGTTTACCGCGATAAAGTCTTGCGGTATTCGGCCGCGGATGCCTGCAGGAGCCGCTTGGTCTCCGCGCTCAAGGGGTAAGGCACTTCGCCCTTAGGGCCAAAATATTTTTCATAGAGCTCGAAATATTTGCCGGATTCGATCGCCGCGGCTAAGCCGAGATTGACCAGGTTGCGAAATTCCGCTTCGTTTTTCCGCATCGCCATGCCGTAAGGTTCATTGGAATAAAAATCGCCGACGATCGCCCAGTCGTTGGGATTAGGCGCCTTGGCTTTGAGGCCGGCGAGCTGGACGCCGTCATTGGTGTAGGCCTCCACCTGTCCCTGCGCGAGCGCCTGGAAGCCGGCGGGCTGATCCTGAAACTCACGGAGCTGCACCGTCGGCACGCGTTCGCGCAGAATGCGCGCGTTGGTCGCGCCTTGTTGGGCGGCCACGCGTTTTCCGGCGACGTCGTTGATGCCCTTGATCGAGCTGCCTTGCTTGACGAGAAACTGCGCGCCGGTGATGAAAAAGGTAAGACTGAAATCGACGCTTTCCCTGCGCTCTTTGGTGTCGGTCATCGTTTCGGCGATCAGATCGACGGCGTTCGAGGTGAGCAGAGGAATGCGAGTCGCCGGCGCGGACTCCTTTTTTTCGACTTTGATCGGCTTGCCAATTTTCTTCGATAACGCAGGCGCGATAAACTGTTCCACCAGATCGATCGAAAAACCGACCCATCGGTTTTGTTTATCGACATACGCGAAAGGCGGGGAGCCGGTCCGGGTGCCGATCGTGAGAGTGCCGGTGCGGCCGATTTTCTCCAGGGTGGTTTCGGCCTCGGCCGGGCCGGCGATCAAGGCCGCGGCCAACATCAACAAGAGCGTGCGGTTCATAGCCACCTCCTCAGTGCGAGAGAATCTTGCTCAGGAACTGCTGGGCGCGCTCCGATTTGGGCGCGGCAAAAAAACTTTCCGGGCGGCCTTCTTCGACGATTCGCCCCTCGTCCATGAAAATCACCCGGCGGGCGACGCGCCGGGCAAAACCCATCTCATGCGTCACGACGGCCATCGTCATGCCGTCGCGGGCGAGATCGATCATGACTTCCAGCACCTCGTTGATCATCTCCGGGTCGAGCGCCGAGGTCGGCTCGTCGAACAGCATGATCTTGGGCTCCATGGCGAGGGCGCGCGCGATCGCCACGCGCTGCTGCTGGCCGCCGGAGAGATTGGCGGGATAAGCGTCCGCCTTGTCGGGAATTCCCACCCGCTGCAACAACTCCGTCGCAATCTTGTTCGCTTCCTCGCGCGGGAGATTTCTCACTTTGACCGGGCTGAGCGTAATGTTTTCCCTGACGCTCAAATGAGGATAAAGGTTGAATTGCTGGAAAACGAAGCCGATCTCCGCCCGGAGCGCCCGCAAATCCAGAGACGGATCGGAGAGCCTCTTTCCATCGACGACGATTTCCCCGGACTCGATGGCTTCGAGCCGGTTGATGCATCGAATCAAGGTGCTCTTGCCGCTGCCGCTCGGGCCGCAAACGACCACGACCTCGCCTCTCTCGATACGGAGATTGATTTCTTTGAGAACGTGAAGCTTGCCGAACCATTTGTTGACGTTGTTGAATTCGACCATGGGAGTGAAGAATGCAACGGAGATTTGCAAATAACCGGTCGGCATCCTATATCATAATCGAGAGATTGCACAGACCTCTCCCATGGATTTTTATCTCGTTCGTCACGGCGACGCCCTGCTCGATTCCGCCGACCACCGGCGGCCGCTGAGCGACCGGGGCAGAAGCGACGTGGAGAGCGTCGCCCGCGCCGCGGCGGCGAAGCAGGTAAAACCTGTCGCGATTCTCCACTCCGACAAGCTGAGGGCCAAGCAAACCGCCGAGATCCTGGCCCGATTTCTCTCTCCCGCGGAAGGGGTCCGGCAGAGTTCAGGCCTGGCGCCGGAAGACGATCCTCTGATCGCCGGGGCCGAGCTCGCAGCGGCCGAAGCATCGTTGATGCTGGTCGGACACCTACCGCATCTCGGCCGGCTCGCGGCGCGGCTCGTGACCGGCGATGCCGAGAAAAAAGTCGTCGATTTTTCGGCCGCGACGATGATTTGCCTGTCGCGCGTGAGCGGAGCGTGGGAGCTGGGCTGGATTCTCACTCCGGGATGGCTCGACCGGAGTTGACCGGCACGCAAGGATGTTCTAATAAGGAACTACGGCACGCGGCGGCAAAAGGGCAGGGATTATGGCGTCAGATACTCTCACGATCATCGATAACCGGACGGGCAGAAAATACGAGGTCCCGGTCCGTGACGGAGCGATCAATGCAACCGATCTGCGCCAGATAAAAGTCGCGGAAGAGGATTTTGGCTTGGCCAGCTACGACCCCGGGTTCATGAACACCGCGGCGTGCCAGAGCAAGATCACTTACATCGACGGCGATCGAGGAATCCTGCGTTACCGCGGCTATCCGATTGAGGAGCTGGCGGAGAAGAGCACGTACCTGGAGACGGCCTATCTGATCCTGCACGGCGAGCTGCCGACCGACCTCCAGATGGAAGACTGGACCTACAACATTACGCACCACTCGATCCTGCACGAGAACATCAAAAAATTCATCGACGGCTTCCATCACGACGCCCATCCGATGGGCATATTGATCAGCACGGTCGGTGCGCTCTCCACGTTTTACACCGACGCCAAGGATATCTTCGACGCCGAATCGCGCAAGAAGCAGACCTACCGCCTCGTCGCAAAGATGCCGACCATCGCGGGGTTCGCCTATCGTCATAGCATCGGGATGCCCTACGCCTATCCCGACAACGATCTCAGCTACACCGGCAATTTCCTCAACATGCTTTTTAAGATGACCGAGCTCAAATACCAGCCGCATCCGGTGCTGGAGAAAGCCCTCGACGTTTTGTTCATCCTCCACGCCGACCATGAGCAGAACATCAGCACCAACGTGATGCGCGGCGTCGGCAGCGCCCACTCGGACCCCTATTGCTCGGTCGCGGGTGCGGCCGCGGCGCTCTACGGCCCGCTGCACGGCGGGGCCAACGAGCAGGTCCTAAAGATGTTGAACGAGATCGGCCACAAGGATAACGTCCCCGCGTTTATCCAGAAGGTCAAGGCGGGCGACGGCAGGCTCATGGGATTCGGCCACCGGGTTTACAAGAATTACGATCCGCGAGCGAAGATCATCAAGAAAGTCGCGTACGACGTTTTTGAGGTGAAAGGGCGCAATCCGCTGCTCGACATCGCGCTGGAGCTGGAGCGGATCGCCTTGGAGGACGACTACTTCGTCAAGCGCAAGCTCTATCCCAACGTGGATTTTTACTCCGGCCTGATTTATCAATCGATGGGTTTGCCCATCGACATGTTCCCGGTCCTCTTCGCGATCGCCCGCACGATCGGCTGGATCGCCCACTGGCAGGAGATGCTGCTCGATCCCGAGCAGAGGAACAAAATCGCCCGCCCCAGACAGCTCTACAAAGGCGCCGAGAAGCGCAGCTACGTTCCCATTACCGCGCGCAAGTAGCCCGGACTATTTTGACTTGGTTTTTTTCGACGGACTCGGCGGAGTCTTGGGCGCAGCTTTGGGCGTGTTCGTCTCCGGCCCGCTGCCGTCCTGAATGATCGTTAATTGCTGGCCCACGCGGAGCTGCGTGGTTTTCAAATCGTTCGCCTCGATGATTTGACTCACCCGCGCGTGATAACGCTTGGCGATGGCGGCCAGCGTCTCGCCTTTTTTGACCGTGTAGAGGGTCATCTTGACGTTGGTGGAATCGAATTTGGCCTTGTAGGCCTGATTGAAAATCTCCCCGCTGCCGGACGGAACGCGCAGGCTGAAGCCTTGCTCGCTCGGCGGGGTGACGTTGCGCAGCAGCGCCGGGTTCAGCTCCTTGAGGTTCGTCACGGTCGTGCGCGCCAGATTCGCGATCGTCTGAAAAGTCAGCGGCCGGTGCGTGGTCACTTCGTCGTAGTCGACGGGCGCTTCGTAAACCAGCTCGCTGAAGCCGTATTTTTCGGGAGCGCCCGCGATCAGCGCCGCGGCGATGAATTTAGGCACGTAGTTGCGCGTTTCCTGCTTCAGGATGGTCCGCTGGCTCAATTCCCAAAAGTCGTTGGCATTCGTGCGCTGTATGGCGGTTTCCACGCGGCGCTCGCCGGCGTTGTAGGCGGCGGCCGCCAAAAACCATTCGCCGAATTGCTGGTGCAGATCCTTGAGATAAGCGGCGGCGGCGCGCGTCGATTTGACCGGATCGCGCCGTTCATCGACCCAATTGTCGATCCTGAGTCCGTAACGAACTCCCGTGGCGCGGATGAATTGCCACGGGCCGACCGCCTTGGCCTTCGAATACGCGGACGGGGCGAAGCCGCTTTCGATGAGCGAGAGATAGACCAGATCTTCGGGGAGCCCCGCTTCCTGCAGCACCGTTGCCATCATGGGGATATACTTGCCGGAGCGCGCCAGCGCGCGCTCGAAAAATCCTTTCATCTTGCCGCAGAAGAAATCGATATAGAAACGCACCCGATCGTTCTCGATGAGCGGCATGGAGAACTGGATCTTGCGCCGCCCCGCCGGCTGCCGCATCGCTTGATCGATTTCTTTCTGCAACAAACCCAGCAACCGGTCGTCCGCCTTTGGCCCGACGACTTCTTGCAACACCGTCGCCGGCGGTTCTTCCGGCGCTTGCGCCGGTTCTTTTTTTTCTGCCGGGGCGGTCGCGGTCTTCACTTCATCGTTTTTTGCCTCGGCGGGCGCCGGCGGCGCCGTAGCGGCCTTTTCTTCCTGAGCAGGCTGTTTCTGAGCGAGTTGGGGTTGGGGCGGGACTGCCGCGGCGTCCGGAGCTTTGGTCTGGGTATTTTGCGCGGAGCGGTCCGGAGAAGCGGAAGTCTCGGAACCCGTTCTTAGAGGCGTTCCACAGCCGGACAAGAGCCACGGCGGCAACGCGAGCAGCGCTATGAAAATAATTACCGGCTGCATGGTAAAAGGCGAACCCGCGCAGGGTACTTGAAAGCCTTTCAACATTCAATACCGAGGTTGACAACGCGCGCGTGGAGCCCATAGATTACGGTGCAAGATGCCTAGAATCACGACACTTTTTCTCTTGCTGACGCTTTGCGCTGAGGCGTCCGCCGCAACGCCGGCCGAATTCGAAAAGCTCAACGTCGTCTATTCCTCGATCTCGGGCGCTTCGGTTTCGACCTGGGCGCCCAAGGAGGCGGGAATTTATAAAAAATACGGCCTCGAGGTCAACCTAATCTACGTCGCCGGCTCACAGGCGATTACGACCTTGATCGCAGGCGACGCTCAGGTCGTCCAGGGCTCGGGTGCGGCGGCGATCTCCGCGCGGCTCGCGGGCTCGGAGGTGAAGATCGTCGGCAATGTGATCAACGTGATTCCGATGAGCTTGGTGGTGACCCCCGACATCAACGGTCCACAAGACTTGAAAGGCAAGACCTTCGGCGTGAGCCGATTCGGCTCGTTGACGGATGTGGGCTTGCGCAAGGCCGTAGCCGAGTGGGGCCTCGACCCGGCCAAGGACATCAAGATGATCCAGACCGGCGGCGTGCCGGAGAATCTTTTATTCATGCAGCAGGGAGTGATCAAGGGCGGGCTGATCTCTTCGCCGACTCTCGAAAAGGCCAAGGAATTGGGCTTCAAGGAAATGTTGAACCTCGCCCACATCAACTACCGCTTTCCCGGGACCGCGCTCGTCGCCACCGACGCCTTTATCAAAAACCATTCTCAGATCCTCAACCGGTTTCTCAAGGCGACCTTGGAAGGAATCAAATTCGCCAAGGCCAATCCCGATTTTACGGTGCGCGTGCTGGCCAAATACACCCGGACGCCCGACACCAAGCTGCTCGAAAGCGCCTTTCGCACTTACGTGCTCGGATATATCCGCGACGTGCCGACGGTCAGCGCGAACGAAGTCGAGACCGCGCTCGAGGAGATCGCCGCCAGAATTCCCCGAGCCAAAGGCGCCGACCCGAAAACTTTTTACGATCCCGCGCCGCTCGATCAACTCGCCAAAGAAGGTTTCGTCAATCAGCTTTATCCGCGCTGAGATGTTCATTGCGGGCCGATTCGTTAGCGGATTGACATAGGCACTCTTGCGAAGCTATCTTGTTAAGAAATCTGGAGGGCCACACAATGCAAGTTTATTATGACCGCGATGCGGACTTAAACTATCTCAAAGGCAAGAAGGTGGCGGTGCTCGGTTACGGCAGCCAGGGCCACGCCCATGCCCTCAATCTAAAGGACTCCGGCGTCGAGGTCGCCGTCGGCCTCAAAAAAGGCAGCGCATCGTGGCCCAAAGCCGAAAAGGCCGGCCTCAAAGTCATGGAAACCGCCGAGGCCGCCAAATGGGGCGACATTATAATGATTCTTTTGCCCGATGAGCTCCAAGGCGAGGCCTATGAGAAAGAAATCAAACCCGGACTCAAAGACGGCAACTATCTCGCCTTCGGTCACGGATTCAATATTCATTTTAAGAAAGTCGTCCCGCCCAAGGGCGTGAACGTTTTTATGGTTGCGCCGAAAGGCCCGGGCCATCTGGTGCGCAGCGAGTTCGAAAAGGGCAGGGGCGTGCCGTGTCTGCTCGCGGTAGAACAGGACCCGTCCGGCGATACCACGAAGGTCGGCCTGGCCTATGCCAGCGCGCTCGGCGGCGCCCGCGCCGCGGTAATCGAGACGACTTTCAAAGACGAGACCGAGACCGATCTATTCGGCGAACAATCGGTGCTCTGCGGCGGTCTCTGCGCGTTGATCCAGGCGGGATACGAAACCTTGGTCGAGGCGGGCTATCCCCCCGAAATGGCGTACTTCGAATGCGTGCACGAAGTGAAGCTCATCGTCGATCTCATCTACGAGGGCGGGCTCACCAACATGCGCTACTCGATCAGCAACACCGCCGAGTACGGCGACTTGACCCGCGGCAAGCGCGTCATCGGTCCGGAAGTGCGCCAGGCGATGCAGAAAATTTTAGCCGACATCCAGTCGGCAAAATTCGCCGACGAATGGATCAACGAGTGTCGGACCGGCATGCCGCATTTCAAAGAGCTGCGCAAAGAGGCGGCCAACCACCCGCTGGAAAAAGTCGGCGAGAAGCTGCGCTCGATGATGCCCTGGCTGGCGCAAAACCGCCTGGTGGATAAATCCAGAAATTAATGTGAGGATTGCCAGAGAGGGTTATCCATTTATCTTCGCCCCGGCGCTTTTGGCGGTCATGGCTGTGGTCGCCGGGTGGACATGGGTTGCGGCGTTCTTCGGTATTATCACTCTCGCCTGCACGGCCTTTTTCCGCGATCCTGATCGTGTCCCGCCCACCGGCGCAGGATTCATTCTGTCGCCGGCCGACGGCAGGCTGATGGCAATACGGGAGACGAAAGGGAATGGCGCCGGTGAGCCCGGAACTCGGTTGAGCATCTTCATGTCGCCGCTCGACGTTCATGTGAACCGTTCCCCGGTCAGCGGCACCGTCGAAGACATAGAGTATTACAAAGGAAAATTCCTCGCGGCGTATAAAGAAAGCTCGTCCGAGAACAACGAGCGCAACGCGCTGACAATATTGGAGCCCAGCGGCAGGCGCGTCGGCGTCGTCCAGATCGCCGGCGTGCTGGCGCGGCGGATTGTCTGCCGGGTCAAGCAAGGGGATGCCTTGGAAGCGGGCCAGAGATTCGGTATAATTATGTTCGGTTCAAGAGTTGACGTTTTTCTGCCGGCCGGAGCGGCCTTACAAGTGGTCGAAGGGCAACAGGTGACAGGCGGAGAAACGATTCTAGCGAGAAATCCATGAACGAATTAGACGATCCGCAAAACGACCGATTTGGCAGGGCCAAAGTTCGCATCCTGCCGAGGCGAACCTCTCCGCGCGTTCCACTCAAGCAGAGAGTCCGCCACCGCCAGGCCCAACTCAAACGCGGCGTCTATCTGATTCCCAGCCTGTTCACGACGGGAAACCTGATCTGCGGTTTTTTCTCGCTTATATCGACCTTCAACGGAGAATATTTACAAGCGGCCCTGTTCATAGTGTTGGCCAATGTGCTGGACGGCCTGGACGGCTTTGTGGCCCGCATCACGAAGACGACGAGCCAGTTCGGGGTGGAGTTGGACTCGCTGGCGGATCTCGTCTCTTTCGGCGTCGCGCCGGCGGTGCTGGTTTACTACTGGGCCTTGGTCCCGTGGAGCACGTGGGGCTGGCTGGCGGCTTGTCTCTACGTGGTTTGCGGCGCGCTCCGGCTCGCCCGCTTCAACGTTCAGATCAAAAACGTCGAGAAAACCCACTTTGTCGGCCTGCCGATTCCGGCGGCGGCGGAAATGATCGCGGCGACAGTGCTGTTGTATTTTGGTCTCGGCGGCGAGGGAGCGGCGAACAAGGAAGTCATATTGCTCCTCGTCATCTATTTATTGGCGGGTTTGATGGTGAGCAACCTGCATTACTTCAGCTTGAAGCAAAAGTGGGTCTTCAAGAAGAAGCATCCGTTTTGGGTGCTGATTTCCGCGATCCTCTTTGTCAAGTTTTTCATAGCGGAGCCGCAGATCATGTTTTTTTCCGTCTTTCTCTTGTATACTTTGTCCGGCCCCCTCTTGTGGTTGCTGACCGTGTACAAACGGCGACGGGACAAGAGAGGGGAACTCGCAGGGGCGCTGCACTAGTTCCCTTCTCAAGATCGTTTCGATGCTCCCGTTGGCCGAAAAGCCGCGGGAGTTTTTTTTTATACGGAGGATGAGCCATGGCGAACAAAGTGAATAGCGATTCGGTCGTAAGAATATTCGACACCACCCTGAGGGACGGCGAGCAGTCGCCCGGAGCGAGCATGACCGCGGAACAGAAGCTCGTCATCGCGCGGCAGTTGGAAAAACTCGGCGTCGACGTGATTGAAGCCGGGTTTGCCGCTTCATCCGAAGGCGATTTCGAGTCGATTTGCCGGATTTGCCGCGAGGTAAGCCGGCCTCGCGTCGTGAGCCTCGCGCGATCCCAGGAAGGCGACATCAATCGCGCGCTGAAGGCGGTGGAGCACGCGAAAAATCCAGGCCTCCACGTTTTTATCGCGACTTCCGATATTCATCTGAAGCATAAGCTCCGAATGTCGCGCGAAGAGGTGTTGGAGGCCGCGGTCAAAGCCGTGAGTTACGCCAAGAAGCACATCGACTATATCGAATTTTCCGCCGAGGATGCCTCGCGGAGCGAGCCGGACTTCCTGATTCAGGTTTTCAAAGAGGTCATTCGGGCGGGCGCCCGCACGATCAACGTGCCGGACACGACCGGCTACGCGATCCCGTCGGAGTTCGGCGCCTTGATGAGCAACCTGATCGAGCGCACGGCGGGCGCCGATCGGGTGATTTGGAGCGCGCACTGTCATAACGACCTGGGTCTTGCGGTGGCGAACTCCCTTGCCGCGGTGCACAACGGCGCCCGCCAGATCGAGTGCACCATCAACGGGATCGGCGAGCGCGCCGGCAACACCTCTCTGGAAGAGGTCGTCATGGCGCTCCGAACGAGAAAGAACTACCTCGATCTGGACACCGGAATCGCGACCGAACAGATCTATCCGACGTCGCGCCTGGTATCGCAGGTGACCGGCATACCGATTCCGATCAACAAGCCGATCGTCGGCGATAACGCGTTCGCCCACGAGGCGGGCATCCATCAGGACGGCGTGCTGAAGCACAAGCAAACGTATGAAATCATGACGCCCGAGTCGATCGGCATTCCGGGCAATCGCCTCGTCATGGGCAAACATTCGGGGCGCCACGCTTTCGACGAGCGCTTGAAGCACCTGGGCTTCAACCTCAGCAAGGAAGACATGAATCGCGCGTTCGTCCGCTTCAAGGAATTGGCGGACAAGAAAAAGAACGTGTATGACGAGGATATCGAAGCCATCGTCGCCGAGGAGATTCTGCGCGTGCCGGGGCAGCCGGACCGCTACGAACTGTTGTACCTCAACGTCAACTCGAGCTCCGACGGCGTGCCCGCGGCGACGATAAAAATGCGCGTCGGCGGCGAAGAAAAGATGGATTACGCTTCGGGCGACGGCGCCGTCGATGCGTGTTACAAGGTGATCGCGAAGATCAGCGGATCGCAGTCCCAGCTCCTGCGCTACACGGTGAACGCCATAACCGGCGGCGCGGACGCGCAGGGGGGAGTTTCGTGCGTTATCGAGGACGACGGCATCCGCGTGTCGGGACAGGGGGCGCACACGGACATCATCACGGCGAGCGCCTTGGCGTTTATCAACGCGCTCAACAAGCTCGAAGGACGAAAGCATTATCGGCGAATGGTGGAGCGGGAAGGCCCGTAAAAAAATTTTGAATGATGAAAGTTGAATGTTGAATTGAGGGAGCGACCGCGAAGTCGAAACGGGGAGGGGTGAGTTGACCAGCTACAAAATTGCCGTGTTGCCGGGGGACGGGATCGGGCCGGAGGTGGTGCGCGAAGGCACGCAGCTCTTGAGCCGTGTCGCGAAGCTGTACGATTTTCAGGTAGAGTATGAAGAGGGGATTGTCGGCGGCGCGTCGATTGACGCGCACGGCAGACCGCTCACCGATCCGGTTCTAAAATTGACCAAGCAGAGCGACGCCGTGCTCCTCGGCGCGATGGGCGGGCCGAAGTGGGACGCGCTGGACTATTCCATCCGTCCGGAGCGCGCCTTGCTCGCGCTGCGTCAGGAACTGGGTCTCTTCGCCAATCTGCGTCCGGTAAAGCTGTTCTCGGCTCTTGCGTCGGCTTCGACGCTTAAACGTGAAGTCGTCGAGGGAACCGATCTTCTGGTCGTGCGCGAGCTGACCGGCGGAATTTATTTCGGCCAGCCGAAGGGAATTACCAAGCTTCCGGACGGCAGCGAGCGCGGCGTCAACACCGAAGTCTACACCACGCCCGAGATCGAGCGCATCGCGCGCGTCGGTTTCGAGGCCGCGCGCAAGCGGCGCAAGAAGGTGACTTCGGTGGACAAGGCGAACGTGCTGGAGGCGACCGAGCTGTGGCGCAAGGTCGTCACCCGCGTGCACAAAGAAGGCGAGTACGGGGATGTTAGCCTCGATCACATGCTGGTGGACAACTGCGCGATGCAGCTCATCCGCGATCCGAAACAGTTCGACGTGATGGTGACGACCAACATGTTCGGCGACATCTTGAGCGACGAGGCGGCGATGCTGACCGGGTCGATCGGCATGCTGCCGTCGGCGAGCCTCGGCGGCAAAGTCGGCATGTACGAGCCGGTCCATGGCACCGCGCCGGACATCGCCGGGAAGGACATGGCCAACCCGCTCGCGACGATTCTCACGGTTGCGTTGATGCTGCGCCACTCGCTCGACCAGGGAAAAGCCGCGGACCGGATCGAAAAAGCGGTGGAAGAAGTGCTCAATGGGGGTTATCGGACTGCGGACATCAAATCGGAAGGCTGCAAGCTCATCGGCTGCAAAGAAATGGGCCAGCGGGTCAGAGAAAAAATAGGTTGAAGGGAGAGGATTAAGGTGAGGGTTGAAGAGAGATGAAAAAGGAAAAATATAACGTCGCGGTCGTCGGCGCGACGGGGGCGGTTGGCGAGCAGATGCGCGAAGTGCTGGCCGAGCGCGCCTTCCCCGTAGGCGCGCTGCGGCTGCTCGCTTCCGAACGATCCGCCGGCCAGTTCCTTGAATTCCAAGGCAAGCAGATTCGCGTCGAGTTGCTCAAGGAAGATTCATTCGAGAACATCGACATTGCGCTTTTTTCCGCCGGCGGATCGGTCAGCGACAAGTTTGCGCCGATCGCCGTCGCCGCGGGCGCCGTCGTGGTCGATAACACCGCGCGTTTTCGCATGGAGCCCGACGTCCCGCTGGTCGTGCCCGAGGCGAACGCCGCGGAAATCGCCAACTACAAAAATCGCGGGATCATCGCGAACCCGAATTGCTCGACGATCCAGATGGTCGTCGCGCTCAAGCCGATTCACGACGCGGCCCGCCTGAGGCGAGTGGTGGTCTCGACTTATCAATCGGCCTCGGGCGCCGGCCGCAAGGCGATGGAAGAGCTGAGCCAGCAGACGGTGGCGATGTTCAACGGCCAGGAATTAGAAAAAGAAAAATTTCCGCATCAGATCGCCTTCAACTGCATTCCCCACATCGATGTCTTCCTGCCCGGCGGCTACACCAAGGAGGAACAGAAGATGATCGATGAGACGAAGAAGATCATGGGCGAGCCGTCGCTGCGCGTCACCGCGACCTGCGTGCGCGTGCCGGTTTTCTGCGGCCACTCGGAGTCCGTCAACATCGAAACCGAGGAGAAACTGACGGCTAAGGACGTCCGGGCGATTCTGCGCGAGGCGCCGGGCGTCCTGCTCTGCGACGAGCCGGAGAAAAATATCTATCCCTTGCCGATCGATGCCGTCGGCAACGACGCGACGATGGTCGGCAGAGTGCGCGAGGACGACACCGTTCCCAACGGGATCAATATGTGGATCGTCGCCGACAACCTGCGCAAAGGCGCGGCGCTGAACGCCGTCCAGATCGCCGAGATTTTGATTCGGGATTATCTGTAAGCGGATTCTATGACACGTTTGCGGAAAGCCCGGCGTAATAAGCTGCCGCTCAGCCAGCGGCGGCGTCCTCGTCCGTCGCGCGTCAAGACGGCGCCATCTTCTCCAGCCACGCCCGCTGAACGCCTCGAACTCGCCATGGAACTTTCGGATTTCTGCCTCGCGCTACGCGACGCCGCGCGCCGGAAGCGCTAATGGAGCCGCGTTTTGCGCGCGCTCTGAGTACGCTGACGGAGCTGTTCAACAAAGCTGCTATCGCTCTTGAGGTTCCCATCCGTTTCGCCCTGATTGGCGGTCTGGGTGTGTCCGCCTGGGGAGCCGTGCGGGCCACCGAAGACATTGATCTCCTTGCCGACAGTGAGCCGAGCCCATTGCGCGACGTTAAACTTCGCGGCCGGCTCCAAACCTATTTGGAAGAGAAGGGCTGCGTAGCCGAGTGGCGGTTTGGCGACTCCGACGATCCCGTTCCTTTACTTTTGGGTCTTAAATTGCCGCGCCATGCGGCCGGTGTCGCCGCCGATGTTCTCTGGGCGCATAAACGTTGGCAGCGCGAGGCACTCTCCAGGACTGTAGCTTTGAAAGTTTCGCAGATGGAAATATTCGTTCTACATCCCGAGGATTTGATCCTCATGAAGCTCGATGCCGGTGGTCCGCAGGACTTGCTGGACGTGGAGCGGCTGCTTTCTAATGCTCCGGATCAACTGAATCTCAAAAGCCTTCAAAAGAAAGCGGCATCGCTACGTCTCGGCGAGATTTTGGACAAGTGCTTGCGGAGTGTTAGCGACTAAGTCGCCGACAACCTGCGCAAAGGCGCGGCGCTCAATGCCGTGCAAATCGCGGAGATACTGATTCGGGATTACCTCTAGGCCGCGATTTTGAGAACGACTCGAAACCGCGCCTTGCCGCCCATCATTCTATCGTACGCCTCCGCCGCGCGATCCAGTGGGAAAACTTCCGTCATCGGCCGCACGCCCGCGAGCGCGCTGAACGAAAGCGTGTCCTCGGAATCGATCGACGAACCGGAGGGCCAGCCCACAATAGACCGGCGGCCCATGATCAGCAGAGTCGGCGGAATTTCTAACGGCTCCGCAGCAGCACCGAGGGCGATTAACTTTCCGTTCACGCTTAGACCGCCCACAACTGCGTTCATGGCCTTGCCGCTCGTCGCGGTGGCGAGGATGATTTTCGCGCCGCCCAGTTTCACCAACTCGGCTGCGGGATCCTGCGCCTGACTGTCGATGTAGTGGCGCGCGCCAAGCTCACGCGCGAGCGGTTCTTTGTCTCTTCCGCGCGCGATCGCAACGGTTTTAAAACCCATACGAGCGGCAAATTGAACGCCCAGATGGCCGAGTCCGCCAATCCCGAGCACGGCGACGACATCGCCCGGACGCGCCCCGCTGTTCCGAAGCGAATTGAAAGTGGTGATGCCGGCGCACATCAGCGGTCCTGCTTCCACGGCTGAGAGATTTTCCGGAATCAGCGCCAGCGCGCCGGCCGAAGCGATCATGTAGTCGGCGTAGCCGCCGTCGCGCGTAATGCCGGTCGCCTGAGGGTCGATTTGGCACATGACGAAGTCGCCGCGACGGCATGAATCGCAATAGCCGCAGTGACCGCCGTACCAACCGACTCCGACCCGTTGGCCCGGTTTCCATCCCGGGACGCCCGCGCCGACCGCGTCAATGGTGCCGGCGACTTCGTGTCCGGGAACCCGCGGGTAGGCGATTCCCGGCCACGTGCCCTCCTTGACGAACGAATCGCTGTGGCAAATGCCGCACGCCTCGACCTTGATTCGCACCGATCCATTGCCGGGCTCCGGCATTTCCCGCTCGATGAGTTCGAACGGACCATTCGGACGACTGACCTGCACGGCACGCATCTTCGCCATAAATTCCTCCGATCGTACTCGTCATTTCATTGCGGAATTCGCGGGCAGCAGCGCAATTTTCGCACCGATGATATAATTACCTTAGCACCGGAATGCGTTTCGGATAGGGGCCGCTAAATTTTATTTTAATTTTGATACCGGGGGTGCGCTGGGAGGCGAGGCGGACACGAGATGGCGCGCAGGCTCCGATGGAGATAGTCCGTGAAAGCTTCAGGAACCTCTGTCAAAACTTCCCATCCAGGATCGGACACGCACGACTTTAAACCACAGGCCGCTGCGCGCTTTTTCCGGAGACGATAAGCCCCTCAACGTGGGGAATCCGATCCAGCCCCGCCTAACGACCGCTACCAATCGCTCCTGGATGATATCTTCTATGACGTTGATTGCGGTAAAGGTGCCGCTCTCGACGGAAGATGTATCGACGTCGACGCGGCAGTATGAGTCGCCGAGGCCGACCATGATTTCGCCAAAGCATGCCGAGAGCCAAATTAGACGGTCATCATTTTCCGGCGAGCTGGGCATGCGCAGAACCAGTTGACAGTCCTTCCCGCGCGGCAGCGGTTCTTCGGCCATATATCGGGACCATTCCGGGTGGAAAGAGGCGAGACTCTCGGCGATTTTCGCCGCGGATTTTTCCAGGCGAGATAGGTTCACGGGCGGAGTATGGTGGGCATCCTGAGATCTTGTCAAGGTAGCCTGGCAAGCACGGTTCGTTTAAGATAGAAAAAACACATGGCCCAACCCTTCGACGTCAATCTCATCGCCCGCGGCGCGCGGATTCGACGGTCGCCGTTTTTCGAGGCGACGCAGAGATACGGCTGCAAGAGCTACACCGTCTACAACCACATGCTTCTTCCCAGCTACTTCGACGATCCGGTGAAGGAATACTGGAAGCTGATCGAGGGCGTGACCTTGTGGGACGTCGGCGTCGAGCGGCAGGTGGAGATCACGGGACCGGATGCTTTCAAGTTCACGAACATGCTGACGCCGCGGGATCTGAGCAAATGCAAAGTCGGGCAGGGGAAATACGTGCTGATCACCGACGAAAACGGCAGGATCATCAACGATCCGGTGCTGATGCGGCTCGGCGAAAATCATTTCTGGCTGGCCGTGGCCGAC
Source organism: Binatia bacterium (assembly GCA_036506735.1). Taxonomy (GTDB): domain Bacteria; phylum Desulfobacterota; class Binatia; order UBA9968; family UBA9968; genus JAJPJQ01. The sequence continues at coordinate 1,928 of DASXRG010000080.1, read as the reverse complement.
AGCGACGTGCTGCTCTGGGCCAAAGGCGTGGCGCTAAATTCAGGAATGAAAGTCCAAATTCAGGAGCCCGACGTGTCGCCGATTCAGATTCAGGGACCGAAATCGAAGCAGGTAATGGAGCGGCTGTTCGGCAAAAGTATTTTAGATATGCCGTATTATCACTTCGCAGAGACGAAGGTCGACGGCATTCCTCTCATCGTCACGCGCACCGGCTGGACGGGAGAAGTCGGCTACGAAATTTACCTGCGCGACGGCAGCCGCGGCGTGGAGCTGTGGGAGAAAGTAATGGAAGCGGGAAGGCCGGTGGGCATCGCGCCGACAGGGCCGTCGGACATCCGGCGCATCGAGGCGGGCATACTCAATTACGGCATCGACATGACCTTGGAGAACAATCCATACGAGGTGGGTCTCGAGCGCCTGGTCGAGTTGGACAAGAAAAGCGATTTCATCGGCAAGGAAGCGCTGAAGCGCATCAAAACCGAAGGCGTGAAGCGGAAACTGGTCGGAATCGAGATCGACGGTGCACCGCTGGATTTAAATCTTACGCGCTGGCCCGTGGGCCGCGAGGGCAAGCAGATTGGATTTGTCACCTCCGCCGTCTTCTCACCGCGGCTCAAGAAAAACATCGGCTACGCGATGCTGCCTATCAAAGACTCCGGGTTGGGAACTGCGCTGACTGTAACGATTCCGGACGCCGGCGACCGATCCGCCAAGGTCGTAAAAAAGCCGTTCATCGATCCCGGAAAAGAAATTCCCAAGTCGTAATTCAGCGCGGCTTCGGTAACTTCGCCGTCTTCAAGCCCGCTTGCGCCTTCAGCGCAGCCTTTAATTCGTCAATCTCTTTTTGCTGCAAGGTGATCTGCTCGTGTTGCCGTTCGATTTGTCCCTGTTGTTCCTTGATCGCGTTGATGAGGACAATGGCCATCCGGTCATAATTCACGCCTTCGATTTGTCCCGTTCCGTTGTTGAAGACAAAAGCGGGCGCGATCTCCGCTACCTCCTCCGCAATGAGCCCAACGTCGGCGCGTCCATCACTTTTCCAGGTGAAATTAACCGGCCGTAGTTTCAGCACGACATCGAGACCTTCGCCAAACTGCCGGACGTCTTTCTTGTAACGGATACTGGAAGGAGGACACTGCAGCAGATCGCCCGGAGCATTGAAACAAACTTGACCCGTGGACGCTCCCGGGGGGATCGAATGAACCCGCATCGTGCCGGCGGCGATTACTTTTTCTTGATCCGTACCGAGCACGACCGTATGGCTGGAAGTGGCGATAGCGAACGCACCTACGGCCGTGGTGAAGTTTAAATCGCCCGTCGAAACACCCGCGTCCTCACCTATGGCAGTGTTGAAGGTGCCGGTGGTGTTGTTTACAAGTGCGCCGAACCCAATAGCGGTGTTGTCCGTGCCGGTGGTGTTAACCTCGAGCGCGACTTCCCCGACGGCGGTGTTGAAGGCGCCGTCAATGATGACGTTCGGCAACGAGATGTTCGGCGCCGTCCCGCCGCTGGAAACCAGAGGAGGCGACGCGGTGACCGCGGTGACGCCTTTGGCCTTGGCTTTCTTGATCTCGAACGAAGGCGCGGACTGGTTCTGACTCAGAGCCACGCTCGCTGGCGCAAGGCAGAGCACAAACAGCGCTGTGGATAAAATAAAGCTCTGCGACTTCAAATGTCTCATAAAACCTCCGTAGATGCAGATGCCGTTCGGGTCGTTCGATAAGCGGGACGGGTTATACAATGCAATTTGCGATTGAGTCAAACTGACGCAGGCCGTGGATCGTTATCTTCCAGACATTATTCCGCAGCGGCAGGCTTTGAAGGTATGAATCGGCACGCCCAGAGAGAAAGAAAGAATAGAACTGCCGTCAGCAGAGGCCCGACAAGGAAGAGATTGGCCACGCCGGTCACGGAGGCGATCAGGCCGC
>DASXRG010000079.1:0-28044 GCA_036506735.1 Binatia bacterium | reverse complement strand
GAGCCGCTGAAGCTCTCGAAAGACGAATGGAAGAAGCGGCTGAACCGCGAGCAGTTCGACATCCTGCGCGAGGAGGGCACGGAGTATCCGGGCACGAGTAGCTTGAACGGCGAAAAGCGGCCCGGTGTTTTTGTCTGCGTTGGCTGCGACCTGCCGCTTTTTACTTCGGCGATGAAATATGAGAGCGGCACCGGCTGGCCGAGTTTTTTCACGACGATTCCCGGCGTCTTCGCCACCACCACGGATCATAAATTAATCGTGGCGCGCACCGAGTACCATTGTGCCCGCTGCGGCGGCCATCACGGCCACATCTTCGACGACGGCCCGCCGCCGACGGGAAAGCGGTATTGCAATAACGGCGTGGCGTTAAAGTTCATACCGAAGAAGGCGTGAGTAGATAAAGACTTCCAGTTCCCGGAATTCGGTAACGTGAAAGCTAGGCGCTGAGTAAGACGCTCGCTACCTGCCGATCAAGATCAAGATTCCGGCCAGCAACGCCAGAATTCCCATAAGCTGGTTCGGGATGACGAAACGCACAATCGCCGGCAGGCCCTGCAGAATAAGCCAGATCGCCAACAGTATCATTCCAATGGACATTTTGATCCCCCTCCTTTTAGCGTGAGTTCGCCGGCCTCTTGCGCGTGACAAGGACCATCTTGCGATGCGGTATTCCCGCCTCCATGAAGACCCGGCCTACGCAACGGAAGCCGATCCGCTCATAAAAACCAATGACCGGAACCTGCGCGTTGAGAAAGATCAGCTTTGCGCGTCTCTTCCGCGCCAACTCGATCGCCCGTTCTAACAGCGCCTTCCCTACTCCCTTGTCGCGATAACTTTTGAGCACGGCCATGCGCCCGATTTTTGCCCTTTCGTTCTTGATGACGAGCCGGGCGGTCCCCACCGGCTTTCCTTCGACCGTGGCTAAAAAGTGGATCGCCCTCCGGTCGTCCTCGTCGAGCTCGATCTCTTCGGGCACGCCCTGCTCGCGGACAAAAACTCGGATGCGAATGGAAAACGCGCGCTTTAAATCTTTTTCGGAGACAACCTGCCGGACTCGGATCATCCGCGTTTTCGCAATTGCGAAAATACGAAAGTATGGCGCTCGACGCCTTTACTTCAAAATCTGCTCGGCGAATTGGGCTGAGGGCAGCCGGACGGTCGTGTACTTGTCTTCCAAATGGTTCCTCAACTTGTGGTATTGCTCGATCGTGAGCACGTCTTTGGCGGCTTGAACGCCCTCGGTCTGGAGCCATTTTGTATCCACGTCGAGCCGGCGCGTCGATTGGTGCATCACCTTGACGTAAAGCTCCTGTCCCTCTTTCGAAAGCAGCCAGTTGACGAACAGCTTCGCCGCGTTCGGATGAGGCGGGCCTTTGACGATGCCGATCACGCCCGAGCCGTTGCTCGACGGCGCGCCTTCTTTGAGCGGCGGCAGCTCCTTGATCGGCAGGTTGGCGGTGATGAAGCCTTCGAGCGTATAAAAGCTGACTCCGAGCGCGATCGCGAGCTTGCCCTTCGCCAGCGCATCGGCCAGCTGGCGCTGATCCCGGCTGACAAAAAGGTCTTGTTGAACCAGCTTTTTAAGCCAGCCCTCTCCCTTGACGTCCCAAAAAAAAGACCAGACCGATTGGCCCGAGCCCGGCGTCCGCGGATCGAGAAAGCCGATCTTGCCCTTCCACTTGGGATTCAGCATGTCGTCCAGCGAGCGAATCTCATCGGGTTTTACCAAGTTGCTGTTGTGCCAGTAGCCGCCCGTGCCGGCGTCGGCGATGAACGAATAGAGAAAGCGCTTGGTCTTCAAGTTGTCTTCCCAGATGTGTCCGCCCCACCAATTTTTTTCATCCTTTACTTCCGGGAGAATCAGATTAGGCATCAAAGTCTCGACCATGCCGTCTTCGGCGAGAGATTCGAAAGTGCCGGAGCCGCCGATGAAGACATCGAAATATTTCACCCCGGCTTTCTGCTCGGAGGCGATGCGGCTCGCGTTTTGCGGGCCGCGCGCCACCGAAAGGTCCATGTCGATGCCGAATTTGGGTTTGAAGACGGCTTCCAATTCTTTCCTGAGCTCCGCGCGCGCCGGAATGCCGGCGACGATCTTGCCTTCTTTCTTCGCCTCCGACAGAGTTTTTTCCCATTCCTTTTTCCAGTCGCTCTGCGCGAGCGCATTGTCGTTAACCGCGACGAGCATCAACGCGGCGAGCGTTGTGGCAACAAAAGTTTTCTGGGGTAAGCGCATTGACCTTCTCCTTATTTGAGAATCTGCTCGGCGAATTTTCCCGAGGGCGCGCGGACCTTGGCGTACTTGTCTTCCAGATGATTCCGCACGCGATTGTACTCTTCCATCGTGAGCGAATCCTTGGCCGCCTGCGTGCCGTATTCCAAGAGCCATTTCGTCTCCACGTCGAGCCGGCGCGTCGCCGCCTTCATCACCTTGCCGTACGTATCCTGGCCGCCTTTGCTGAGCAGCCAATTGACGAAGAGCCTGGCGCCGTTCGGATGCGGCGGATTTTTGACGATGCCGAGGACGCCGAAGCCGTTGCTGGCCGGGAGTCCTTCAACCGGCGTCGGCAATTGTTTCACCGGCAAGCCCGATTTCAAGAAAGGCTCGTATTGCGAATGGCCGGCGCCGATCGTGACCGCGAACTTGCTCTTCGCCAGGCCATCGGCGACCTGGCGCAGATCGCGGCTCACGAAGAGATCCTGCTGCACGAGCTTTTTGAGATAGTCCTCGCCTTTGATTTCCCAGAGAAACGACCACAGCGATTGGCCCGAGCCCGGGACGCGCGGATCGCTGAGGCCGATCTTGCCCTTCCATTTGGGGTTCAGCAGACCGTCGAAGGAGCGCAGCTCTTCCGGTTTGGCGAGCGTCGGGTTGTACCAGAGACCTCCGGTGCCGACTTCCGCGAGGAAGGAATACAGGAAGCGTTTGGTGCTGACGTTATCTTCCCAGATGTGGCCGCCCCACCAATTTTTCGGATCTTTGACCTCGGGCAGAATCATGTAAGGCTCGATCGGCTCCAGCATGCCGTTATACGCCAGCGGAATGGCCGTGCCGGTGCCGCAGATCAAGGCATCGAAGTAGCCGACGCCGGCTTTCTGCTCCGAGGCGATCCGATTGGCGTTCGCCGGGCCGGGCGCCGGGGCGAGCTCGATTTCGATGCCGAATTTTTCCCTGAACGTCGTCTCCAGTTGTTTTCTCAATTCCGGCACGGGCGGAATACCGACGACGATTTTCCCCTCTTTCTTCGCCGCCGCGACGATTTTTTCGAAGTCTGTTTGAGCGGCAGCCTGTGACCGTGCGACGTAAAGGAGAGACAGAAATGCGACGAGGAGAGCCGACGAAAGTTGGCAGAGTCTCGACCCCCTCTTGGTCTCCCCCTTAGCAAGGGGGAGATTTCGTGGGGGTGCGCCTACGTCCAGCCACGGGTCCATTTTTGGCCCTTCTTCACCTTATCCGCATAGTAGTTCCATTCGGCCGAGTGCGTCATCTTCATTCTCGGCTGAGCGAAAAGCTTGTCCTTGCTGGCGCTGAGCTCGTTGTAAAATTCTTCCGTCGTCCCGGTGAACCCGAGAAGATGGGCGACCGCTTGAATTTTCGCCGTCCGCTCCATGTACAGCGCCGTCATCGATGCCTCGTCGATCGTTTTCCCGACGGTCACGATGCCGTGGCCCTTGATGAGCACCGCCGACGCCTTATCCAGCGCCCGCGCCAGGTCCGCGCCTTCGGCGTCGTCCAGTATGTAGATCGGCCGCGGATAAATCGGCACGCCGCTCTCAAACCTGTAGGATTGCATGTGCACGCAAGCCACGGTCTTGTCGGCGAGGCTCAGCGCCACGCACATCGGCGCGTGCGAGTGGACGATCGCGTTCACGTCCGGGCGCGCTTTGAAGATTTCCGTGTAAATCGTCGACTCGCGCGGGATCGTCCCCACGCCGGATATTTTTTTGAGCCCGAAGTCGAAGTGCACGAGCCAGTCCTTTTTCCCGGCTTCTTCCGGCCGGCGGAACATTTGCACCGCGATGCCGTTCTCTTCCGGCATGCGGACGCCGACGTGACCCCAGATGTCGCCGATCTCCCATTCCAGAATCTCCGCGGCGATCTTCAGCTCCTGTTCGGCGAGCTTGGCGCCGGATCGTTTTTTTGCCGTTCCCCGTTGCTGGTTCTTTTTCATTTTTCCCCCGCTGCTATTTTTTCCTCGCCCCGGCGTGCGCCTCGCTCGCGAGCTTCAAGGCGTCATTCTCGCCGTCGATGTCCGCGGCGCGGCTGATCATCAGGTATTTGACTTTTGGTTCTCGTCTGTGGGTCGGCGGAATGACGTCCTTCGGAATGTCCTCTCGGAGCGATTCCCGGATATTTCCTTCGCTCGCCAAATGCTGTTGCACGGCGATCTGTCCCTCCCGGGAAAGGATCCAGTTGATGAGAAGCTTCGCCGCGTTCGGATGAGGCGCGCGATTGATCAGGCTCACCGTGCCGTTGAACGGCGAGACCGCGGCGCCCTCTTGAAAATGACTGGGAGAAAATTCCTTGATCGGGAGCCCGTGACCCGCCGCCTGGGCGGTCTCGGAACCCCCCGCGAAGACGCCGAGCGAAAATTTGCCCGTGCCCAGCCAGTCGAGCATCTGAGTGAAATCCCGCGCCAAGGTCATGTCCGTTTCGCCGAAAAGCTTGGCGATGAACTTTGGCCCCAGCGCCGGCTCGAAATAGAAAAACCGGATGCCGCGGCTCACCGCGCCGCTGACCTTGGGGTCCATCGCGACCATCTTCCCGCGCCACTTGGGCGCCAGAAGATCCCAGTACGACGTGAGCTCCGTCGGCTTCACGAGTTGGGTGTTGTAAGCCAGATCGCCGCTTTGCACCGTCGCCTCGTAGATGAAGATATATTTGTTCTCCTGGTCAACGTAATGATGCCTGCCTTGCCACCATTTGCTCTCGTCGAGCACTTCCGGAAGGATGAAGGCCGGTCCGATGGGATCCAGCGCTTTATTTTTAAGCAATATCCGGTAGGGAGTTCCCGGGCCGGTAAGAACGAGATCCGCGAGATACTTTCCCGCCCGCCGCTCGGTAATGAGCTTGGGCCCGACTACCGGCGCCCGGCCGCCGACAAAAGTGAGCTTGATCTCCGGATATTTTTTCTGGAACGGGCCTTGCAGGAAACTCTCGAAGGTATCGCTGCCGTAAACCGAAATCTGTCCCTCTTTCTTCGCCGCGTCGACGGTTTTCTCCCATTCCGTTTTCCACGCAGACGAAGGATCGGCCGGCAAAACATCCGTGGACCGCCCGAGCAAAACGCAAGCGAGGGCGAGCGCTGCGACCGAGCCGCTTCCCACGGCGTGGAACACCGCGCGAGGCCGAAGCTTGGCTGAAACCTCGGCCATCTATGAAACAGCCTTCTGCGAGACAGCCTTCTGCTTGGGCGTATAGCCGGCGGGATTTTCCTTTTCCGCCGTCTCGGTCAGGTAGTCGAACTGCTTGCGCCAGTGAATATCCGCAGGCAAAAGCTCGGCGAAGCAATCGACGTGCGGAAAGTGGTTTCGCTTCGCGTCGCGCACGATGTGCGGCGGCTCCTTTCCTGCTTGAATCGTTTTGACCGCGGCGAGCAAATATTTTCTGAGCGCGATCACCGCCTTGTCGCTGACGCCGAGGTGTTCTTTGCTGCGATCGTAAATCGGCCCCATGCTCTCGGTCGCCACCGCGTCGTGGTTGAGAAAATCTTCGATGCCGGTGTAGTTGACCTTCTTCTGCATCTCCCGGTCCTGGAGATAATGATTGCGCGCGTTGCGCAGACGCACGTAGCCCGGGCCGATCTGTTTCCGCCGGTGCACTTCGTCTTCGGTCACCAGGCGTTGTCTTCGAAAACCCATGTCGTAGCGCCAGGCGAGCGTGTCGTTGAACGGCACGTACATGTGGATCTCGTAGCCGTCCAGCTCGCCGGGCGGCCGCCCGGCCGGAACGCAGCCAAAAACCGGCATAACAAAGCTTGAAAGCCTGACGTACTGCTGGCCCGGGCCGGCGTTGCGCGTCGCGACGAGCCGGACGCCGAAGTCGCAGTCCTCGGTCTCATAGCGCGGCGATGGGTCGAGACGCCAGACCGCGCGCGCGGGGCCCGGAGTAAAGGTCTGGTGCAGCAACGATAGATGCGACGAGTCGCACTCGCCCTCGAGCCCCTGGAGATAGCTGCATTCGAGCAGCGCCTTGGTGACATAAGTCTGATTGAGCGGCACCTGGTGCCATTCATAATCCGGAAACAGCGGCACTTTTTCGCGCGGCCCAAGATACGCGTAAATAACGCCCGCCGCGTCGCGCGTGGGATAGGCTGTTGTATGCATCTTGGTTTTGAAATCGCTGTCCGGCGGCTCGGCCGGCGTGTCCAGGACATTTCCGTCCACGTCATATTTCCAGCCGTGATAAATGCAGCGCAGCCCGCACTCCTCGTTGCGTCCGTAAAAGAGCGAAGTCCCGCGATGCGCGCAGTGCTCGTTCAGTAGCCCGATGCGCCCCTTGCTGTCGCGAAAAGCGACCAGCTCTTCGCCGAGAAGCCTGACTTGTACCGGCGGCGAATCCGGCGCGGGAATTTCTTCCGACAACAGCGCGGGAATCCAGTAGCGGCGCATCAGCTCGCCCATCGGCGTCCCCGGGCCGGTGCGCGTCAGCAATTCGTTCTGCTCTTTAGGAAGCATCGTTTCTCCTTCGGCAATTGTGACCTAAATATAATGTCTGAGAAGAATCCGTCACCCCCGCGAAAGCGGGGGTCCAGGCATTAGAAAGAATCTGGATTCCCGTTTTCACGGGAATGACGGACCGGTTTAAGGCGGTATGCATCGTTGTAGGCGGTTTATGTCTCCAGCGTGGCCGCGGCAAAGATATCCTTATAAGGAAGCTCCGAGCGGGTCATTCCCTGTTCGTAATTGTATTTAATAAACGCGTCGATCGTGCTCTTGTTCGCCTTGATGCCGTACTTCCAGGGGTCGCCCCAGCGCTCGAACTGTTCCACCAGCCGCTCGCGCAGGTAGACAACCGAAAAGCCGCCGCGCTCGTTTAAGATATCGTCGTGAGCCATCTTCTTCGCCTGTTCGAAGGCCGTGTATAGTTTCCCGGCGAGCTCGGGATGCTCGCGGTCGACCTTCTTGCTGAGGACGATGATGTGCACGGGAGTGAAGATGCCGGTCTCGCGATAGAGCTTGGCATCCTCTTCCACATAGTCGGGAAACAGCCGCTTCACTTTCGGGCTTTTGGCCAACGTATCGAGCAGCTTGCCGTCGGAGATGTCCGTGACCATCGCGTCCACTTCGCCGTCGAGCAGCCGGTCGGCGGCGCTCTTCTGCCCGTCGACGTATTCGATTTCCGTTTTCGTATCGTAGTTCGGGAAAACTTCCTTGACCTGCGCGACCCAGCGCATCGTGGAGATATCGACGCCGTAGCGGTCCTTCAACAGCCCGCGCACCCAGACGCTGATCGCCGTGCGATACTGGCGCGTGCCGATTTTCTTGCCGGCTAAATCTTTGGGCGAATCGATGCCGCGATCGGCGCGGCAAAAAATATAGGGATAGACCGGCTTTCGCTTCGAGAAAACGGGCAGGCCGATCAACTGCCAGCCGGCGTCGATCGCCGGCAGAAAATAACCCAGATTCAAATCGCAGACGCCGAAGTTTCCTTCGCGCAGCTCCGGATAGTCGGCGAAGACCATCGAGGAAGTCTTCACCGACTTGAGCTTGACGCCGTCGATCTTTACCCGGCCTTCAAAAAGCGGCATCGTGATGTCGTAGCGCATCTCCGATAATGGAATTTCCAATTCGTTCGGCATAATGACGCCTGAATAACGCTCCGCTATGGGGTTGTCAAGTTAGCTCTTCGACCCGTCCTTCGGCGCGGCGATGCGCGCGCGCTCCATCTTTTCTCCGGTCTCGTAGTAACGTCCCTCGGCCGCGAGCTTTCCCGCTTCTCTTTCCGCCGCCGACCACCAGCCGAGATCGTAGCCGTACCACGGCGTGCGCAGTTGGAGCGGCGGCAAGCCCAACTCGCGCCAGATCGGAAGCACGCTCTCCATGATATTTTTCGGCGGTAGCGACACCGGCGGATAGGCCCACTTTCGGGTCGCGTCCATGAGCATCACCGAAACTCGCATCTCCGGCTCTTGGGTCTGGAAGCCGCCCGGGTCGCCGGTCCCCGGCGGAAACGCCGACCAGTCGGCGGAAACCAGACCCATCATCTTCACCTTCATGTCCCGGTGCGGCTGCAAACGATACGTGATCGCCCACACGATCGACTCGGTGTCTCTCGGATCGATGTCGTCGTCCACGACGACGATCATCTTGGCCCGGATCGTCGGCGAGGTTGTGGCCGCCTCGAAAATGGCATCGACTTCGCCTTCTTTCGGATCGCGCACCTGAATGCAGCAGAGCCCCCAGCCGCCGCTCGATTCGTTGTAGCCGACGTCCGTGACGCATTCGAAGCCGCGCCCGCGCAGATAAGACAGCCCGTTTCCTTCGCTGCCGACGGTCCGTATCTTGCTCGATTCCGACGGCGGAAACTGGCTCAGCATCGTCACCCACAGCGGATCTCTCCGGTGCGTGACGCAAGTGAGCTCGAAAATCGGGTTCCATTGCTGCGGATCCATGTAGCCGGTGAATTCTCCGAACGGCGCCTCGGGCTCGAGCACGTCGGTGCGGAGAAATCCTTCGAGGACGATTTCCGCGTTGGCCGGCACTTCGATGTCGACGGTTTTCGCCTTGACGACCGCCACCGGCTCCCCCGCCAACCCGCCCGCAACCGCGTATTCGTCCACGCCGTAGGGAATTTTTATGACCGAGGCGTAAGCGACGTTGGGCGGCGCGCCGATCACGACCGCTGCCGGCATCGGCTTGCCCGTCTTCTGCCATTTCCGCCAGTGCTGGGAAATATGCTGCATGCCGCCGGCGTTCATCCCGAGCCGAGTGCGCGACTTGACCATGCCGCGGTACGTGCCGATATTTCTCACGCCGGTCTCGGGATCTTTGGTGATCCACTGGCTGCACGTCGTGAACGGCGCGGCGTCAAAACCCGGCGTCGAGATCGGAATCGGAAACTCTTCCAGCCCCATGCCGGCGCGATCGAGGTCGTCTTTCGCGTGCACCTCTTCGTGCACCGGCCCGCTCGCGACGAGCGCGGGAGCGATCGGGTTCTCGCGCGCCCGGCTCCATTGCTGGGCGATTTTATCCGGATCGCATTGCAGCCCCACGCCATAAATCCGCCGCGAGCCCGCCAGGCACGCCACCACGACCGGAATGGAAAAATTTCGCCCCGACAAATCGGTCACGTTGTTAAACAGGAACGCTTTTCTGTCGGCTTCCGGCAGGCCGCGGAACTGCAGACGGACGAGGGGATTCAATTCGGTGTCTTTGTTGATCGGGCGCTCGACCCGCACGAGCAGCCCCGCCCGCTCGAGCGCGGCCAAGTGTTCGCGCACGTCTTTGAAATAAGCCATCGAAGCAGCTCCTTTCCGTCGAACGGCGAAACTAATTGCCGCCGGCGGGGTGCAAGCGGAAGCCGAGCGCGCGCCCCAGCAGCAACAGAGCCAGCAGCAGAAAAACGATGAAGAAGCCGATCACGGCGGCGCGCTCCATGTTCGCGTCGGCGATCGAATCCAGCATCAGCAGGGAAATCGTCCGCGATCGGTTGGTCGAGAGAAAAACCACGGCGGGAATCTCGCGCACGGCGGCGATGAACATGATGATGCCGACGGACATGAGCGTGGGCTTCAACAACGGAATCAGAATGCGCCGGAAGGTCGCGACCGGCGAAGCCCCGGAAGTTTCGGAGGCCTCTTCCAATTCCTGGCTGATCTGCAGCACCGCGGCTTTGATGATCTGGCTGCCGAGCGGCATCTCCTTGATGATGATCGCGATGATCAACAGAGATACGGTACCGTAGAGCGCCCTCGCCCAGCTTCCCGAGCCGAGCACCGCCCAGAGCAGCGCGAGGCTGATCAGGACGCCGGGCAACGCCCAGGGCAGCCACGAGAGCAGATCGACGACGTTCCGGCCTGGAAGACGCGTGCGCACGATGAAGTACGCGATCAAAGCGTAAAAAAACGTCCCGACGACGCTCGCGCCGAGCCCGAGTATCAAAGTGTTGACGAGCGAGCGGACGAAAACCGGATCGCTGAACGCGCCGCTCCAATGGCGCGTGGTCCAGCGCGCCGCCAGGTCGAAAAAGCCGAATACTTCCATGAACGTTCCCATGACGAGCGTCGCGAGCGGCAACAATATCATCGCGATGATGAAAAGCGCGCAGAAACCGAAAGTAACCCAGCGCCACGGACCCAGGCTGAACGGCCGGACCGAATAGCTGCGCCCGGTCACGACTGTAAACTGCCGCCGGCCGAGCAGAAGTTTTTGCAGCAGCACGAGCGCGAAGACGACGACCAGAAGGATGCTCGAGAGCGCCGTCGCTTGCCCGTAGAGCGGCGGCTCCCAGTGGATGAAGTCGTAGATGCGCGTCGGCAAAACGTAAATGCCGGCGGGTATCCCCAGAACGAGCTCGATCTCGAACGATTCCAGACTTTTGATAAATCCTAAAGCGGTGGCCGTGAGAATCGCCGGCGCGAGGATCGGCACGGTGATGCGCAACAGAGTCCCGATCGTGTTGCTGCCCGCAGTCTGCGCCGCCTCCTCCAGCGCCGCATCCATCGCTTTGAACGCCGGCGCTATCAGGAGAAATCTCACCGAGGTGCTGAACGCGAGGTGGCACCAGATAATTCCCCAGTAGGAAAAAACGTTGAACGGAGCGACCGCCAGGCTGAAGGCTCGCATCAAGCCTTTGTTGACGAGACCGATATGAGGATCCAACAAGAGAATCCAACCCATCGTCATGGGCAGCAGCGGCAGAAAAAATCCCAGCCACAAGGCGAACTCGATCAACTTTTTAAACGGCGTGTCGGTGCGGGTGACGACCCAGGCGAAGAAAATCGCCAGCACCGAAGTGATGGCGATCCGGACCGTGGCGAGGCTGAACGTGTTGACGAGGACGGAGAGCAGCGCGCGATCGTTGAAGGCCGCGATCCAACCCTGCAAACCCCACGTCGCGGGTTGGCCGGGACGGCTCAAAACAAAACTTTTAAGAAAAATCAGACCGACGGGGTAAGCCGTAGCCAGAAACATCACCCCGATGAGCGGCAAGAGCAGCAGCCAGGTTCGGGAGCGCTCGGGGACGTGCGCCTTACTCAGGAACAAGGCTTCACCTCTAGAAATTTTCTCCGGCGGCGCGGCTCCTACCTGCCGAAAAGCTCCTTGAGTATTTTTTCCTCCTCCGCGCTGCGGGTCTGGGCTTTCTCGCTGTAACCGATCCAGTACTTCATGCCCGGCTTCGGAATGCTGTAAGAATATAGATGATCGGTCGGCACGTCCACTCTCCGGCTCACGTGATTCATCGCCTTGCTCCAGGCGATTTGCCCCTCGCGCGTCAGCAGCCAGTTGATGAAAACTGTCGCCGCGTTCGGGTGCGGCCCCTTGTTGATGAGCATCAGAGTGCCGAAGCTGGCGCCGATGTAGGTCCCATAGTCTTTGAAGTCGTCCAGCACTTCGAACTTCACGCCGCGCTGGAGCAGTTGCGCCATGACGCCGTCGCTCGGGGCGAGCAGGACGGCGTACTTCCCCTGCGCGATCCACTCGATCTGCCGGCGCTGGTCGCGATCGACGACGGCCGCCTGCGCGCGGAGCTTCTGATAAAAGTCAGCCGCCTTTTGCGGTCCCAAGACTTCCCAGATAAAACGGAACACCGGAACCGCCGCCCCCGAGACCAGCGGATCGTTGATGACGACTTTACCCTTGAGCTTGGGACTCAAGAGTTCGTAGAGCTCGTCGATCTCCTCGCGCTTCACCTGCCGCGGATCGTAGATCAGCGGCGAGGAGACCTGACCGACGAAGACCAAGTCGTACAATCCGTCGCTGTCGGAAAAATCGTGCCGGTTGTCGCGCCAATATTTCAGGTCGGTGACTTCGGGCAAGATCAGCGCCGGTTTGACCGGATCGAGCGCCTTCATCGGCTTCAACTGGAAGTTGGCGGTGGTCGGCCCGCCGAGAAAAACATCGGCGGTGAATAATCCACCGTCCCTTTCAGTCCCAAGCTTAACCGCTTGCTCGCCGCTCCTGCCGCCTGAGTATTCGACCTCGATGCCGGGGAAAGCTTTTTTAAATCCGTCGACCATGGCGTTGCGGATCAAGTCGCCGGGAGGTCCCAAGACCACGACCGTGCCCTCTTTTTTCGCCGCCGCCAGAACTTTTTCCCATTTTTCCTGCCATGCAGGCTTGGCTTGCGAGAAGCCGGGTTGTAGACGAATCAGAAAGGTAAATCCCAGGGCGACACAAAATAACGCGGCAAGAAAACGCCGCGACGTCATTTTATGGCACGAAAGTTTCATCGCTTCTTTTTCCTTCCTGCGTGAATCACGAGCTCAAGGCGCCGGACCGTTTGCGCACGACTTCCATATCAATTCGGAAATCAGACGGCAACCGGCAGACCCGCGCGGCACATCGCGGCGACGAGAATCTCTTTCAACTGACGGCTCCTTTCGCCGTACACGTTATCGGCCGAAAAGCTCGTTCAAAAGCTTTTCCTCCTCCGGCGCGCGCTGGATGCCGTTCTCGAGGTAGCTCACCCAATACTTGCTGCCGGAGCGAGGCTGCGCGTAAGCCGGCAGATGGTCGGCCGGAACGTCCGTGCGCCGGCTGATATAGCCAGCGGCCTGGCTCCAGGCGATCTGCCCATTTTTGCCGAGCAGCCAGTTGACGAAGACCGTCGCCGCATTCGGATGCGGCGCCTTGTTGAAGAGCATGAGGCTGCTCGGGCCGGCGGTCTTCAGGCTGCCGTAGTCTTTGAATTCCTCCAACACGCCGAAGTTGAGGCCGCGCTTCAACAGCTCCGGTATGATGCGATCCCCGGGACCCAAGAGAAGCGCGTACTTTCCTTTGACGACCGACTCGATCTGGCGCCGCTCGTCTCGGTCGACGGCACCGGCCTGGGCACGGATCTTCTTAAAAAAGTCCGTCGCCTTTTCCGCGCCGAGCGCCTCCCAGATAAATCTGAAGGTCACGTTGCCGGAACCCGACGGAATCGGATCGTTGATGACGAGCTTCCCCTTCCACTTGGGATTGAGCAGCTCGTAGAGCTCGTCCACCTCCTGCCGGTTCACCTGCTTGGGATCATAGACAACGGGAGTCTTGACGATCGTGGCGAAAACCAGGTTGAGCCTTTGCTCCGCGTCGGCGAACTCCAGGCGATTGTCGGCCCAGTATTTCGTATCGGTCACTTCCGGCAGGAGGAGCGCCGGCCGGATCGGATCGAGAACCCCGATCGGCTTAAAATAAAGCAGCGCCGTGCTGGTGCCCTGTAAAATTAAATCGATCGTGTAGAGGCCGCCGTCCCGCTCCGCTTTGATCTTGGCGGCCAGCTCGCTGCCCCGCCCCGAGGAATATTCGACGGCGATTTCGGGGAAGGCTTTGTTGAAGCCCTGGAGCACGGCGGTCCGAATAAATTCTCCCGGCGGGCCGTCGACGACCACCTTGCCTTCTTTTTTGGCCTCGGCCAGAGCTTTTTCCCACCTTGCTTGCGCGCTCGCTTTTTCCTGCGCGAATCCGGAGAACGGCGCCGCCAGTCCGGCCAGCAATAGTCCGGCAAGGAGCCACCGGCGCGTACTTGTGGCTTTCATGATTTCCACTCCTCTCTTCGACCGTCGCTAGTCGGCGATCGGCACTCCGCCGTTGCGCAGCGCTTGTGCCAGCGCCGCTCGATCCTCCGGGGAAAACGGCCTGGTAGTCCAGCGCGGAAACTTTTTGACCGCCAATCCCCGCAGGCGAAGCGCTTCGCGCTGGACCGCCTCCCCGTAAGTTTTTCTGAGCGAGCGCATGACGTTGCGGATCTCGTTGACCCGCGTCTGCAGGATGAGCGCCTCCGACAAATTTTTCTCCTCCAGGGCGCGCCAAAGCGCGACCGCCAGCTCGGGAAAAGAGATCATCGTCGGCACGATCGTGCCGCGGATACCGTAAAGCGCGCCGGGCAATAGAGCCGACGCCAGACCGTAGACGCCGATATCTTTCGGCAGCTGTTGAACGTAGTTCAACGCGATCTCCAGGCTGTCGGCGGAAATTTTCACGCCGAAAATCTGCGGGACGTGTTCTTTCAAACGCAGCATCATGAACGGCGTGATGTCATAACCGGAGTACGGCGGGTTCTGATAGACCATCATGGGCGCTTTGACCCGCTGTCCGACTTCTTTGAAGTGTTCCATGATTTCGTATTCCGTGTGGTCGCTGTAGTAATACGGCCCGACGACGGCGATCGCATCGGCGCCGGCGGCCTCGGCGTCGAGCCCGAGCTCGGCCGTGGAATACGCTTCGGCGGTGCCGACGTGGACCACCACCGGCACGCGCCCGCCCACGTGCCGGATGATGAGCTCGGCGAATCGTTTTCTCTGATCCGTTCGCAGCACCGGTCCCTGGCCGAACGAGCCGAGCAAAAACAGCGCATGGACGCCTGCGCCGATGAGAAAATCCGTCAGCGCGCAGCCCATCGGCTCATCGACCTCGCCATCGTCCGTGAACGGAGTCATGATCGGCATCACGATGCCTTTGATCTCTTTCAATTCGCGGCTCCCTCGCTAGGCCGCTTCGCCGGGCTCTTCCCGGTAAAGCTTCAGCGCTTCCAGCATCGGCTGGTCGTTCATCGAAAACAGGATCGCTGCTTCGTTCTTGGACCGGTTCTGATGGCTGTGCCAGCTCCACAGCGGCACGACGAAACAGTCGCCCTGCTCCCACTCGTACTTCTTGCCGTCGATCACCGTGACGCCGCTGCCGCGGAACGCGTGATAAACCGTGCTGCTGTTGTGCCGATGCGTGCGCGTGGTTTCGCCGCCGCGCAGCATCTGGATCCAGCACGACATCGTCGGAAACGTGTGGCCGCCATTGAGCGGATTTACGTACTCCAGCGCGACGCCGTCGAATGGACTGCCCGCGCTCGCTTCGAGTTGCTTCAACGTCCGATAGGTCTCGTCCCATTTGTACGCCAGCGGACCTGAAGCCTTCTCCCACACCGGCCGCGCCATTCCGACGCGGTGCGCGGTCGATTTGAACGACTCCTTGATCGGCTGAAAATCGCCCGGAAACGGTTCCCAGGAAATGACCTGCAGGTTATTGAGCAAGATATTATCCAATCCGTCGATCCAGATGAGGGGCTCGGCGTCGTTGCCGTGGCCGTGCCAGGTCATCGGCGGCGTGAGAATCAAATCGCCCTCTTCCATCACGATTTTTTCTCCCTCGACCACGGTGTAGGCGCCGCGGCCCTGGAGCACGAAGCGAAAGGCGCCGAAGTTATGCCGGTGGCTGCGCGCAAGCTCGCCGGGCTTCAAGAGTTGCACCGTCATCTGCATCGTGTGCGTGGTCCCCCGCGCTCGCTTCATCTTCAAATCTTTGAGTCCGGGATTGACCAGGCAGATCGCGCGCCTCTCGGCTTGTCCTCCGAGCCCTTGGATGTCGCCTGCCTTAAGAAGATTGTCGCGCAGATCGCGCCACTTCCAGATGTGCGGCTTGAGCGACGTGCGCGGGTCTTTGCCGACGATGTCCGCTTCCGTGACGTCGAACCACAACCCTTCCAAACTCTTGTCCCCGAGTTCCTCGTCGAACTCCCGAAGCGCATTTTGATCCGACATGGCCTGCTCCCTGATTCCGGTCGATGCGCCGCTTAGGCTCTACCGCTTTCGCCCGGCTCCTCGCGATAGAGCTTCAACGCCTCCAGCATCGGCTGATCGTTCATCGAAAACAAAATCGCCTCTTCGTTCTTCGACCGGCTCTGATGGCTGTGCCAGCTCCACAGCGGCACGACGAAGCAGTCGCCCTGCTCCCATTCGTATTTTTTGCCGTCGATCACCGTGACGCCGCCGCCGCGAAACGCATGGTACACCGTGCTGCTGTTGTGCCGGTGCGTCTGCGTGGTTTCGCCGCCGCGCAGCATCTGAATCCAGCACGACATCGTCGGGAACGTGTGGCCGCCGTTCACCGGATTCACATATTCCAACGCGATGCCGTCGAACGGGCTGCCCTCGCTCGCGGCGAGATGTTTGAGCGTTCGATACGTATCATCCCATTTGTACGCCAGCGGCCCCGCCGCCTTCTCCCATACCGGCCGCGCCATGCCGACCCGGTGCGCCGTCAACTTGGACGATTCCTTGAGCGGCTGAAAATCGCCGGGAAACGGCTCCCAGGTGATCACATGCAGCGAGTTGAGCAACGGATAATCGAGCCCGTCGAGCCACACGATCGGCTCGGCGTCATTGCCGTGGCCGTGCCAGGTCATCGGCGGATTGAGAATCAAATCGCCCGGCTCCATCACGAACTTCTCGCCCTCGACCACGGTGTAAGCGCCGCGCCCTTCGACGATGAAGCGGAACGCGCCGAAGTTGTGGCGGTGGCTGCTCGCCAGCTCGCCCGGCTTCAAGAGCTGCACCGACATATGAATGGTATGCGTCGTCGCGCGCCGGCGCCGGCTCGGGTTTTTTTGAAAGGCGGGATTGATCAAGCGGAGTGTGCGCCGTTCCGCCATGCCTTCGAGGCCGCGGATATCTCCCGCGCGCATCAAGTGCTTGTGGATCACGCTCCACTTCCACACGTGCGGCAGCACGGCCGTGTGCGGATCTTTTTCGTACGCGACTTTGTCCTCTTCGGACGAGCCGCCCATCCAGTGGCCTTCCAGGCTGTTGTCGGCCAGTTCGCTG
The DNA here is from genome assembly GCA_036506735.1 of Binatia bacterium. Lineage (GTDB taxonomy): Bacteria > Desulfobacterota > Binatia > UBA9968 > UBA9968 > JAJPJQ01. The sequence goes on along the minus strand of DASXRG010000079.1, from coordinate 11,305 downwards.
TCGAACTCGTCTAACAATTTTTTATCCACCATGTCGATGCCCTCCTGATTTCAATCAATCGGCTACGTTGTTTGTTAGCGCCAAATATTCAGCCGTACCGTGGTCTCACGCGGCCACCCGCGTGTGCAAATCCTGGAGGCCGCGCGCACCGGACGAGGAGTTACTCGCCAGGCCCGGACAGTTGGATCGATCACGCCAAGGGGTCGGCGTGGGCGGCCCTCGAGGCAAAAAACTATTGCGCGGGGCCGGAAGGGCTTGCACGCGCGGGCATTCAAACAAAGCGCGCTAGTGGTCCGCATGCTCTCCCTGATGCGTGAGAACGAGTCCCAAATTTTCCATCGCCGGGCGCGTGCTGTGCGCCAGGATGCGCAGCGGCGCGCCGCCGGTGTTGAAATACTGATGCCAGCCGAAAACCGGAATCGCCAGGGTGTCGCCCTTTTTGATCTCGAAGGCCTGATCGTCGACGATGCAGCGCCCGTTCCCCGCCAGGACATAGTCGATCTCGTCGTATAAATGGCGGTGCGCGCCGGAGCGCTTGCCCGGCGGAATCTCGGCGACGACCGTGGACAGCGCCTTGACGTGAAAACCGATCCGGCTGTCGACGACGTAGGCGATGTTCCCCATCGCGCTCGGCTCGAACTCGAGCTCGCTTGCCTTTACCAGCACGCGGCCGGCGCGCCGGCGCTGCTCTTCGTTGAAAGCGAAGGCGACCTGCTCGGCGTAGAGCCGGCCCGCCTGGCTATGGGAATTTTCCTCCGCGGCCGCGGCGCCGCCGGGAATCAACGTGCGCAGCGCGTCCTCGCCCTGCTGCGCGTAGATCCAATATTCCGGGTAGCGCTCGTCTTCGTACACCGCCTGGCCGATACCCATGTAGAGCGGGCCGGTCGTCGAGGCGACGTGGAGCGCGGGCTCCTCGGCGAGATTGACGTGGCGGTGCCAGGCAAAGATCGGCACGCAGATAAAGTCGCCGGCTTCCCAGTCATAGCGCTTGCCGTCGACGATGCTGTAGCCTTTCCCCGCGAGCCAGTGGATGACCGCTTCGACGGTGTGACGATGGCCCAAGGTCTTCCACGCTTGATTGTCTTCGGCCTCGGTCGGCACGTGCTTGCTGACGAATAGCCGGTGCGTCCGATTGTTAAAACCCATTCGCGGATCGACCATGTAGACGCCCCGGTTGGTCTCGAGCAGCTTCGCGACCGCGTCGCCCGAGACGAAGATCGGCGATTCCTTGCGCCGCTTCTGCTCGTCCTTGCCGTAGCGCACCTGCTCCAAATACAACTTGTCATTTGGAACCGGTCCGGAAAACGCCATAAAGTCGACCTTTCATTCTCAATTGAATTTTGCGCCGGCGTTTGCGAAGCGGGCGCGAGCGGCTACCGCTCGAAGAGCTCCTTCAAAATTTTCTCCTCCTCGGCGGTGCGCGTTTGCGCCTCTTCCGTATAGGACTTCCAGTATTTGCCTTTCGTTCCCGGCGTCAGATAGTCGGGCACGTGGTCCTTGGAAACGTCCAACCGGAGGCTCATCTGGTCGGTCGCCTTGCTCCAGAGCGTTTGGCCTTCCGCGGCCAAAAGCCAGTTGATGAAGACCGCGGCGGCATTGGGATGCGGCGACTTGTTGAGCTTCATCACCGTCGCGGAGCTGGAGCCGGTCATGCCGCCGATGTCTTTGAACTCGGGCAAGAACTCGAACTTCAAACCGCGCTTTTGCAGTTGGCCGGCGGTTCGCGGGCTCGGACCGACGAGAATCGGATATTTGCCCTGCGCCACCCACTCGACCTGCCGTCGCAAGTCCCGGTCGACCGCGCCGATCTGGGCTCTGAACTTCCGATAATAATCCGTCGCTTTCTCCGCTCCGAGCATCGTCCAGATGAAGCGCAAGAGCGGCACGCTGGCACCGGAAACCGAAGGGTCGTTCATAACGATTTTCCCCTTCCACTTCGGGTTCAACAAATCTTGCAGTTGACCGAGCTCATCGCGCTTGACTTGCTTGGGATCGAAAATCAGCGGCGGCGAAAGCTCGATGCCGAAAACCAGATCGTAGAGACCTTCTTTGTCCGAGAACTCGAGGCGATTGTCGCGCCAGTATTTGGTCTCCGCCACCTCCGGCACAATCAGCGCCGGCCGGACCGGATCGAGCGCGCCCATCGGTTTCATTTGAAAATTTGCGGTCGTCGGCCCGCCGACAAAAACATCCACGCTGTAGACTCCGGCATCGCGTTCCGCCTGCAGCTTGACCGCCTGCTCGCCGCTGCGGGCGGCGGAGAATTCCATCTCGATATCCGGGTAGGCTTTTTTAAAACCATCGACGAAAGCGCCGCGGATGAACTCTCCGGGCGGCGCGAACACGACGACCTTCCCTTCCTTCTTCGCGTCCGCCAAGGTCTTGTTCCACTTTTCTTTCCAATCGGGCTTGGCCTGTGCCGACGACAAGATCGGCAGAGCCAATAAACAGCCGAGCAGGATCAGCGCTTGCAGCGGGTTCTTCATGGCCTTACCTCGCCTCGCCCGGCTCTTCCCGGTAGAGCTTCAGCGCCTCCAGCATCGGCTGATCGTTCATCGAAAACAACATCGCCTCTTCGTTCTTCGACCGGTTCTGATGGCTGTGCCAGCTCCACAGCGGCACGACGAAGCAGTCGCCCGGCTCCCACTCGTATTTCTTGCCGTCGATCACCGTCGTCCCGCTGCCGCGAAACGCGTGATAGACCGTGCTGCTGTTGTGGCGGTGCGTCTGCGTGACTTCGCCGGGCCTGAGCATCTGAATCCAACACGACATCGTCGGAAACGTGTGGCCGCCGTTCACCGGATTCACATATTCCAACGCAACGCCGTCGAACGGACTGCCGTCGCTCGCGGCGAGACTTTTGAGCGTCCGGTACGTCTCGTCCCACTTGTACGCCAGCGGTCCCGCGGACTTCTCCCACACCGGCCGCGCCATTCCGACGCGGTGCGCGGTCGATTTGAACGACTCTTTGATCGGTTGAAAATCGCCGGGGAAAGGCTCCCAGGTGAGAACTTGCAGCGAAAGGATCAGCGGATAGTCGAGTCCGTCGAGCCAAAGGATCGGCTCGGTCTCGTTGCCGTGGCCGTGCCAGGTCATGGGCGGGTTGAGAATCAGATCGCCCGGCTCCATCACGAATTTCTCGCCCTCCACCACCGTGTAAGCGCCGCGGCCCTTGACGACGAAGCGAAACGCGCCGAAGTTGTGCCGGTGACTGCTCGCTAGCTCGCCGGGCTTCAAAAGCTGAATCGACATGTGAATCGTGTGCGTCGTCGCGCGCTTCTGCCCTTTCAAATCTTTGAGGCCGGGATTGAGCAGGCGGAGCGTTCTTCGCTCGACCTTGCCGCCGAGACCGACGAGCTCGCCCGCCTGCTGGAGATAGTGTTCGATGTCGTTCCATTTCCAGAGGCACGGCAGCACCATCGTCTTGGGATCTTTGGTCATGAGCTTGGCGTCGGAGTTCCACAAAGCCTCGTTCCAAAGGCCCTGAAAGTGTTTTTCTTCGAGCTCTTGATCGAGTTGCTGGATGTTTTTGTGCAGCATGATCGCTCCCGGTTCGCATTTTTACGCGAGCATCTTGCGCTCGCGTGATTTATTGCCGTGGCTCAAGAAGTATTGGTAGATCAATTTCCGGCCCTTTTCGCTGATCGTCCGGCGCAGGCTCTCGGCCCGATCCGCGTTCTTTTTCTCGATCGCCTGCGCGATGCCCTTGTGGAGCTTGCCCACTTCCTCCATATAACCCGGCACCGAGGCCAGGAAGGCGCGGTACTTGAGGCATGGATTGCCGAGCATTTCGATAAAGCGCTTCAATCTTACGGAGCCGCAATACTGGGCGAAGAATTTTTCTATCTCCGAGGCAACCGCCAGGAACGCCGGCGGATCGGATTGGCTCGCCGCGCGCTCGAGCTCTTTCACCCGTTTTTTGTATAGCCAAACCTCTTTTTCGCCGAGATCCGGAGTCGCCAGGCGCACGGCCAGGCCGATGAGATAGGAGCGCAGCAAAAAAATCTCGCACGCGTCCTCCGGCGTGACTTCGATGACGTGCGCGCCCCTGCCGGGAATAAGTCTGATGAGGCCGTCGCGCTCCAGGACGCGGAGCGCCTCGCGGATCGGCGAGCGGCTGATCTTGAGCTGCCTTGCGACCTGGCTCTCGCTGATTTTTTGGTTGGCGCGCAGCCGGTCCTGCGCGATCTCGGCCTGGATGTAGGTGACGACCTGATCGACCAGCGTTTCCGCGGGATTGGCGGTTTTGATTCGGCCCATGCGGCGACTTTGAATGCAAAAAACTGTCTACAGCCCTGTCGACAGCTCTACTAATCGGATCTTTGTTTGTCAAGCCGGCCGGATGGAGCGGAAATCCGCCCGAGCCATGCGATCGCACGAGACGAAAACCGCTGCACCCGTCCCCTTCTATTTCCCCGCCGCCCTGTTTTTTTTCTCCGCCGCCATGCCCGCCGCTCGTAGCACAAAGGTGACAAACGTCGTCGCCGCGCGACAATTTTGTCCGCGATCGGCCATGCCGTAGCGCCGTTTCGGACCACCGCCGAAAAAATCTCTTTGAAATCTCCCCTCTTTTTACTTCCGTTTGGTCCGTGCGGATTGGCATGGTCCGTGCAGTTTCGGCGAGTCTCGCGCACAAGGAAGCACTATCGATCACAGGGAGGGACAACCGACCATGGATGAAATAATCACCGCGAACGAAACCGCCGCATTGCTCAAGGTCCACAAACGGACTGTCTATCGCCTCGCCGAGCAAGGGGTTATTCCGGGCAGCAGAATCGGCCATCGCTGGCGTTTCAACAAGGGAAACATATTGGCGCTGGTTTCCAAATCGAACGACGGCGCTGCGATCGCCAAGGAGACTTCGCGAGCGGACATTCCCGGCCTTCCGGATTAAGCGCGCCCGACCGCGCTTTCGAACGTTTTAGACTCTGGACATGGTAGGTGCTCCAACTACGACGTCACCGGCCGGCTTTTCCTGGGCCTGGGAGGCGCTCGATCTGCCCAAAAAGGCGACGCTCATCCGCGTGCGCTGGCCTTTCACGATCGTGTGCTCCTACTTGCTGCTCTATTCTCAGAACGCGGCGATCAGCCTGCCCGCGGTTTACGGTCTGGTTCTTTTCTATCTCCTGTCGAACTTCGCCCTTTACTTCGCCGACGAGCGGTTTTTCGACTCATTTTATTTCTTTGCGCCGCTGCTCGCTTTCGACACCCTGTTCCTCACGGCCTCGATGGCGGTCAGCGGCACGGCCAGCGCCGACTTCTATATCGTTTGTTTCGCGACGATATTTCTCTGCTGCATCTGCCGCGACCTGCGCGGCTTGATCGGGGTGGCGGTGTTGTCGCCGGCGCTCTACGGCTATTTCGTCATGCGCTCGGCCGAGATCCAGGAGCCGACGATCTACCTCAAAATCATCTCGCCGTTTATCATCGCTTTGTTTTACGGCTACTCGGCGCAAGTTGAGCGGTTGCAATCGAAGTTGAAAAAGCAGACTGAGATGTCCGCGCGCGCCGCCCGACTCTACGAGGATGCGAAAGCGTTGGCGGCCGAAAACGTCTCGTTGCTGGAACAGCTCGACCGCGCCAGGGAAGCGCTGGAGAAGGCGATCCGGGTCAAAGAGCAATTTTTAGGCGTGATGTCGCACGAGCTGCGCACGCCGCTGAACGTGGTGATGGGTTACGCCCGCCTGCTCAACGAACGAGTGCTGGGCGAGATCAACGCGATGCAGGCGGAGGCGGTGGCAAAAATCATGAGCCGCGCCCGCGACCAGCTCACCATGATCACCGACATTTTGGAAATCGCCGGCATCGAATCGGGCGAAGGTGCGACCGGCGGCCACGAAGTCCATCTGACGGCCCTGCTCGATGATCTCAAGTCCCGCTACGATGTCGCCGAAGAAAAAGAAGTCGTTGTGACTTGGGACTATCCGGCGGATTTGCCGGTGGTGAAAACCGACGCCGAAAAGCTCAAACATGCGCTGCAGAATCTCATCAACAACGCGCTCAAGTTCACGCACCGCGGCACGGTGACGATAACGGCGCGGACGGGAGTTAGAGATCGGCAGTCAGCGGCCGGAGACCATCCCCAATGGCTAAATCCGATGACCGATTTTGTCGAGTTCGAGATTTCCGACACCGGCATCGGAATCGCGGCGGAGCACCTGCCGTATATTTTCGATCGCTTCCATCAGATAGACAGCTCGGATACCCGGCGCTACGAGGGCGTGGGCATGGGTCTGCACGTGGTTAAAAAGCTGGCGGACATACTGGGCGCGCGCGTTGAAGTCACGAGCGCGCCCGGTCAGGGCTCGACTTTTACCTTGACCCTTCCCTTTAAAAAAATGTGAAATTGCGGAGAATTGCCGGCTAGTGGGCGGAGGGAACGTTCATCTTGGTTTTCAGCCAGCGCTCGAGGATGCTGCGCTTAAAGCGCCACTGATTGCCGATCTTAAACGCTGGGATTTTCTTCTGCGAGACCAGCCGGTAGATCGTGTACTGATCGACCCTCAAATAGCGGGCAACCTCTTTCGTGGTCATGAACCTATCCTGAGCCATCGAGCGCCACCTTCCGGTCGATTAAGAATAGTAGCCGTTGCCCTTGAAAGCGGAAGCACCTTCTATAATGAAACCCAAAGACGTGTCAAGGCTTCCAAACTTGCTCTGAAAATCAGGTGATCCCCCTAAAAAACTCTCGGGTCTTTACCTTAAATCGGCCCCACCGCGCCAAACTTTACCGTGTTTTGTCCTAAGGCGGCTTAAAAGGCGCGCGAGCAACGATTCTTCGGCTCCGCTCAGGACGGGCTAGGCGCAGGCGTACTTTTTTCAGTAAATTGAGCGAGGCAAGCTCGCGAAGTAGATAAGCCTTTTCGGCGGCCTTTCAGGTGCCGGTTAGGAAGCGGCCCGGATTGAGGATATCTTGAGGGTCGAACTGGCGCTTGATCTCGCGCATCAGGCGCAAGCTTGCGGGCGGCGGCCCCCAAACGTCAACGCCGTCGCCCTTCAACTCAGCCGGAGCGGCCGCGATGATCGCGTGTCCCCTATAGTCGCGCGCCAGTCCTGCCAGTTTCACGAACCATTCCACGCTTGCCGGCCCGGCGCCGAGCGATAGCCAGATCGTCCCGGCACCAGCATGGGCAACGTAGCGAGGGTGGGTTTCGGATTCGCTCCAGCGGGCGATGGTCGCTACGATGTCCCCCACTGAGCCGACCGGGACGGTAACGCGATAGAGAACTCCGCCGCCGTTCATGCCGAAATTGCCGATTTCTTCCCAGAGACCTTCGTGCGGCTCGTCGCGCAGTGCTTCAGCGGCGAGCGATTCGCGCCCGGCCATTTCCCGAAGATCCCGGAGGTGCCGGTCGATGGATGTCGCGAACCCTTCCAGCCAAACCGCAACGGCGGTGGAGTCACGCGCAAGCTTTTCGGCCGCGCGCGGGCCGAGAATCGTGACCGCGGAAGGCAGCAAGGGCGATGCGGCTAGGGCTTTCACAAACCGCGCGCAGCGATCGAGCGCGCCGGAAGCGACAAACGAAGCGGCGGTTTCCGCGAGCGGCGCGACTCGAAACGTCGCTTCCGTGATGATGCCGAGCGTCCCGAGCGAGCCGACGAAGAGCTTGCACAGATCGTAACCGGCGACATTCTTCACCACTTTGCCGCCGGATTTTATCTGCGCGCCGGTCGCCAGCGCCATTTTCATGCCGACGACGAGATCGCGCACGCCGCCGTACATCATCCGGCGCGGGCCGTTGACGTTGGCGGCGATTGTCCCGCCGATGGTCGCGCACGGCGGACGGGGCGGATCGACCGGCAAAAACTGGCGCCGCCGGCCGAGAATTTCTTGCAACGATCCGACTTTCATTCCCGCCTGAACGGTCGCCGTCAAGTTGGCATCGTCGTGGTCGATGAGCTGCGCGAGTTTCTCCAGAGCAATTGCGACATCGAAACGGCGCGGAACATTGCCCAACGCCATGGAGGTCCCTCCGCCCCATGGAACAACGGCTGCGTCCGCTTCAGCGCAAACCCGAAGAACCGATGCCACTTGCTCCGTCTTTGCAGGGAAACAAACCAGAACCGGCATTTTTCCATCGACCGCGTAGGCGGCGAGCGACCGTGGGTCGGCGGCGAGCGTCCCGGCGCCCAGCTCCGTTTCTAACTTGGCGCTCAACGCCTCGCTGGAGAGCTTCATCGGGAAAGATTATTACTCGGCGTCGTAGGCGCGCTCGAGAAGATCCATCAGATGGAATACCGTGATCGGCGGGCCGTAGCGTTTGGCGCCGTAGCGGAGTTGCAGCATGCAGCCGGGATTGGGGGCGACGACCGCCTCGGCCCCGCTTTGTGCGATCGCCGCCATTTTTTCTCTGAGCAATTCCTGGGACATCTCGGGATGCGTCACATTGTAGATTCCCGCGCTGCCGCAGCAGCGATCCGAACCGTTCATCTCGACAAATTTCAGGCCGGGAATGGCTTGCAAAAGCGCGCGCGGCTGGGATCGCACCTTCTGCCCGTGCGCCAAGTGGCAGGGATCCTGGTACGTGACGGTCAAGTCGATCGGGCGACGCGGAGTCATCGGCCCAAGCTCGACCAGAAACTCACTGGCATCTTTGACCAGCCGGCTGAATCGCTGCGCTTTTTCGGCGTACGCCGGATCATCGCGCAGCAGATGATCGTACTCCTTCATCGCGGCGCCGCAGCCGGCCGCGTTGACGATCACGGCGTCCGGATCGGCGGCGAGAAACGCATCGATATTGTGCCGCGCCATTTTTCTCGCCGCCGTCGTCTCGCCGTTGTGGACGTTGAGCGCGCCGCAGCACACCTGCCGCTTCGGCAGCACAACGTCGCAGCCATTGCGGCGCAGCACGGCGAGCGTCGCCTCATTGATCTCGGTAAAAAGAACGCTCATCACGCAGCCGCTGAGCATGCCGACGCGCGCCCGCCGAGCGCCGATCGCCGGCACCACGTTCGCTGCAGGCTGAAAAAACCTGTCCGGAACCGCCGGCAACATTGCATTCATCGCCCGTAATTTTGCCGGCAGAAGCGTTTGCACAACGCGATCCACGCCGCTGCGCTGGTAAAATCTAAGAAATCTTGCGAGCGTCCGCAGCCGCGCCGGATATGGCAGGATTTGTGTGAAGGCAAAATTGGCTACGGCGCGCGCCAGCCTCGATCCCGGCGGCCCGATCTGCTCGCGCGCCGCCTCCGCGATGCGGCCGTAATGCACGCCCGAAGGACACGCGCTCTCGCAGGCGCGGCACATGAGGCAGAGATTCAGATGCTCGGCGAATCTTTCGTTGAGCTCGATGCGGCCTTCGGCGGCGGCCCGGACCAGATGGATCCGGCCGCGCGGCGATTCGGATTCGATATGAAGCGTTCTGTAAGTCGGACAGGCATTGAGACAGAGCCCGCAATGAACACACTGGTACAACTCGGGGATGTCGAGCGTTGCGTTTGGTTTTGAAACTGGAATGTCGGCTGTCTGCGTCACCTAGAAGTCCTTTTTCATTCTGCTCCCGCTCGCGCCTGTTGCCTCTCGGCTCATGCCTTCTTCAGATCCACAGCCCCGCCGGGATATTGGCCGGCCGCCGCCGGATCTCGCCGCAGCCGGCCGGTGTCGGAAACACTTTTACCGGATTGAACCGGCCGTCGGGATCAAAGGTCTTACGAACGCGCGCCATGGCGTCCAGGTCTTCTTGGTTGAACAGCAATCCGATGTAGGCCTTTTTTTCCAGCCCGATGCCGTGCTCCCCGGTAATGCTCCCGCCGAGCTCGACGCAAGCGCGCAGGATGGCGCCGCCCGCTTCGACGACGCGGTCCAACTCACCCGGCGTGCGCATGTCAAAGAGGATATTCGGATGGAGATTGCCGTCCCCGGCGTGGAAGACATTGGCGATCTTCAGATTAAATTGCCGGCTGATCTCCGCCACGCGCTTCATCATCTCCGGCAAGCTGCTGCGGGGCACGACACCATCCTGAACGTAATAATTAGGCGCCAACGCGCCCATGGCGCCGAATGCGCCTTTCCTGCCTTTCCATAGGAGCTGCCGTTCGGTCTCATCGCGCGCGACTCTCGCCTCCCGCGCGCCATTTCGTTCGCAGATGCTCTGAACCAGGTTCACCGAACGTTCTGTCTGTTCGCAAACCCCTTCAACCTCGACGATCAAAACGGCTTCTGCGTCGCGCGGCAAACCGACCGGCGAGCCGGTTTCCACGGCTTCGATGGTCGTGCGATCCATCATTTCAAGCGCCGTGGGAATGATTCCCGCCGCCGTCACATCGACCACAGTCTGAGTCGCGCGCTCCATCTGGTCGAAGATTGCGAGCAACGTTCTGACCGACTCCCGCGCTTGCATAAGCCGCACGACGATTTTGGTAACGATCCCCATCGTGCCTTCGGAGCCGACGAAAACGCCGCAGAGGTCATAGCCCGGCGTGTCCTGGACTTCCCCGCCGAGCCAGACGACTTGGCCATCGTCCAAGACGACCTCCACGCCCAGGACATGGTTGGTGGTGACGCCGTAAGCGAGGGTATGCGGTCCGCCTGAATTGTTCGCGACGTTGCCGCCGATGGAGCAGGCGGGCTGGCTGGTCGGATCGGGCGCGAAGAAAAGACCATCCTTCGCCACGGCTTTCGTGATATCCAAATTGATCACGCCCGGCTCAACGAGGGCGATACGGTTTGGAACATCGATCTTAAGAATGCGATTCAATCGCGCGAGCGACAGGACCACGCCGCCTTCGGCGGGAACTGCTCCACCCGCGAGTCCGGTGCCGGAGCCACGCGGGACGATCGGGACCTCGGCTTTACGCGCCGCGCGAACGACCTGTGAGACCTGTTCGACGTTCGCCGGCAGCGCGACGATCTCGGGCATAGCGCTCAAGATCGAACCGTCCTGCTCGTAGACGATGACGTCTTCCTTTTCGACGAGAAGATATTTTTCACCGACGATGACGCGTAGCTCGTTAATGAGATGCTGTTGAGTCATGAGCGGCTTCAGCCGACGTTCGTCTGGTGTTTGGCTCTGAACTGCATAGCTGATGGTTGATCGCCGCGCGTCCGCAGCCGTAAAGTGAAGCCTATCCGAGGCGGACCCGCGGGTCAAATTACAGCATTGACGGAAATGGGTAAAGTGTTATAAGCCTTGACGCTATCTGAGGCCATAACAAAAGGAGGAGGACCATGCCTGATCACAAGAAACTCTCGCAGGAGAGCGGTAAAAAAGTTTCCCGGCGCGGCATGCTGAAAGCGGCGATGGTCGCGGGCGGCGCGGCGGCGCTCGGCTTCCCGATGATCGCCAAGGGTCAGACCGGGCCGATC
>DASXRG010000078.1:0-8920 GCA_036506735.1 Binatia bacterium | reverse complement strand
CAGCAGTCATGTGAACACTGAATTTTCGACTGCCCTCCCATGTTGTCAATTCGAGACCTTCACCTACAACATTATTAAGATCCGTCCACATTTCCGCAAACGGTAGTGATCGTGGTTCTGAGCACAGCCACGATTTCATAGCTTCGATGTCTTTGTGTTCCGGAATCTTGAAACTTTCACCGTAAACGTAGACGAACACGTCTATCGGTAAGTTGTCCAGGTATTTCGTCATAAGCGGCTTAACAACACTGGCCCAATCCAACTCACCGTTTCCACATCCTAGCTGAGGGAACGCGATGCTGGTTATAGATAGATCCGAATAAATAGATACGAACTTCTGAAGCCCCGCTTCGATGTATTCAGGCCGTGATGGCGACCGCCAATGTTGTTTTGTGGGAAAATTTAGGACCCACTTATGATCCGTCTTATATAGCCAAAGCTTGCCGGTCTGAAACAACTTACTTTCGCATAGCTTCTGGTACCGAAAAAACATCTCGGGATAAATATCTTTAAACGTCTTGGCAAGACCTTTGCCCATAACGCCGACAGTATTGACCGTGTTCACCAGAACCTTGGCCGGTGACTCGAAGAGACTACTATGAACGTAAGTGATCATCGTCTTAGGAGTACTTATCATATCTCATGGGATCTGAGACAGACAAGACTTGTACCTTTTGATCTCTTCTATTCGTATGGACACCAAGTTACAACCGATCAGCGGCTGAAGCCACATTCTTAATTCGCGTGTGGATGCATCGATTACTATTCCGCCGTCGAGCCCGGAAAGATCAGCGACTTGATCACGACCGGCACCGCGCCGGAAGATGGAATCAGCGCGCCGATGTCGATGTAATCGAACTCGCTCAGGGCGATGCCGTCGATCGAGATCACGGGATAGGCGCAATTCATTTCTTCCTTGAAGTGGAGGCCGAGAATGCCGCCGATGTCGCCGTCGCTCACGAGGGTCAGCGGAAAACCTTGGGCGAGAATTTTGTTCAGCCCCCGCGTCACGCCGGAGCAAAAAGCTTCGAGGCGGGCAAAAGTCGCCGACCCTTCCCAATGAAACGCGAGCGCCACCGGTCGCTTGCCGTCGGCGAGATCGAGCCGGGCGAGCGCCTGCCCGATCGCCCGCTCCACGGCCGCCGAATCGATCTCGTCGGCGAGAGAAAATTGCGGCGTCACCACCGGAACGTTCCTGACCGGCACCGCGTCGAGCGGATCGACAAAAATCGTACTGCCGCTCACCTGGATCGTGTATTGCGAAGCGCCGATCACTGTGGCGCGGATTTTCGCCGCCGGCTCCAAGACGGGAATTCCCAAACGCTCGGCCCTTTGCTTGATCTCGCGGGCGAGCAGCGCGCCGAGGTCGCCGAAGTCACCGGGCTTTCCGTCATAAATAAATTCCGACACACCCCCGGAGAACGTGATCGCGTCTACCTTGGCGCCCTGGGAGAGCGGCGGCAGGCGAAGCAGCCTGCGGCTTTCCTCCGGCAGGGATTTCATGCTCGCCGCTTCAAACAGCCGGTCGGCCATCAACGAAACCATCGCCGGCAGCTTGGCGCGATCGGCTTTTTCCCCGAGCGCCAAATTCAGCCCCGCGGCTTGGGCGAAAAATCGCCCCGCTTCCTCCAGCCGCGTGACGACGCCTCTTTCGTCCAGCACGACCAGACGGGCGCCGACGTCGAGCGCGGTCACCTCGAGCACCCTCCCCTCGGCGCAGAGCGCGATCTTGCTCGTCCCGCCGCCGACGTCGATGTTCATGCACACGCCGCCGGAGCGCGCCGACTCGGCCGCCGCGCCGGAGCCGTGCGCCGCCATCGTGCTCTCCAGACTGTCGCCCGCGCTGACGGAGACGAAACGTCCCGCCTCGGCGGCGAATAGATCCGCAATCGCCCGCGCGTTGCGCCGCCGGACCGCGACGCCGGTCAAGATCAGCGCGCCGGTATCGACGTCGTCGCGTTTGAGTCCCGCCCGCTCGTACTGGCGGTTGATAAATTTCCCGAGCGCCGCCACGTCGATCGTGAGATCGTCCAGATAGGGCGTCAGAATAATTTCCGACTCGCTCAGCACCGCGCGCCGCTTGACCACATAACGCGTGCCTTCCTGCTTCATCTCCAGGCGCGAGAAGACGAGATGCGACGTGGACGAGCCGATGTCGACACCGACGCTGGTGAGCTTGATCTCGTCTTCCTCGACGATGTGGCGTCCGGCGTTGGTAAAGCTAGCGGGTATCATGTTCCGATTAAACAGTAGGGGCAGGTTTGAAACCTGCCCCTACATTGTCTGCTGCCGATCGCACTATCTTGGACGGAACGCGGAATCAGGGCTTCCGGTAGAGCGAGTCGTCCATGCGCGAAACGACTCCCTCTTGCTTCAGCGTCTCCTCGTACTCTTTACGGAGATAAGGATCTTCGTCGTAGTACGGAACGGCGGTGCCGCCGTCTTTGATGTCGATCGCGCCGTAGTCGATGTGGTTTTCTCCCGGGCGGCCGCGCTCGCGTCCCGGCGCGTTCGGTCCGAACCACGCCGAGAGACGGAGCGGCTCTTTGCTGATGCCGAAGTGGGCGTGAAACCAGTTGCCGCCCATCGGCGCCGCGCTCACCAACCCGACCGGCTCGTAATCCTGCCGCTTTACCTGATCGCCTTTGCCGTCTTTCCACGGCGTCTGCCCGAGGTTCGCGGGCCACGTATACGTGTAGCCCTTTCCCGTAAGGCAAACTAAAACGGCGGCGGAGCCGTGCGCGTGCGCCTTCGAATATCTGCCGTTCTCGTGCTGGCCGATCCACAGATAAAAATTATTTCCCGTCATGTGCGGCTCGATGCGCCGGTAGCCGGGCGAGCGGCGGTTGTCCAACGGTAATTCACAATTGATGATGTCGGGGATGATGTTGGTCTGGCGCATCGCCAGGCCGCGCAGCGGATCGGGCGTGATCTCCTCCCTGGGCTTGTAGTAATCGTCGGTCAGCTCGAAACGGTCTTTAAAAGTGTAGGGACAGTTAAAGATGAAGTCGGGGTTGGAAAACATGTTCATGACGTTGGGCGCTGTCGTCCCGGCGAGCAGCAGCGCCGGGCTCCGCGTCGCGTTGACGATGCGGTGCGAGGCGTTGATCGGGATCGAGAACAGCGAGCCCCTCTGCCACTCGAAGGTGAGCTTCTTGCCGTTGCCCTCGGCCCACACTTCGGTCGAGCCCCGTCCGTCGACGACCAGGTAGACCTCTTCATACAAATGTTTTTCCGGGTTCAGCGCGCCCGCGCCCGGAACTTCGACGACATAGCAGCCCCAGAGCCCCTCGGTGCCGAGCAACTGTATGAATGTCCCGCTGCCGCCCATTTTCTTCCACGGCTTGCGCGGCAGATCCTGCACGCGGCGGACGCCGATCTCGCGATAGATCGGGATTTCCTGCTCTTCCATGAAGAGGTCGTAGGGCGTCTTCGGACGGAGAAATTTTCCGTAGCCGGCCTTGGTCTTCTCGTCGGTCGGCGCCTGCCACTTCGGCGTGTGTGTATGCTGCTGCGACATATTGTCCTCCCTATCCTCTTCGTCTAAGCCATTTAGGAAAAAATTTCAACGTTGCGGATACGTGATGCGCCCGGCCTCGACGAGGGCGAACGGAGTCAACTGGTGCAACTGCGAGCTCGCGGGCGAGAGAATGTGGCGCACCTGCCAGCCGCGGAGGTCGAGCGCGTCGGCGATCAGCGAGCGGTGGCAGCGCCACGGCACCGCCTCGGCGCACATGATGGCCGTTTTCTCTTTCTCGGCGAGCGTCAACAGTTCCGCGAGAGCGGTTTCAAACTCTTCGGTCTGCATGTAATCGGCGAAGCCGCGAAAGCCCGAGTTGCGCCAGCCGCGGTTGAGCGAATTTTTCCCCGGCTTTCTGAGACCGCCGAGGCGCTTTATATGGCGGTAATCGATCTTTTTTTCCGCCAGCGACCGCGCCAGATTCTCCCAGTTGAACTGCGGCACGTGGCGCGACCGCGGCAGGGTTCGAACATCGACCAGCAGCTCGATTTTGAACTGCTCCAGCAGCGCGGCGAATTCCTCCAGCTTCCTGGTGGAATGGCCGAGGGTATAAATGGAATGGGTCATGCCCTAATGTCGCCTACGATTCAGATTGAGACAATGCTTCTTTGAAAGAGTGCTGAGTTCCTCAGCACTACATAATTCCGCGCAGCTCGCGGGCCGCTTCGACCAGCAGCCGCGACTTGGCCAGCGCCAGCTCGCGGCTGATCGTCATCAAGCCGCAGTCCGGCGCCAGCAGCAGGCGCTCGGGCTCGACGTAGTCGAGAGCGCCGCGGACGCGCGCGACGACTTTTTCCAGCGGCTCGGGCGGCGTGTCGCCCGGATCGACGCAGCCGAACACCACCAGCCGATCTTTCAAGATATCGAGCACCGCGGGGTCGAAGCCGCTGCGGGCAAATTCCAGCGAGAAGCCGCCGATGCGGCTTTGCATGAGCAGCGCGAGCAGCTCGGGATATTCGTACTCGTGCTGGCGCGTGCCGCCGCCGGGGTAGCCGTAGCAGAGGTGGACGATGGTCGGCATCGTCACGCCTTCGAGACAGCGGTCGAGCGCGCGCACGCCGTAGGCCGCGGCTTTTTCGTGGTAGCGCGTCATCGCCGGCTCGTCGATCTGCGCCACGTCGCAGCCGGCGGCTTCAAGCGCGAGCAATTCCTCGTTCAGCGCCGCCGCGACGTCCATCGCCAGCTTCTCTTCATCGCCGTAGAACTCGTCGTAGCTCGTATCGACGACGGTCATCGGCCCGGGCACCGCCATCTTGATCGGCCGCGACGTGTGCGCCCTGGCGAAGAGAAAATCTCCCACCACGACGACTTCGCGGCGCCGCACCGGCCCGACGACCCGCGGCACGAGCCGTTCGACGTCGCTGCGGCGGCGGATCGCTTTGTTGCGTCGATTGATGAGATCGAATCCTTCCATCGAGGCGAGCACGTGATAAATAAAATGGATGCGCCGCTGCTCACCGTCGGTGAGCAGGTCCAAGGCGACGCGCTCCTGCTCGTGCAGGATGGCGATCGTGGCGTCGTCCTGCGCCTCGCGGAGCAGCTCATGTCCCAGACGGAACGTCACTTCGCTGCGCTCGCGCTCGGAGAGCCAGCCCGGCCGGGGGAAGCTGCCGACGGTCGTCGTGGCGATGGGGGGAAGGTTCATAATTCAAGGCAAAAGTGAAAAGGTAAAAGTTTGAGATTCGGATTCCGTTCTTTATTTTTTACTTTTTACTTTTGTCTTTTTACTTTCTTACTCGCCAATGCCCGTGATCTTTACGCTCGCGTGCTTGGACTTGTACTTTCGGTTGAGATAGATCAGCACGCCGGTGATGCCCTCGATCACGTAGGCGTTGGCCGCCGGTCCGGCATCGTAAGGCTTGGCGCCGATGCGGCGGATAATCTCCATCACCTTCTGCTTGGCGGGCTCGCTGTCGCCGCAAACCAGCACGTCGCCGAGCGGCGCGTGAACATCCTGCAGATCGAGCGCCGAGATATTGTGCAGCGCGCCGATGACCGGCGCTTCGCCGCCGAGGATCGTCTGCGCTTCGAGCAGCGCGGAGCCGGCGGGCGGCACGAACGGCCGGCCTTTTTGCAGCGGCACCACGGCGTCGATGATCGTCTTGCCGGCGAGCCGGCCTTTGAGATCGGCGACGATCTTGGCGTGGCCTTCATACGGCACCGAGATCACGACGAACTCCGCCTGTTTGACCGCCTCCGGGTTACTCTCGCCTTCGAGCCGCCCTCGAGTCACTTTGCTTTTCAGCGACTCGACGACCGCTTGCGCCTTTTCACGCTCGCGCGAGCCGATGATCACGCGCACGCCCGGCGCGGCGAGACGCAGCGCCAGCGCCGTGCCGAGATTTCCCGTGCCGCCGACAATCGCAACAGAAAATTCTTTATCCATGAATTCCTAATCAACCTCCCCTAGCCCCTCCTTGGTAAGGAGGGGAATTAAGAACGTGGAGCGCTGAACGGCCGCAGCAACGTTGGTCTCTGTTCCTTCTCCCCACTTTTTCCCCCTCCTTTCCAAGGAGGGGGTCAGGGGGAGGTCCTACGTTTGACCACCGCTTCAATAGTTAGCAGCACGCCTTCGATGTTCTCAATGATCTCCAAGTTGGTGAACCGCAGAATCTCAATCCCGAACTCCTTCATATAAGCTGTTCGCTCTTTGTCATAGTGCATCGCATCCGCCGTAAAGTGCGAGTCACCATCTACCTCGATGGCGATCTTCGATCGTGGCGCGTAAAAGTCGAGCACATACCCGTCGACGCTGAACTGCCGGCGAAACTTCGCACCTAGCTGCTTCGCTTTAAGATGTTGCCAAAGCCTTTGCTCCGTGGCGGTGGCATTGCTCCGTAGCGCTTTCCGTTTGTCACGTTCGCTCTGCCGGTTGAAATGTAGTGTCATGATCGAACTCGTCTAATAAAATCAACCTCCCCTAACCCCTCCTTGGTAAGGAGGGGAATTAAAGACGTAGAGCGCTGAACCGTCGCAACCTTGGTCTTGATCCTTCCCTCTTTCTTCACCCCCTCCTTGCCAAGGAGGGGGAAGGGGGAGGTAATCACTGGCGAAAGAGGTCTTCCGCCTCCGGACGGAGCAGCTCTTGCGCCGATCCATCCTCCCCCTTTCCTGCGTAACCTCTGATCAAGACCACGGGGACGCCGTCTTTTTTTCCCATCACCAGCTCCGCCGCGGCCGCGAGCTCGTCGGCCACCGCCGCCAGCGCGGCGCGCAGCTCGTAGCCGTAGCCGTCCACAGTGCCGCGATCGTCTCTTAACGGCTCGAGGCCCGCGACGCCGACGGCCACGTCCACGGTTCCCAAACGCCAGGCGCGGCCAAAACTATCACTAATGATCACGCCGGGCGCGGCCTTGAGCTGCGGCAGCCGCTCTTTGATCTCCTGCCGAATTTTTCTCGCCGACAGGTCGGGGTCGCGCGGCAGGAGCGCCGCCTGGCCGAGGCCGACGTTCGACAGATCGACCCCGGCGTTGGCGCAAATAAATCCGTGGTGCGTCTCGACGATCAGCGCGGTCCCGCCCTTGCGGATAACCCGCCGGCTCTCTCTTAGAATAACTTCGACCTGCCGGGCGTCTTTGTTGAGCTCGCGCGCCAGCTCGAGCGCGCGCGCCGACGGCTCGACGTCGCTCAGACGAACGATCCGCCCTTCGGTCTTGGAGACGATTTTATGCGCCACGACCACAATGTCGCCGTCGGCAAGAGTGAGTCCGTGCCGCGCGCACGCTTCGACGATCAGCCTGCCGATCGAGTCGCCCGGCCGCGCCTCGCCGATGCCTTCGAGGCCAATGACTTCGAGCCGGCTCACGGTTCACCCGCGCGCCGCGCCGCCGCTTTCATCTCGATCAGTTTCGCGTAGCTCTCGCCCGGACCGCCGCCGGATGCCAGGAAGCGCTCGAGGTCCCGCGGCTCGTCGATGTCGAGCGCGATGCGCTCGTTCTCCACCACGCGCAGCGGCATCTCCTTGGCGGCAACCTGGCTCAGATGATACGAAAAGCTGTCGTAGCCGAAGCGCAGCCCGATCACGCCCGGCGGCGAAAGCAGGAGCGCGTTGGTGCCCATGCGGTCGTGCGACGGCACCAGCAACGCGTAAGGCGACAGGCCGTCGTGTCGCGACGCGTGCGCGAGCAAAAGCTCGATGTCGGCGGCTCGGAGCAACGGAATATCGCCGGGAATGACCAGCGCGCCTTCGACCCCATAACGCTCGAGATCCAGCAAGGCCGGCATCACCGCTTCGGTTTCGCCCTTTTCCTGCGGCTCCATAATGACGTTTGCGCCCAGCGACGTCGCGATGTCGCTGACCGCGGAATTTCCGGTGACGACGTAAACCGACTCCAGCCCGCGCGCCGCCAGCGTCTCGCGGAGCACGTCGCGCAGCATCGCCGCCGCGAGCGTCTCGCGCTCGGCGGCGCCGAGCAGCGCCGCCAGCCGCTGCTTGGCGTTGGCAAATCCTTTGGACGGTATCAGCGCCGAGACTTTCATAGCAGCGCCAGAAGGTCGCGCGCAAGGCTCCTCTTCTCGTCGAGCGTGTTCATGCGGATCGGTCTTTCGACCGTCTTGGCGCCGAGCGCTTCGATGCGCGTCCGGTAGTCCTTGTCCTCGGGCGCGAGGACAAAAAAATCGAGAAAATCGGCGTAGGCTTGGGCCACGCCGCGCGCCGAGACTTCCATGTCCATAGCCGCCATCAAACGATCGGCCGGGCCGCTCACCGGCGCGCCGCCGATGATCGGGCTCACGGCCGCGACCGGGGCGTGAGTTTCTTTGAGCGCGGCGCGCATGCCGGGAACCGCGAGTATCGGCCCGATGCTCGTTACCGGATTGCTCGGACAGACGATCACGCCCTTGGCCGCGCGAATCGCCTCGACGACTCCGGGCGCAGGGCGGCTGTTTTCCGCGCCGGCGTATGCGACGCTTTTCACCTTAACAGACCAGCGGTGCCTGACGAAGTATTCCTGAAAAGAAATTTCTCCGTCGGGGGTTTGAATCTTCGTCTGCACGATTTGGTCCGACATGGGCAGGAGCCTGGCTTTGACGCCGAGGGCGGTAGCGATGCGAGCGGTCGTCTGGGTGAGGGTCAGCCCTTCGTGCAAGAGCCGCGTGCGCGTGATGTGGGTCGCGAGGTCTCGATCGCCGAGCTTGAACCAGATTTCTGCGCCGTATTTCCCCAGCCACTCCAGCGCGGCGAACGTGTCGCCCGCGATGCCCCAACCTTTTTCGGTGTCGGCGAGCCCGGCTAGGGTGTAGGTGAGCGTGTCGAGATCGGGCGAGATAGAGAGGCCGTGCAGGACGAAGTCATCGCCGGTGTTGCCGACGATGACCAACTCTTCGGGAGCCGTCTCCAGACTCAGGCCATGAATCAGTTTCGCTCCGCCGGTTCCTCCCGTCAAAACAACCAGCATCCGT
>DASXRG010000077.1:0-5627 GCA_036506735.1 Binatia bacterium | reverse complement strand
TGCTGGGACGTTCGGCTGATCGCTTGCAGGCTCATCGCGCCCATCGCGACGAAGAGCAACGTGACCATGAGAAAACCGCTGAGCAGTTTTGCGTGGACCGACGACTTGATGCCGGCCACCCAGCGGACGAGCTTCCCGAGCGGCGTGCGCGTCAGGAGAACGTGCGCGAACCGCTCCTCCCAGCCGGCCGACACGTCGGCCGAAGCCGAGATCGCCTCCGATTCGATAACCACTTCTTTGGGCACGTCCTTACCCCTAACAATGCCGGTTACTTTCGTCAAGGCGAGTTTGTTCGCCGCGCGTTTCGCGCGCGCGGCGGCGCCAAGCGGGGCGCTCAGGCTTTCGCGTGCGACTTGAGCAGATCGGCGAATTGCTTGTGGAGCTTTTGTAGCTTGGGCGGAATCGTAAATTGGCAGTAAGGCTGGTAGGGATTTTTGGCGAAATATTTCCGGTGGTAGTCCTCGGCTTCGTAGAATTGGCCGAGCGGCTCCATCGTGGTGACGATCGGCCGGCCGAAAGTTTTCGCGTCGTTCAGCTCTTTGATAAAATTTTCCGCTTCCTTGCGCTGCGCTTCGTCGGCGTGGAGAACCGTCGATCGATACTGCGTGCCGACGTCGTTGCCCTGGCGGTTGAGCGTCGTCGGATCGTGCGTGGCGAAAAAAACGGTGAGAAGATCTTTGAAGCCGATCTGGCTCGGATCGTATTCGATGCGGATCGCTTCTGCGTGGCCGGTATCCCCACCGCAAACTTCCTCGTAGGTCGGGTTTTTCGTCTTCCCGCCCGCGTAGCCCGGCATGACCGAAATCACGCCGCGCAATTCGTCGAACACCGCCTCGGTGCACCAGAAGCAGCCGCCGCCGAAAACGGCGGTCTCGGTATTCTGTTCCGCCGCCATCGATACGTACCATATGCAATTGAAAGCGGCCGGTCAATCTTGTAGCAGCCTATTGTCACCAACACAGCGTTTAGGGACATGACCCTTGATCCAATCGTGGGAAAACGATTTGCCTCCTTGCCTTTCCCGCTTAACCCTTCTCCACAATTCTACGGAGCTTTCGAGGCAAAACAATCAGCCGACGCCCATCCTGTATGACAACACGCTCGCGCTTGAGCTCCGCTAGGCGCTCGGTGACTTTTTGGCGCGATGCCCCGATCGAATTGGCAAGATCTTCGTGCGTAGGTGTGACAGTCAGAATCGTTCCCCGTCTGTCGTCTATTCCGAAAGAGGCGGCCAATTCCAAAAGCTCGAGTGCCAAACGCTTACGCAGACTAAGTCCAATTCCTCGAACACAACGCAAAAGCATGCGCCAGAGCCGGCCCATGTACAGCTCGCTGCAACGGAGATACGCTTCAGAAGAGACTCCTAATAGGATCTCCGCAAAGACCTCCCGCTTAAGAGTCCCAATGGTACAGTCGCTAAACGCATCGGCATCAAACGGTTGTCCTATCTCCGGAAATAAAAATCCCAATCCAAAAAGATCGCCAGGAGGGACAAGCGTCACAACTACCCGTTTGTTTTCTTGATTGACGACGGACAGCCTTACAGTGCCTGAGAGAACCAGAAATATCATATTGGCAGACTCACCTTGAGCAAAGATCGGATCTTTCTTTCTTACTTTCGTCAGCGCCATGTTTTGTGCAAGACTTTGCAACTGAACGGCCGTCAACCAGTCGAAGCTCTTTAGCTTGCGTAGACTTTCTGGGTCAACAACGCTTCGCGATTCCATATTCCTCCTCCTGTTACCCGGCTCGTATTTAATAGCTTATTCACTGCAATAAAGTCTGTCCCCGGCGGGACAAATCGGAGTTTCGCACGAAGCGGAACTGTCACTTAAGTGACCGTGTAGCGTTGAACGACAGCGCTATTTTGCTACAAATTTTAATCTATTACGGCAAAAAAAATCAAAAATATATTTGTTCAGAACCAGGAGATCGAAGTTGCCCCACGATGAGGCAGTATTGTGAATCCTGAAGGCTCGAGTACCCAGGTAGTCGGCATCGGCGCATCGGCCGGCGGATTGGATGCGTTGAAAGAATTTTTTACCGCGATGCCGGCGGATAGCGGCCTGGGTTTTGTCGTGGTTCAGCACCTGGACCCGGGCCACGTGAGTTACATGGCAAGCCTTTTGGCCAAATGCACGGACATGAGGGTAGTCCAGGCTGAAGACCGCTCGCCGATTGAGCGCAACTGCGTTTACACGATTCCTCCTAATAAGTTTCTCTTCGTCAAAGACGGCATGCTGCATCTGACCGAGCCGGTAAAGCGTGACGGTATCCGGATGCCGATCGATTTTTTCTTCCGCTCTCTTGCCGAGGACCAACATGAGAAGGCCATCGCCATGCTTTTTTCCGGCAGCGGCACGGACGGCACATTGGGAATAAGAGAGATCCGGGGAGCGAACGGCATAGTTATAGTTCAAGACCCCAAGACCGCTCAGTTCGGCAACATGATCGAAAGCGCGATAGAGACGGGAATGGTCGATTGCGTGCTGCCGGTCGGGGAAATATCCGGCGCGCTTCTCCACTACGTGCGACAATCTCCCGTCGAACCCACGGACGCCGATAGCGAAGGTGGACGGGACCATCTCGGTTCGATTATCGATTTGCTGGGAAGTCAGACCAAAAACGACTTTCGTTTTTACAAGAACTCGACCCTCCAGCGCCGCATCGCGCGCCGCATGGGGCTCCACCGCATCGGAGATTTTTCCGAATATTACCGCTTTCTCCTCCAAGACTCCGACGAACTCGCGCGCCTTTCGAAAGACATGCTGATCAGCGTCACGAGCTTCTTCCGGGATCCGGAGGCATTTGCGGTGCTCGCCGACAACGTGATCAAGCCGCTGGTTCAAGAAGCGAACAATGACCGCGCCCTGCGCGTGTGGGTTACGGGTTGCGCGACCGGCGAGGAGGCCTATTCCATCGCCATGTTGCTCATGGAGGAAAGCGCTCGAAGCAGGAAGAGATCTCCCCTACAGGTCTTCGCGTCGGACATCGATCATGACGCGCTGAAATACGCTCGCGAGGGCATATATCCCGAAAGCATCAGCGCCGACGTGTCGGAGGAGCGCCTGGCGCGGTTCTTTAACAAGAAAGACCACGTTTACCAGGTTAATAAAGAAATCCGGGAAGTCATGACTTTTGCCGCGCACAACGTGATCATGGACCCGCCGTTCATGAAATTGGACTTGATCAGTTGTCGCAACCTGCTGATCTACATCGAGCCGGAAATACAGAAAAAAATTCTGAGCCTGTTCGGGTTTGCGCTCACGCCGGACGGATATCTCTTTCTGGGTAAGTCCGAGACCACCGTCGAGCAGAGCGACTTGTTCGAGCCCGTTTCCAGGAGCTTCCGGATTTTCCGCCGCAAGCCGTCCGCCGCCGTCGAGGTCGCGAATTTTCCAACGCGGTCCGGCGCGCCAGCCGCCCTTCCGCTGAGACCGGAACGGCGGCCTTCCGTCAAATTGTCGGACCTGAACCAGCAGGTGCTCTTGAAGCATTTTAACGCGAGCCTTGTCCTGATCGATGAGAATGGCAATATCCTGCACTTCTACGGCGAGAGCCATAAGTACCTGAAGCACCCCTTCGGCGACGCCAACCTGAACTTGTTTGAGATGACCGACGACAGACATTCGCTGAGGCTCCGCCTCGCGATCCAAAAGGCGGCGCGGGAAAACCATGCCTCCAAGCTCGGAGCCCTCGACTTCACCCGGGACGATTCCAACTATTTTGCCGATGTAACGGTAATTCCCGTCGTAGAGCCCAAATCAGGCAATAGATTGCTCGCCGTTATCTTTGAGGACGCAGCGGCGCCGGTCAAGGATTCCCCCATCGGCGTCGAGGAAACCGAGATCGGCCGGCGCGATGATCTTACCGAGCGGCTCGAAGCCGAGATCGCAAAGTTAAGAGACGAGCTCCAAACCACTATCGATGACTTTCAAACTACGCATGAGGAACTCACGGCCGCCAACGAGGAGGTCCTGGCCATCAACGAAGAGCTGCAATCCACCAATGAAGAGCTGGAAACCTCAAAAGAGGAGATGCAATCCGTTAATGAGGAGCTAACCACCGTCAACAATCAACTCACCGATAAGATCGAAGAGCTGTCCCGGACCAATGACGACCTGGCGAATTTTTTGAATTCCTCCGAAGTCGGGACGATTTTTTTGGATACAGGATTTTGCGTCCGGCGTTTCACGCCGTCGGCGACAAAGCTGCTGAACTTGATCCCTTTGGATCTCGGCCGTCCGGTAAGCCACATCTCAAACAATTTAATTGACGTAGACCTTACATCGGTCGCCGATAATGTGCTCAAGGGCCTGGTTCCCGTCGAAAAAGAAGTGCAGACCTCGGACGGCCGCTGGCACGTGATGCGCTCGATTCCCTATCGCACTCTGAGCAATCTGATCGACGGAGTGGTCTTCACGTTTACCGATGTAACCCGATTGAAGGAGGCGCAAGATTACGCCGAGAACATCGTTTCTACGGTGCGCGAATCCCTGATCGTCCTGAGTCCGGAGCTGAGGATTGTTTCGGCCAACCGCGCTTTCTGCGAGACCTTTAAAGTCGCGCGCGAGGAAACGGTGGGCCGTCTCATCTACGAAGTTGGGAATCGCCAGTGGGATATTCCCAGACTGCGGGAGTTACTGGAGGAAGTCCTGCCCCGTGAGGCGCGCTTTGAGAACCTCGAGGTCGAGCACCAGTTTCCCTCTATCGGACACAGGATCATGTCGCTCAGCGCCCGAAGGATCTATGACAAACAACAGAAAGCGGTCCAACTGATACTTCTGGCTATCGACGATATCACCGACCGCAAGCAGGCGGAACAAGCGCTGCACGCGCTCACCCAGGAATTGGAGACGAGAGTGGCCGAGCGCACGGCAGAGTTGGAGCAGGCCAACCGCGTGCTTGTCGAGTACATCGAGGAGCGGCAAAAACTCGAAGAGCAGCTTCGTCACGCCCAAAAAATGGAAAGCGTCGGAACGCTCGCCGCCGGAGTCGCGCACGACTTCAACAACATCCTCAACATCATCCAGGGATACGCTTCTGTTCTCCGCCAGCGCGCCGGCATGGACGCTCGAATTGCCGAAAATCTTTGCGTCATCGATGACGCCATCAAGCGAGGCGCGGCGCTCGTGCAACAGCTTTTGACCATCGGCCAGAAAACAGAAGAGAAACTGGAACCGACGGACGTCAATACGTTGATCCACGGACTCCTGCGTTTGCTCCAACAAACCTTTCCAAAAACCATTGAAGTGACGCTGGAGCTGGACAGTGAGCTTCCCCCGGTTATGGCGTCTCCGGGCCAAATCAATCAAGCGCTCTTGAATCTTTGCATCAACGCTCGCGACGCGATGCCAGACGGCGGCAGACTTACGCTCAGGACCGAAGCCGTAGACGGCACAAGCCTGCAAGACTCCGCCGAAGCGAAAGCGGAGCGGTACGTGCGCATCGAGGTCAGCGACACCGGCACTGGAATGGACGAAAACGTTCAGAGCCGAATCTTCGATCCTTTCTTCACGACCAAAGAGACCGGTCGGGGGACCGGCCTGGGGCTTGCGATGGTGTACGGCATTGTAAAAAGCCACAACGGTCTTATTCAAGTAAAGAGTAACCCGATGGACGGAACG
>DASXRG010000076.1:0-1691 GCA_036506735.1 Binatia bacterium | reverse complement strand
GACGAACTTGACGATGTTCTCCCGTCCGTGCCGCTCGAACAGCAGGAATACGTCCACGCCGACCCTGCGCCAGCTATCCGCCAGCGCCAGGAGGAAAACCGCGGCGAAAAGGTAGGGGAAGAAGGATTTCTGCGCGCTACTGGAGTATGGGCGGGCTGGGCTCTTCATCGTCGATTTCGGCTGGCTCGGTGCGCGGGAGGTGCCCCGAGTAGAGATCTTCCAGCAGTCCGTCGGTCACCTGGTCCGCCGCGAGGTCGAACAGCGCCGTTCCGTTTCTCATGCCGATGATTCGCGGAAAAAATTCCAACGCCAGATCGACGCTGTGAAGGTTCACCAGCAAAGTTTTTCGCGTGCTGTGGCTGATCTCGACCAGGAGCTTGACGATTGACGAGGCCAGCGAAGGATCGACCGACGAAACCGGCTCGTCGGCGAGAATCACTTCCGCGTTTTGCATGAGAACCCGCGCGATCGCCACCCGCTGTTGCTGCCCGCCGGAAAGCTCGTCGGTGCGGCTGAAAATCTTTTCCTCGATTCCGACCTGCTTCAAAGCCTGGTAAGCCGCCTCGATATCGGACGGGCGAACGAGCGAAAGCAGCGATCTCGCTGTAGACCACTGGCCCAGCCGGCCGCAGAGAACGTTGTGAATCACTTTCAGCCGGGGCACCAGGTTATGCTGTTGGTATACGCTCCCGATCTTGCGCCGGGCCTCGCGCAGGTTTTTTCCGTGCAGATTGACCACCTCGTCGCCGTCGATCCAGAGCTTTCCCGAGCTGGGCCGCAAGGTCAGGTTCAGCAGACGGAACAGCGTCGTCTTGCCGGCGCCGCTCGGGCCGATGAGCGCGACCTTTTCTCCGCGCTGGACCGCCAGGTCGATCCCGCCGAGCGCGATCTGGCGCCGCCCGAAGATTTTGACGACTTTATCGAGACGATACTGCTCCACGGACAGTTGCCGGACACGCGTCTAGTTTTGATTGATGAGGCCCGTAGTTAGGGCGGCATCCTCGAGGCTTTTCCACTGCTCGTCTTTCGCCGGGATGTAGCCTTTGGTCCGATGCAGATCGAGGAGCGCCTTGTCCTCCGGCTTGTTGTAGTCCAGCTTGAGCAAGGCCTTGGAAATCTTTTCCACGATGGCGTTGTCCAAACCGCCACGGACCGTCCAGACGTAGTCCACGTAAGGCGGGGTGGTATAAAAAACTACGACCTTATTGGTGTCGACTTTTTTGTTGGCGACCAGCTTGTCCCACACCAGAAAGTTGAGAGCGCCCGCGTCCACCCGCCCCGCTTCCACCCAGGCTGCGGTCGCGTCATGCGCCCCGCTGAAGCTGAACTTGGAAAAGTCCTTCTCCGGATTGATCCCGGCTTTCATTAAATAGTAGCGCGGCATCAGGTGGCCTGAGGTGGAGCTGACGCTGCCGAAGGAGAAGGTTTTCCCTTTCAAGTCCTTCAGATCTTTGACGCCGGTATCCTTCCGCGTGATGAACTGGCTCTTGAATTCGGTGTCTTCCTTGCGCATGACGATTCTTTTGGCCCCCTTGGCCCTGCGCGCCGCCTGCACGGAGGTGAGCCCGCCGTACCAAACCATGTCGAGCTTGTTGCCGGCCAGCCCCTCCACAGTCGCGGCGTAATCGACGACCGGAGTGAACTTGACCGGAATGCCTACTTCCTTGGTGAGATAATCAGCAAACGGAGTG
>DASXRG010000075.1:0-2479 GCA_036506735.1 Binatia bacterium | reverse complement strand
AAAAACCGGTAAAAAATCCGGCCGATTATAGTCCTTGAGAATCTCCTGATACGTCGGGAAGTAGGTGTACGCGGCGTTCAGTTGAATCAACGAAGCCCACCGGTCGTCATCGAGAGAGCTGCTGGAAAGAAAAAAGAGCTCGACGGTTTGTAGATGACGGGTGTCGCGGTCCCTGATCCCGAGCGCGACCGCCGTCGTGTACGTGTCGTCCTCGGCGCTCGGCATCTGATCTTGTTTGTAATCGTTGCCGTGCATCCATACGATGTTGTCCGAACCCAAAAAGCGCTGCCCGAGAAATTGTCCGTATGCCCGATTCCTGCTGACGCCGTTCGACTTGAGCACGTCGAACCAACTAATGGTTTCGATCGGGTCGAGAATCACCAGAAAACCGTATTCCGCGGCGATCTGCAGTATCCGCTCCGCACGCGCAAAGTACGCTTCGTTGGGCGTCGTAAGGTCGTAGTTGGACACGAAAGGAGGCACGGCGGAATTGTCAAGCACGGCGGTGAAGGGGACGATGCCATCGAACGTGCTGCCGTCGTGACGGCATGCGGGGAAACCGCCGGCGCAGAGTAAATTTATCCATACCGTGTTAAAACCGTGGGACTTTCGATTTTGAAAAAATAGTTCCGCGTCCGCTTCGCTGAGATTGGCGATCATCGCTTGAGGCGACTCGCCGGTCATAAGAAACGGCACGCCATTTTGATCCACGAGGTAGCGTCCGGTCGGCCCGACTTTCACTGGATAGGTCGGCGGCAAGTCCCCCGCAGCATTGTTGACCGTGACCGTAACGTCGGCGGCCAAAGCGATATTGCCTGCGCCGTCGCGCGCCCGGGCGGAAAGGGTGTGGCGCCCGTTGGGAACGCGGGTCGTATCCCATAAAAAAGAAAACGGCGGGTGGGTCTGCTCGGCGCCCAGACCGATGCCGTCGAGCAGGAACTGCACGCTCACGTGACCGCTATCATCAGCGGCGTTCGCGCTGACCGTCGTTGCGCCCGCGACGCTCGCCCGGTTCGCCGGCGCCGTGAGTTTGACCGTGGGCAACGTGGGGGCGGGGGGCCGCGTGCTTTCCAGCGGCGTGTTCATGTCGCTCTGGATTTCACTCTGGGAAAGAGCCCGATCGTAGATCCGGACCTCATCGATCAGGCCTTGAAAGAACCGTTTCGTGAGGGTGTCTCCGCCGATGCGCAGAGGATTGGTCGAGGTTGAGACTGTATCCGACAACGCCCGGCTCCCGGCTAAATTGCCATTGATGTAGAGCCGCAGCGTCGATCCGTCATAAGTGGCCGCGAGGTGACTCCAGACATTCCTCGGAAGCTGAGCGGAACCACGGACATCCACGGGAGTGTTGGTGGAGTTGGGAACGATCACTAGCGTCGGGAAACTAGTATCATTATGGGAGTACAGATTATAAACGCCGCCGCCGGGGCGTTCTTTCGCGATAACATTGCGCCACATACCCGCGCCGTTTTTCGATTTGGGAAAGACCCACGCCTCAAGAGTCATACCGTTCGTAAGATCAAGATCGGGGTTTGCCGCGATACTCACCAGGCTGTTCTTACCGCTAAAGGAGAGAGCCTTGCCGAACTTGCCTTTCGATACCCACTTGGCGGCGCTAAGCGTCCCCGTGTGACCGCGGCCCGACACATCGTTCGTCGTCGCGCCTTTGCCTTCATTAAACGCATAAGCGGCGACGAGACCGGCCGGCGGCAACTGCGCCGCGGCAGCCGCCGAGGCCACCTTTGGCGAACCGTCGCCCGCCTCGGCGATAGCAAAGGCGTGGGCGGCAAACATGAAAAATAGCAGTGCGAATCCGACGCGCCGGAACATGAGGAAAAGGTTTCGGGAAGCAGTGAGATTCAGGATTATGATTGGATAAGGTCAGGGCGTCTCCAGCACTAGGACCCAGTCTTCGTCGCCGCCAAAATTATTCCCGGGCGTGGAAAAGTTGCGCGAGCCCGAATTGGCGAACGGAGAACCGGATACCGCCGTGAACGTGCCCGCGCTCGGATCATACCACCTTGCCGTCACGAGTCCGCTTAGTTTGGACATATCGACCCTGATCGTGCGCGCGGTGGGAATATACGCCATCACAAGCCGTCCGTCAGGAGTGCGCGCGGCCGTTACATAGTCGTTCGCTCCGAAGGTGCCGAAACCAGCCGTTACCGCCGTGTGATTTTGATCCGGGACGAGATCTTGCCAGGGGCGGGGCTCAAAGAGCGCCGCCACATGACCCATCTGCGCCGCGCCCGGGGTATCGAGCTGATCTTGCCAACCATCGAGGAACGGCCAGGTAAACTTGTTGCCGTACATTTGCCCGGTCGCGCCGCTCAAGTTCGTCCAGTACGCCTGGCGCCGCAGCACCTGCGGAACCCCAAGCTCGGTGTTGGAAAAATGTTCGAACTCGTAACTTGCTTCGATCAAAAAAACCGGTAAAAAATCCGGCCGATTATAGTCCTTGAGAATCTCCTGATACGTC
>DASXRG010000074.1:0-32284 GCA_036506735.1 Binatia bacterium | reverse complement strand
ACCGCATCCCGGTCCCAAACTTCCGGCCCCCAAAGGCGCACGTACTTCGCGCCTTTCACGCGCTGGCGCCACGCCGGCAAGTCGTCTTTGGGAATATCCTCGCGCAGCGAGTTGGCGCCGGGATCGTTGGGCAGCCCCTTTTGCACCGCCATCTGTCCCTCGCGCGAGAGAAACCAGTTGATCAGGACTTTGGCCGCGTTCGGGTGGGGCGCTTTGTTCACCAGAGAAATCATCGTGCCGCCCGCTTCCAGGCCGACGCCGTCTTTAGCGAGCGCGTGCGCATCCAGCACGTCCACCGGAAGTCCTTGCCGTTTTGCCTCATCGACGTCTTCGGCCTTGGCCGTGATCGCGACCGGGTGCTTGCCCGACGCGAGCCAGTCGGTTTGCTGGCGTTCGTCGCGCGTGAGCGTCAGATTGCCGCCGGCAAGCAGCTTGCGGATGAAATCGGGTCCGAGCTGCGGATTGTAATAAAAAAACAGCAGCGGGCTCCCGCCGCCCGGGTCGCGCGGATCCTTGGCCGTGACTTTGCCTTTCCACTTGGCGTCCAAAAAATCCCAGAACGAAGCGATCGCCTTGGGCTCGACCACCTTGGTGTTGTAGCCCAACAGGCGCAAGGGAAAAGCGGCGTAGACGAACACGTAGCGGTTCTCGGTCTCGTTGTAGTGATGCTTTCCTTCGAACCATTGCGCCGGATCTTTCACCTCGGGCAAAATAAACGCGGCGCTTATCGGATCCAACGCGCTGGCTTTGACCAGCGATGTCGACGTTCCTCCGCCCAGCATGGCGACGTCGGCGAGAAATCTGTCCGCCCGTCTTTCGGCCATGATCCGCTGCAGGACCTGCGCGGCTTGCGCCGCTTCCCGCACGAGCTTGATTTTCGGAAAGCGTTTCTGAAACGGCTGCCAGTCGATGTCGCTGCGCAGCTTGTAAACGACCACCTCGCCCTCCTGCTCGGCCGCCTTGATGGTCTTTTCCCAGTCGGCGTCGGGAGAAAGCGCCTCGCCGGCAAAGGTGGAACGGAAAGAAAAGAATATTACGAGTAGGAACAGTAAAAGACCATTAACCGGCGACCCCCTCTTAATCTCCCCCTTGGCAAGGGGGAGACAGAGAGGGGGTGTGAACTCCGCGCGTGTGACGATCGTGGGGGACGGCTCTGTATCCATTACAGTCCGTTGTCGGCAAATTGTCACCGCACATCGTACTCCGGCGCGTTTTCCAACTGCTCGATCCTCGAGTAGCCGATCATGCCGTAAATTCGATTCGATCCGGAGATCAGCCGCACGGGCTGCGCCGGTGCGGCGTTGAAGTGCTGGTGGATCGTGTTGTGCGGGATATAAACCATGTCGCCCGCCTTCCATTCCCAGCGGCTCGGCTCCTTGGCGATGCGCGCGTGGTATTGATCGGTGATCTCGACCTCGACCTCCCAGTGCAGGTCGTAGCCGCTGCCTTCCAACACGTAAAACAGCTCGTCCTGCATCTGCCACTGCCTGCCGGAGCGGCTGCCGCCCGGAATTTCCTGAAGGTGGACGTCGATCGCCTTCACGCGCAGCGGCACCGACGGGCCGGCGAGCTGGCGGATTTTTCCGTGCGGCGTCATCTGCCACGGCGTATCGTCCGGCTTGATCACTTTTTTGAGCTTTACGTCTTCCGGCGCGCGGATGATGGAAAAATCGACCGGCGGTCCCCAACGGTCGTTTTCCTCCGCCGGCGGCACGGTGCCGATCGGGCCCTGCTGGTGCAGCCCGAGGAAAATCCACAGCGGCTTCGCCTTCATGACCAAAACCACCACGCCGCGCTCCGGGTCGGCGTTGTTGTGCCAGTGGACGGAGTCGTTGTGCACCGCCACCGCATCGCCCGCCTCCCAGTCGTAGCGCGCGCCGTCGTGCATGTCGAAGCCGCGGCCTTCGAGGATATAAAAGAACGCCTCGTTCTGGTGGCCGTGGCCTTTGTCCCGCGTGCCGGGACCGAGCGTCACGAAGTGGGCCTGAACGCTATGGGTGACAAACGGCTCGTTCGCCGGGCTGACGATGTTTTTCTCGCGCGCGCCGCCGTCGAGGTAGTCGCGGTAGTTTTTCGTGATCACGCGCGGGACCGTCGCGAGCCACTGGCGCCGCATGTCCGTGAGCGAATAGGTCATGCTTTCGATGCCTTTTAAAAACCGGCGCGGCTTTTCGTACCTGGGAGGCGGGTTGGCCATAGTCGGGTTTTATCCTTTATCGAAAAATCTCTCAACCTGGGCGGCGATAATGGGCGCTGAGCAGGACGAGATCCTTCGCTCCGCTCAGGATGAAATCGCTGCTGTTGTCAGCGATTTCACTTCTTCCCCGCCAAAATCTCGTCGAGCAGTTTGGTGATCGGCCGAATGTCCTTGTTGTTGAGATCGTCGATGTCGAAGTATTTCATGCCGTCCCTGCGCCGCTCCGACAAGGGGACGTGGTCTTTCGGCACGTCGACCCGCCGCGAATCGCGCGGGTCGCCGGGCTGGCTCATGACTTTTTGGAAAGTAGCCTGGCCTTCCCGCGACAGCAGCCAGTTGACGAAAACTTTCGCCGCGTTGGGATGCGGCGCGGGGTTCATGAGCGCGAGTTGGCCGAACGCCGAAGAGATCGACACGCCCTCCTTGAACTGATACGGCTCGAACATATCGACCGGGAGCCCTTGATTGTTCGCCTTCGCCACCGCGGAGCTTTGACACGGAAGACAGATCACCACTTTACCCGTCGCCATCCAATCCACCGCCTGGCGCAGGTCGGCCGACATGATGACTTCCATCTCGCCGTAAAGGCGCTTGATATACGATGGCCCGAGCGGCGCGTGATAGTAAAGATATTGCCACGGCGCGCTTGTCCCTCTCACCTGCCTCAAGTCCATGGCGACGATCTTTCCCTTCAACTTGGGAGTGAGCAGATCCCAGTAGGATTTGTAATCCTTCGGGTTCAGCAGATTCGTGTTGTAGCTTCCCCCGCCGCCGCTGGCGACGTCGCCCTCGTAGACGAAAATATACATGCCTTCCGGGTCCACGTACTTGTGCCGTCCCTCCCACCACCGCGACTCGTCGGCAACTTCCGGCAGGACCAGCGCCGGCTTGATCGGCTGGAGCATTTTTCCCAGGTGCAGAATCTGATAGAGCGAGCTGCCGCCGCCGTTGTAAACGTCGGCCAGATATTTTTCCGCTCGCCTTTCGGAAGCTATTCTGGGTGCGAGCTGGGTGCCCGAGCCGGTCACGGTCACGACTTTGATCTTGGGATAGGCCTTTTGAAAAACGCCGGCCTCGATTACGGCCTCGTAGCCCGCGATGTAGACGACGACCTGGCCTTCCTGCTCCGCCGCGCGCACCGTCTTCTCCCACTCCTGCGAGTTGGACCGGGACTCCGCCGCAAAAAGCGCAACCGGAAGAAAGAGAAACCACGAGATTAGAAATCCGGCCACCGCAAAAATTTTCTCCGCGCGGTTCATCGGATTCTCCACCGTCTCGGTTTCATAACCTTGCGATCTCCGCCGCGTTGCTGCGTCCTTCGACACTGCCGCATTATCATAGAAGACAGGCAAGGTCCAAGCGCCGAGCTTGATCTTTCCAGTTACACGCATCAGGGATTTATCAGCCGAAAATTGGGGTCTTCACCCGGTTGTCCAAAATTGCACAACGAAATAAAGTGAGCGCCATTCACTTTGCTCCCGGGTCTCAGAATTGAACGCAATCTGCGCCGCGAATCACTCCCGAACCGACCGCATTCATTGCCGGGAAATATTTATCAAGAGGTAAGGAATGACCGCCTACAGAAAAAAACGGCAGGAAGATAACTGTAGAAAATTGAAGGACGGCGACACCTGGCATTTTTGCGCCAACTGCTCGAACTGGCCCACCGCCAATTACGACGAGCAACTGACTCCTCCGATGTTCGGCGAGCTATGCAACGAATGCAAGGCGAGGCGACGCGAGGGGACCTGCGCCTAAAATTCTTCTTCGGCTACGGTTTGGAATTTAAAAACCGCCCCATCCCCGGCGAAGTAAAGCACTTTTAGAGCCGCGGAGTAGTCTATTCGCCGCTTGAAGGCGAACGCATCGAAACAAGCCAGGCAAACAACTTTGTTTCGATACCGGGCCGGGACAACTTTCCTCCACACAGTGTCCCGGATGGTAAAGTTGAATTTATCCAGACACCCGCAGACCTTACACTTCTGCCGCTGCCTGCCGTTGCCACGGTCGAACTGTATGTCGGTTGTTCGAGGCATACTACAAAGGTCAGTTGGCAAGCGGCATGCCAAATGAAAAATCAAGCAGATCAACGATGTAGCGCGATGACGTAATTTCGCCCAAGTTAAAAAGTAAAATCCACAAGGTAAAATTTACTCGTTTAGGATAATGTCCCCCACCGCGTTTTTGACGAAACGCCTCCGATCGGATACTTTCAAACACAAGATGGTTTCTTGATGGCCGGACTCGGGCATAAACACACGATGCACAAATCGAAGATCCTGGCCGCGGCGCTTTTTCTCGCCGTATTTTGTGGCGGCGCCGATTTTTCTCCCGTCCAGGCCCAGTCGGCTGCGCCCGGAAATCTCATCGAAGCGGCCAAGAAAGACGGCGCAGTCGTCTGGTACACGACGACCTCGAACGAAGACAACCAGGCGGTCGTCAATGGATTCAACCGCAAATATCCCTTCGTGAAGGTGCAGATCCTCCGCACGACCGGAGAAAAGTTGCGCGAGCGGATACTCACCGAAGCGTCCGCGGGACAGAACTTCTTCGACGTGGCGGTGATGAGCGGCATGGAGCTGGGCTTGGTGAAATCGCGCAACCTTTTTCAGCCGTACCGTTCGCCGGAGGCGGCGGTTTATCCGTCCGGAGCCAAGGACCGCGAGGGATATTTTACCGGGATTTACGCGCGCAACTTCGTTCTCGCCTACAACAAGAACCTGACGCCCGACAAGGCGGCGCCGCGCGACTGGCCGGACCTGTTGAAGCCGGAGTGGAAAGAGAAGCTCGGCCTGGAGGAAGAAGAGTTCGAATGGTACGGCGCACTCATCGATTATTGGGGCCGGGAGAAGACGGTAAAATTCATGAAGGCGCTGGCCGCGCAAAAGCCGCAGCTTCGCCGCGGCCACACCTTGCTGGCGCAACTGCTCGCGGCGGGAGAGTTCCCCGTCGCCATCGTGTTTCCCCAGCAGATCGAGCAGCTCAAAGCGAAAGGCGCCCGGGTCGAATGGGTGCGCAGCTCGGACCCGATCGTGACTTCGATCAACGGCATCGCGGTTTCCGCCAAGGCGCGCCATCCGGGCGCGGCCACATTATTCGTCGATTTTACCTTGTCCGCGGACGGACAAACGGCGATCCGCGATCGCTTTCGCGTGCCGGTCCGTCCCGGCATCCCGCCCGCGGCGCCGAGCCTGGAGCAGTCGAATTTGAAGCTCCACTACGTTGCCGGCGACATGTTCCAGAAGATTTCGCAGTACGAGAGGGAATACCGGGAAATCTTTTGGGGGAAGTAGGCATGAGCAAGGCGAAAGGCGCGAGGAAGAAATAACGCCCTCGCCTACTTTTCAACGCACGTCCAGCCCGGGCTTTTCTTCGACCGGCAATCCGGCCGCCTGCCAGGCGTCCCAGCCGCCGACGAGCGCGCGCGCGCGAGTCCATCCCGCCCGTTTCAGCTCTTGCACCACACGGGCGCTGGTCGCTTCGTCGGGTCAGGCGCAAAAAACGACGACCCAAGTCCGCGGCGGCACGCCCAGCTCGGCGACTTTGCGCGCCGCCTGATCCGGCGGTATACGCAGCGCTCCCTGCGCCTGATACTCGCTCGAGGCGAAGCTCGGGTCGCTGCGCACGTCGAGGACCAGGACGGGCGTGCCCGCGGTTCGCAGCCGGCCAAATTCCTGCACGGTGATGCGATCGTCGTCATGGCTGACCGCGCCTGCTTCGCCGTCGTTCGAAACCGACCCGGTCACCGCCGCGGCATTGAGTCCGGCCGAAGTCGCCGGCGCGCTTTTGCGCGCTAGAAACATCAGCGAGCCCCCGTGCAGCGCCACCGACAGCAGCACGACGAGGCAGCAGATCACGAACAACGGCTGGGTTCCCGGCACGCCCGCGAACACCGGGACGAGAATTAATAGCAGCGAGCCCAGCCCGCGCGGCCCGAACCAGGCGATCAAGAGGCGGCTGCGCCAGTCCAACGCGGTCGGCGCCAGGGACAAGAAAAAGACGACGGGCCGGACGAGCACGGCGGTCATGGCAAAAAGAAACGTCGTCAGGTCGAGCACGAGCAGCCCCTTCCAGATCAGCGAGCTGCCGAACAATATAAAGGTGAATAGCAGGGTCATCTCCGCCGTGGTCTGCCCGTATTCGTGAAAGCAGTCGCATAGCTCGACGTCGAGCGCCGCGATCGTGAGTCCGGCGCAGAACGCCGCCAAAAAGCCGCTGCCGTGCACCGACTCGGCGGCGGCATAGGCCGCGAACGCCACCCCCAGCGAATAGAGCGATTCGTAATCGCGCCGCACGCCGGTCTTGCGCCGCACCAGCTCGAGCGCGCCCACCGCCAGCAAGCCGACCGCGACCCCAGCGCCGGGGCCGAGGAGAAAAAGCTCGAGGCCGAGGCGCGCCGAATCGATGCCCGCGAGATGTTTCTGGCTGAGGAACGCCATGGCGGCGAGAATGATCGGCAACAGAACGACGTCGTTGAGCCCGCTCTCCAGCCTGAGCGCGAGGCGCACCGGTTCGGGAAGTCCCGGCCGCCTGAGCAAGCCGCGCAGCATCACCGGATCGGTCGAGGCCAACGCCGCGCCGATGATGGCGGCGTGGGCCGGCGAGAAATCGAGCAGCCACCAGGCCGCGAGCGCGATCAACACCGCCGAGAGCAACGTGCCCGGACCGAGCACCAGAGCCGCCAGCAGGCGATGCCGGCGCACCTCCGCGACGCTCAAGCTCACCGCATCGGTAAACAGCACCAGCACCAGGCTCAAGGTCGCGACGACGCGAAGAATCGGCGAATCGAGGGAGACGTCGAGCAATTGCAAGCCCGCGGGACCGAGGCTCGCGCCGAGCGCGAGGAAGACGGCGACCTGCGGCACGTCGCTGCGGTCGATGAGTCCCGAGAGCAGCGCGGCGACGATGATCACCACGCCGACGAGAGCGAGAGTTAAAATGAAAAACTGCGCGCTGAAGAATTCCATGACCGCCGAACACTATACCAGCGGAAGGCGTTTTGTCACAGGGGGCTTTTCGTGAGGGAAAGTCGACGAGTCCGCCGTTATCCGAGGGGGCGAAGCTTTCTCGAGGAGTGAATCTGTATCCGTTGCCGGCCCTTCGGTAACGCGAGCACTTCCGCGGGACCCCGGCCGAGAGCGGCCGCCGCAATCGCCCGCGGGTAGCGCGCGCGGAGCCGGAAGCCGAGCGCGATCAGAAGCACGCCGGAGAGGAAAGCGCAGGCGCCGGCGCCGAGAATGGCCGCGAGCGCGTCAACGCCGGGCAAGAGCGCGAGAGCCGCGGCGAGAACGACGGAAACGATTCCGCCCGCCGCGAGCAGCCACTTGCCGGCGCGGACGATTCGCACAGCCGCAGCGATCTTCAATATTCCGGTTGCCAGCGCCCAGGCCGCGATCACGTACACGGGCGGCGGCACGCCCGACCAGACAAGAATCGCCGCTGCCGCCGCCAGATCCGCCAGCCCCTCCAGCAAAAACTCCCAGGCGCGCCGGCCACCGGCGTGGCGCCGGAGCGCGCTCGCGATCGCGAACACGCCGTCGGCCAAGGCGTACGCCGCGAAGAGCGGCGCCAGCGCGGCGAGCGAGACGACCGGAGCGCCGATCGCAACGTGGCCGAAAACGACGGCCGCCACGCCGCGCAGCAACACGGCGGACCAGTTGCGAGTCGGATCGTCGGTTTGAATTGACCTCATCTCTCCCGTATCGCCGCTGCGCTCTCTTAGACTTATAGTGACCGACCGGGCCGCGTCTCATATCGGGTGGATTACTCAATTCGACGGCGGAAGAATGCTGAGAAAGGTTACTGAACGGGCAGCCGGGAAGGGCAAAGTAAAGTGTGGAACTCGAGCGCTACCAACGGATAAAAAACGCGGGCGCGCCTTTGGATAGGGTAGGCCTATCGAATCGCGATTTTCTCCGCCGCCAGAGCGGCGCTGATCGTAATCGCGAGTTCGCTTCTAATCTGCATCCACTGCTCGATGCGGTCGGTCCACGCGCGCAGCTCGAAGGCGAGCGAATCCGGCGAGAGCTTGACGACCAGCGCCTGGGGCGGCGGCTCGTCGGTGACGAGCGGGTGCGCGGCGGCGGTGCGCTCGAGCAGCGCGATGACGCGGCCGGGATCGGCGCCCTGCGCGACCGCGATCGGCAACTCGATCGTGCGCCGGCGATTGGAAAGCGTCCAGTTGACCAGCCGTTCGGAAATTAATTTCCCGTTCGGCACGATGATTTCGGAGCCGTTCGATCCGGCGCGCAATTTCCGGAGGAGCACGGGACGCCTTGGCCGCGTCGAGCGTCGCTTCCCAAGTTTCCGCGAGCGCGTCGAGTTGACCGATGTCGCGGCTTAGCCGCGTCGCGTGGACGGTCAAGCTCAGCGCCCAGTCTTCGAGGTTGTCGCGGAGCCGCCGCCAATCCCCTTCGAGACGGGCGAGCATCTCGAGGGACGGCCGCTGGGCGACGATCTTCCGCGTCTCGCGCAGGCGCGCGGCGATCTCCTTCGCGAGCAGCGGAAGTTGTTCGGCCACGGTTTCAGCGCTGCGATCGGAAGACAGCTCGGTCTGCAAATCGCGCAGACGAGCGAACACGGACTCGATCTGCGGCGCCATCTCGGCCAGCGGTACCGGTGGCGCGGTTTGTTTGGCCGGGTCGGAAGGAAGCTCGGGCGCGGTTTGCGCCTGTGCGACGGTGGCGACGGTGAGAACCATCGCAGCAAAAAAACCTGAGAGGATCGAGGAAAAAGTGGAGCGGATGCTTCGCATTCAAATCCCGGTGCGCGATCGGGCCGGCCCGGGCCTGAAGAGGCCGGCGGCAGATCGATCGGATCGCCCTTGAGTTAGTGTAAGACTATTTTTTCACTCTCGTCACGCGAGTCAAGACTATCCGATAGGCCGCCCGCACGGGAATCGAATCGCGTCGAAGCAGCCGCGTTTCGCCGTGCTGCATGAGAAAAAAATCCTTGGACGATACGTTTTCGCGCGCCAGCGCCTCGGCCAGCCGCTTCGGCGGCTCGTCGGTGAGACCTTCGAATGTTCCCCAGTGCATGCCGACCGAGAAGCGGGCGTCGAGGTCCTGGCTCGCTTGACATTTTCTTATCCGTCAGACTAGTTTTCTCCAATTGGCATAGCCGCTATTGGAATCTCGGGAGGTGGGAGGGATGAAATTACATACACGTGGTATGTCGTTTCGAGGCTCGTGGTTGGCGGCGCTTCTGGCCATTTGCATCGCCGGGTGCTCAGGACCGATCGAACATAACCAAGACCTGGCTGTAAAGCGAGCGCTCGAGTTCGCGGAGCTGGTGTTCGTGAAGCAGGATTTCGCCAAAGGTTACGAACAAATGTCGGGTAAGGCGAAAGCCTACATCCCCCTCGATATATTCAAAGACGCCATGTCTCGTTTGCATCCGGACGGCTATCCGACGACGGTTATAGCAAAGGGCTATCGACCGGAGACGGAGCAAAACAAAGTCTACGTTGCCCTGAGAGGACAAAACGGCGGCAGAGAGTTCGACTATATATTGACGCTGCTGGGTACGGCAAAATCCGACTATAAAGTTACGATTGTAAACCGGACAGGATTCGCATCGTCGATGGGCCTGGAATAACTTTTCGGCGGCAACAGAGCCCGAGTCCGTTACAAACGCAATCCGCCCTTACACGAGCTTTTTCAGCAGCGCGTGGATGGTTTTGTTCTTGCGGATCTCTTTGCGCAAGCCGGCGAGGTGATTTTGTCCGAGGATCAGCGGCCCGCCCTGGTAAAAACCGTCGTGGTAGTAGCAAAACCGAATTGACTTCTCACCCGAGTCGAAGGCAAGTAGCTGGATGGAAGGCTCGTGATATTCCGTCTTGGACCGCGCCTCTTCGGCGATCCAGCCTCCGCCCCAATGCAGTTGAAAGCGCCGTTTCTTGAAACCGGCTTTGTCTTTCTTCATCCTCTAGATCTCCTTCCACACTTTCGCCAGACTGTCGCCGTAGACGCTGAGATCCCATTCGCAGAAATAGCCGAAGGGCGTGAGCCATACCGAGTAGCCGGTGTCGCGCAGGCGCTGGGCGATTTCGTCCATGAAGTGTTCCGTGAACGGCGCTGAGGCTCCCGCGCCGCCGAGATGGGCGAAGGAATGCAACACGACGTTCTTGAGCCCGCGCTTGTTGGCGAGCCACTTGAGGTGCTTGAGAGTCCGGCGCAGGACGGAGCTGCGGCGCTCGCCGCTTTCGTCCGTAGCTTCCGCGTGGATAAAGACCACCAGCGTTTCGGCGACGCTCTCTTCAACCTCGCGATCCGGAACCTCGGGCAGCGTCTTCGAGTGCGTTTTCCACCGAAAACGCTTGGCCTGGAAACACAGCAGCTTCATCGGAATCGAAGTTAGCAGCATGAATTTACCGATGCAAAGCGAACGCGCGGCGCCTTGAACCGGCAAATCGAACGCTGCTATGGTTGTCGTATCGACGATCGGAAGTGAGGGAGACCATCATGGCGGCTGATCACGATCCAAAGTTCGGCATCGCGGCGCCCCAGATACAGATGCAGCTTCCGGTGAACCCGGATGAGATCCAGCGCTATCTAAAGCGCGCCGAGGAGCTCGGTTTTCACAGCATCTGGGTGCAGGAGCAGGCCGTGCTCCGGCCGGCCGCCGCCGCGCTCGAGGGCATCACGATGCTGAGCTATGCCGCCGCGGTCACGCGGCGCGTGCGTCTCGGCATGGCGGTTTTTTTGATCAACCTGCGCAATCCGATTCAACTCGCCAAGAGCCTCGCGAGCCTCGATCAACTGAGCCAGGGGCGTCTCATCGCCGGCGTCGGCCTCGGCGCGGTCACGCGCCTCTATCAAGCCTACGGGCTATCGCCGGAAAAACGGCTGGCGCGCTTCAATGAAGCGCTGACGCTCATCCAAAAGTTATGGACCGAGGACAACATCAATTTCGAAGGTCAGTTCTGGCAGTTGAAGAACGCGACCTTGGTGCCCAAGCCGATCCAGAAACCGCATCCGCCGATCTGGCTCGGCGGCAGTGAGCCGGCGGCGCTGAGACGCGCGGTCCGCCGCGGCAGCGGCTTCATTGGCGCCGGCTCCGTCTCCACGGCGAATTATAAAGAGCAGGTGAAGATCATCCGGCAAGCCCTCGCCGAAGAAAAAAAGA
This sequence comes from Binatia bacterium, assembly GCA_036506735.1. Classification (GTDB taxonomy): domain Bacteria; phylum Desulfobacterota; class Binatia; order UBA9968; family UBA9968; genus JAJPJQ01. Next base: position 20,961 of record DASXRG010000074.1, on the reverse strand, counting down.
ATCCGGCGGAATTCACCATCGGCAAGCGCGTCTACCTCGCCGTCGATCGCGACCGCGAGCGCGCCGCGAAACGGCTGAAGGAGTGGTTCGGCGCGTATTACGGGGTGGCGGACCTGGCGGAAAAAGTTTCGATTTGGGGCAGTCCGGAGGAATGCGCCGCGCAGTTGAGCGAGATCGCCGCGGCCGGCGCCCGCGTGCTCGCCCTCAATCCCGTATTCGACTTGGCGGAGCAGATGGAGATCCTCGCGGGCGAGGTGATCCCGCGGGTGAAAAGCTGAAAGCATCTTTTGAATGGCCGGCCTGGACTTCAGGCACCCTGTGAAGTAAAAGCGGGAGGATAATCGTCGGGAAAGGAGATTCTGATGGCCGTCAAATTATACCAAAGCGAGACCTCGATGTTCTGCGAGAAAGTGCGGATCGTTCTCAGAATGAAAAATGTTCCTTACGAGGTATCCGACGTGAGACCGGATCGCCAGCCGCTCATCGATTTCTCCGGCCAGAGAAAGATTCCGGTCATGGACTATAACGGGCAGTGCATCATCGACTCGACTTTTATCTCCGCCTTTCTGGAGCAAAAGTACCCGCAAAACAGCATCTACCCGAAACCTCCGTCGGACAAAGGGCTCTGTCTCATGCTGGAGGACTGGGCGGACGAGGTTGTGAATTCATCCATCCGAACCCTTCGTCGCGCGGAGACTCCGGAAGCGCGCCAGGAAGCGGCCAAGGGCCTGGAGATTCACTTCCACACGCTGGATCAGTTCTTCAACGGAAAGCAATTCATCTTCGGCCAGACGATGACCTTGGCGGATATCGCGATCTTCGTTCAGCTTCATTATCTCTACACCGTCGTCAAACATGAGATTCCGGCGGAGCACCGGCATCTTCTCAAATGGATGGATCTCATGCGGCGCAGTTTGAAGCTCGATTCGCTTCAGGCCGTCGCGGCGTAGGAGACGCGCCATGAAAATTACCGTGGACCGAACCAAATGCAAAGGGGTGAGGAACTGCGCCTCGATCGCGGCCAACGTGTTCGACATCGACGAGGAATTCAAAGCCATTGTGATCGATCCCCACGGCGACGGCGACGAGGACGTTCTCAAGGCGGCGAAATTTTGTCCCGTTCAGGCGATCCTCCTGGCAGATGAAGCGACCGGGAAAAAAATCTTCCCCTGAGACGCGCCCGGACCGCGAACTGCTTTTCGTCTACGGCACGCTGCGCCGCGCGTGCAACCATCGGATGCACGAGGTGCTCCGCTCTCATGCCGATTTCATCGGCCCCGGGAAGTTTCAGGGGAAGCTTTACGATCTGGGAAAGTTTCCCGGCGCCGTCGCTACGCGGGCGATTTCGTATCAGGTGCAAGGGGAGATCTACGCGCTTGAGGACGCGGGGCGGGTCTTCGCGGCGCTCGACGCGTACGAGGATCAAGCGTTCCGCCGGGAAAAAGTCGCGGTCCAAAGCGAAAACGGCGCGACGATTCTCGCCTGGACTTATCTCTACGCCCGGCCGGTCAATCGACTAAAGATCATCGCGTCGGGCGACTTTCTAAACCGTGGCTGAGAAAAAGAGCAAGAAAACCACCCGCAAGCGGAGAAAAAAAACCGCGGCACAGTCGTGCGGCTTGAGCGCCACCGAACTGCAGTCGGGCGCGGCGCCCGCGGAGATCGCCGAGCTGGGACGCGCCGTCGAGCGCGACGGCGGCAAGGTGCTCGGCGCGTACTGCGAGCCCTACGGCGGCCGGTGGGTGATCTTTGCCGCGCTGCCGATCGGGCAGGTCGAGCCCACGCCCTATCAGCGCAACCTATCCGATACTCACGTCCGCAAGCTCGAATCGGTGATCGGCAAGCTCGGCCGCTTTCTCGATCCGATCATCGTCGTGCGGGCGAAGACACCGAACGAGGACGGCGCGCTCTACTGGACGCCGAACGGCCATCACCGGCTGTCGGCGATGCGCACGCTCGGCGCGAAGTGCATCGTCGCGATTCTCGTGCCGGAGGAGGCGGCGGCGTATCACATCCTGGCGCTCAACACCGAGAAGGCGCACAACCTGCGCGAGAAGGCGCTCGAAGTGATCCGGATGTACCGCGAGCTGGCTCGGTTGGACGACGGCACTGAGGAGAGTTACGCCCTGGAATTCGAAGAAGCGGCCTTCATCACCCTCGGTCTCTGCTACGAAGAGCGACCGCGCTTCAGCGGCGGGGCTTACCACCCGGTACTGCGCCGCGCGGATAATTTTTTACCGCAGCCGCTCAAGGCCGCGCTCAAGACCCGCGCCGAGCGCGCCAAGGCGCTCCTCGAGCTGGACGATAGGGTGGTCAAACAAGTGGAGGCGCTTAAAGCGCGCGGCATGACGAGCCCGTATCTCAGGAGCTTCGTCGTCGCGCGCATCAACCCTCTGCGCTTCCGGCCCAAAGACGCCAAGCCGCTGAGCTTCGACGAGACGTTGGAGCGCATGCTCAACGCGGCGGCCAAATTTAATCCGGAAAAAATCAAAGTGGAGGATCTGGCCCGCTCCGGCGGCGCGCCGGACGCGGCCGTTGAGTAAAGCGGCAAGTCTCACGGGCGCCATCCGCGAAGTTGGCGCGGAGCGCCTCAAGTTCATCGGCGTTATCACCGGCGGCCACTTTTTCATCCATTGGTTCCAGCAGCTCTATCCCGTCGTTTTGCCCTCGATCAAAGCCGGTCTCGGCCTCAACGACGTTCAAGTCGGGGCGCTCAACTCGGCGCGGCAACTGATCCAGGGCACGCTCGACCTTCCTATGGGTATGCTCGCCGACGCGCTGGTGCGCCACCGCGGTCTCATTCTCGCGTCGGCGCTGGTCTCCATGGGCGCGGCCTATTTTCTCATGGGCATCTGGCCGGTTTTCTTCTGGGCGCTCTTGGCGTCGGGGCTCGTGGGACTGGGGACAGCGTTGTGGCATCCTGCGGCCTCGGCCTCGCTTTCCAATCGCTTTCCCGAGCGGCGCGCAACGGCCCTGTCCGTGCACGGCATGGGAGCGACCATCGGCGACACGGCGACGCCTCTGCTCGCGGGAGTTCTTCTGGTGGCCTTCCGGTGGGAATCCGTCTTGACCCTGCAGCTCGTGCCCGCTCTCATTCTCGCTTATCTCGTTTGGCGCGGCCTGGCGGGCTTCTTCGCCGGCGCGGAGTCGCGCCCATGGCGCGCCGCCGAGCTGCGCGAGGTTTACGATCTGGCAAAGAACCCGACTTTCCTCGGGATCTGCCTCGCCACCGCTTTTCTACAAATGGGCCGCGTCACGGTCATCACGTTTCTGCCCATCTATGTGCAAGAAGATCTCGGCTACTCCCCTTTCGGTCTCGGGGTTTACATCGCGCTGCTGCACGCGATGGGAACGCTCTCGCAACCGATTATGGGCCACTTGTCCGACCGCTTGGGGCGCAAGGCGGTGATGCTGCCATCGTTCATCGCTTTGGGAGCGCTGTTTTTTTTGCTCGCGCTTGCCGCCCCCGGCGTTCCGCTCGGCATCGTCGTCGGCGCGATCGGGCTCTTCTTTTACACGTTGATCAACGTCTCCAACGCCGCCACCATGGACGTCGCCGGCTCGCATATCCAGGCGTCCTCTTTCGGACTCAGCTCGCTCATGTCTCAGATCATCGTGTTTCCGATACCGATCTTCGTCGGTTATCTGATCGGTATCTACGGCAGGGTCTCGGCGTTCTGGATTTCCGGAATTTTTCTGCTCACAGGCGCGTTGGTGCTGATACCGCTGCGGCTATATAAAGGAAGGAAGGCATAGGGGCGGTTGGCGCCGCCCCAAAGGAGAATACCATGAGCGTTGTGATTGGCACCGGACGGTTTACGTACGAAGTCGCGGAAGGCTGGGGCAAATTGCCCGACGGCTGGACGTATCACGAAGTCGCGGCGGTCGGCGTCGATAAACAAGATCAAGTTTATATCTTTACGCGCGGCGAGCATCCGGTCATCGTCTTCGATCGCGAGGGAAACTTTCTCCGCTCGTGGGGCGAAGGGGTTTTCAAGCGCGCGCACGGCGTGACCATGGGATTTTCCGACGACACGATCTACCTGACTGACGATGAAGATCACACGGTGCGGAAGTGCACGCTCGACGGAAAAGTCCTGCTCACGTTGGGAATTCCCGGCAGGCCCGCGCCGTATCAGAGCGGCGAGCCGTTCAACCGCTGCACCCACGTCGCGCTGTCGCCCAAGAACGAAATCTACGTCTCGGACGGTTACGGCAATTCCAGAGTGCATAAATATTCGCCCGACGGAAAACTGCTTTTCTCCTGGGGCGAGCCGGGATCGGATCCCGGTCAATTCAATATCGTGCACAACATTTGCGCCGACGAGAACGGCTATCTGTACGTCGCCGACCGGGAAAATCACCGCGTGCAGGTTTTCGACGGCAATGGGAAGTTCGAAGCGCAGTGGCACAACATGCACCGGCCGTGCGCGCTGTACATGGATCGTGGACCGAACCCTCTGTGCTATTTGGGCGAGCTCGGACCCGGCATGCCGGTGAATAAAAATATTCCCAACTTGGGCCCGCGGCTGAGCATTCTCTCGCACGACGGAAAATTGCTCGCGCGCCTCGGCGATATTCGACCGGGAGAAGCGCCGGGCCAGTTCATCGCGCCGCACGGCCTGGCGCTCGATTCGCGCGGCGACATTTACGTCGGCGAGGTGTCGTGGACGATCGCGGGCCAGCATCTAAGGCCGCCGCGGGAGATGCGGAGTTTGCAGAAACTGCTAAATCGGAACGGCGCGCGTCAGTGATAATCGGTCCGGCCGGGCAGCGCGAACGCGAACAACGCCACCGTGACCGCGAGCAAGGCTATGGCGCTCAGCGCCAGCGACCAGTGCACGCCGATGAGCCCGCCGACGACGCCGACGGTAAGACCGCTGAACGCCCGCAGTCCCATGCTCGACATATTGAACAAGCCGATCAGCCGCCCGCGCAGATTGGCCGGCGCCATGAGCTGGACGAGAGTCTGGGCCATCGAGAGATAAGCGAGGTTCAAGACGCCGGCAAAAAAGAGCAACGCCAGAGCCAGCGGATAGCTGGTCGCCGCGGCAAAGCCCGCGATCAGCAGGCACCAGAGAATGGCGCAGAGAGTCGCGTTCCGCGCGCTCGGCCTGAGCAGTCCTTTGCCTTCGAGCAGAATACCGCCGAGCACCGCACCGCCCGCGTTGGCGGCGAGCAGCGCGCTGTAAGCGAACCCCTGCTCGTCGGTGCCGAGATCGTGCGCGAACTCCGGCATCTGGGCTTGGAAAGCGTTGCCGACCAGGAGCGACGTGGTGCCGGCGAGCAATACCATCGAGAGAATCGTCCGGTTCTGTGAAGCTTCGCGCATGACGTCGAGCGCATCCCGGAAGCCGAGGCTGGATCGCCTGACCGGCGCTTTCCGCTCGCGGTGTCCCGTGTAAGGCACAAACAGCAGCCATATCACCAGCGGCAGGTAGAGCGCGGCGTTCGCGAACAGTCCCTGCGGCGCGCCCAAGAGCAGCATCAACCCGCCCCCGACCGCGGGGCCCAACAAAACGCCGAGCTGCCGTCCCGTCGCGTTCAGCCGAATGGCGCTTTGAAGATGTTCCGGCCCGACGATGTCGTGGATGATGAGCTGGCTGCCGGGACTCCACAGCACGCCGGCCATCCCGTGGATCACGAGAAGAACGCACGCGTGCCAGATTTGAATCGTGCCGGTGAGAAAAAGGACTCCCCAAGTGAGCGATACGCCCAGGTACATGAGTCCGGCGGCCTGAATGATTTTCCGGCAGTCGAAGCGGTCTGCCAGCGCGCCGAAATAAACCGAGAAGAGAAGAAACGGCGTCCAGTGGACGATGACGGCGAATCCCGCCAGCACCGGCGAATGAAAAATCTTAAACAGCAGCCAGTAGCTGATGACGTGCTCGATGTTGTCGCCCATCATCGCGAGCAAGGTCGTGATGAAATACATCCGGTAATCGCGGTGCCGCAGCGCCGCGAACGCCACGCTCTCGTGCAGCGCCGTCGCGTCCGGCGCACGGGCTTCGGGCGTCGCCGCGACGGTCTCGGGCGCGGATAAATTTTTTACATTTTCGGAGGGCAACGAAAAGAAATCCTTTCATCGAACCTACCGAAAGCTGCGCGTGCATGCAAACCCTCACCCCTTCCCTCTCCCATTGGGAGAGGCGAGGGAGAGGGACATTCATGTGGCGGAAGAATTAAATCAGTTCCGGCGCGGGTTTTGCGACAGCCAGCTCACGACTTCCTGCGCGTTTTGATCCGGCGGGAAGACTGGATAAAAAACTTTTTCGATTTGGCCGTCGCGGATGACCAAGGTCAGCCGCTTGATCAACGTCATCCGTTGGACTTCAAACGTCGGCAGCCGCAGCGCTTTCGCGAAGCTTAGCTCCGCGTCGCTTAAAAGATCGAAGGGCAAATGGAGCCTTTCGACCGCCTCGCGTTGGTATACCGTAGTCTGGGTGCTGAGACCGAACACACCCGCGCCGACCGTCTTCAGTTCCTCGAAGTGATCTCTGAACGCGCATGACTGCGGCGTGCAGCCACGCGCGCCGGGAATTTCATTCCAGCCTGGCGGCGGATCGACGTCGGGTCTGCCGGTGCGCGGGTAGCAGTAGAGAACGGTTCTGCCGCGAAGTTTGGATAAATCGATTAGGCGGCCCGCGGTCGAACGTAGAGAAACCGACGGAACGCGCGCGCCCGTGAGATGATCGCATCCTCCGTCGTCGACGGGAACGGGAAGATCTTTGGGAACTTCGTAGATGTCGTCGCTTCGCGCCATCGCTGCCACCCACACGATTTCCGCCAATCGTACAGAACCTATGGGCCTCGTCAAGCCCGTGGGCACGCCGTATTTTACTTTTATAGAAGTCCTACCATTTTGCCGGGCATTCCTCCTGCCAGTCCAGGGTTGACAAAAAAAAGCCAAGTTAGATACTCTTGCTTCACAATGGTGTTCCCCAGCACCGCCTCATGAGGTTACCGACGTGACAAAACCGAAGGTCGTTGTGATTGGGCTCGATGCCGCGGAAAGCAGTCTCGTTTTGCGATGGGCGGGGCAAGGATATCTGCCGACGTTGGCCAGATTAATTTCTAACGGCGTCGTGGCCCCTATTGCCACGCCTCCGGCCGTATTGGAGGGAGCTATTTGGCCGACGTACATTACCAGCTCTTCACCGGCCACGCACGGCATGTTCGCCTATTTGCAAATCAAGCCCGGGAGCTATGATCTCCAACTCGGGCTGCGCGCCGACCGCTTGCCGGTTTATCCGTTCTGGCATCACTTAAGCAAAGCAGGCAAGAAGGTCGCCGTCATCGATGCTCCCTTCGCGAAGCCGATGCGCGGATTGAATGGCATTCAAATAACCAATTGGGGGGCTCACGACCAGTGGTCATGGGACCGGTGTTCCTGGCCAAAGGGCCTCGTCTCCGATCTCATTCGGCGTTTCGGCGAACATCCGGTCGACGGCTGCGATCCAAAGAACCGGGACTTGGCCGATTACGAAGACTTAAAGGACCGACTCATCGCCGGGGTGCGAAAAAAAACGGCTATGCTGGAATATTGTTTTGACATGGCCGATTGGGATTTCTTTTTCGGTGTGTTCTCCGAACCTCATTGTGTCGGGCATCAGTTCTGGCATTTTTCGGAACCCGGACATCCACGCAACAATCCGGCGGCGCCGCAATCGATGCTTTGCGCCATGCGGGATGTTTACGCGGAAATTGATCGAGGGGTGGGAAGCCTGATTGGAAAGACGCCACCGGAGACCCACGTGCTCGTAATCATGAGCCACGGGATGGGGCCTGGTTATCACGGATCACACCTGCTGAATCAGGTGCTTAAAAACCTGGGCGTGAACGATGTTCAACGCGACGGCTCCCGCGGCTCGGAAAATCCGGCCATTCAGAATAACGGCCGCTCAGCCAGACGGCTTCTTTGGGGCGCCCGTCGCGTTCTTCCCCCGGCATTGCGAGTGCTCTTGAAGTCTCGGCTATCGAAAGATCTGCTCAACAATCTGTGGGGGTGGACTCACCCCGAGCCGAGTCCGTGGTCTCGAATGCGTGCATTTCAGGTTCCATCACACGATATGACAAGTGCCATCAGGATCAATCTCAAAGGTCGGGAACCCGCTGGATTGGTAAATCCCGGTAAAGAATACGAAGATCTCTGTCGCCGGCTGACGGAAGCGCTCCTGGCCTTGGAAAACACGGAAACGGGAAAAAAGGCGGTGCTCTGGGTCGAGCGCGGCACAAAGCTGTATACAGGACCGCGCCAGAATGAGCTGCCGGATCTTTTCATTGAGTGGGACCATGATGCTCCCATCAGGACGTTGAGTTCATCCGAGATAGGAATCGTCAGTGGAGAGTATTCCGGGGGACGAACCGGAAATCACTTGCCCAACGGATTGCTGCTGGGCCGGGGGCCGGATTGGCAACCGGGATGGGTGGCTGAACGGGTTCGAACTCTGGACGTCGGCACTACCATTTTAGATATTTTCGGAATCTCGATACCAAGGCATCATGAAGGAAAAAGCGTGCTCGAGCTTTTACGGCGGCGCGGGAAAGGACCGGCGCCTCAGGCCGAGCCGCCTTCCGTACCAGGGTACCTGCTGTGAGCGCAGCGATGAACGACCCGCACCCGACGGCTTCGATCGTCATACGATCGAAAAATGAAGAGGCCCTCCTAGGCGAGACCCTGACGGCCCTTTACGCCCAGACTCTCCGAGACTTTGAGGTGATCCTCGTCGATTCCGGATCCTCCGACCGGACGCTCGAGATTGCCCGGCAGTTTCCCGTGAAAATCATCAGGATACGTCCTCAAGACTTCAGCTACGGCAGGGCACTGAATATCGGCTGCGCGGCTGCTCGTGGAAAATTTCTGGTTTTTCTCAGCGCTCATGCCGTTCCCTTAACAGACGAATGGTTGGCAAAGCTCCTCTCTCATTTCCGTGAAGCTCGGGTTGCCGGGGCGTGGGGAGCCGAGACGACGGATCCCGGGACTCCTCCCAAAGCGGAGGTTGTGCATCAGGACCTCGCCATGTTCCTTGAGAACTTCTATTTTGGCTTCTGCAATTTCAATGCGGCGATCCGCAGGGAGATCTGGAGAGAGTTCCTTTTCGATGAGACTATTCCTTACGCGGAGGACAAGGAATGGGGCTACCGGGTGCTCAATGCCGGACATCTCCTCGTTTATGACGGCACAGCCTATGTGTTCCACGATCATCGAGACAACGCGTTTGGGATTTGGCACCGAGTCCACAAAGCGCATATCGCCTACGCTTGCTTCCTGGATCTTCCAACTGCGGCGGTTAGTTCCGTGTTGCGCAGCATCTATTGGGAAGCTTTATCGTTGTGTCGGGGTACTGAAGGCTGGAGAAAGAGGCTCGGTGCATTTAGAACTCACCTGCCGCGGTCCATGGCCCGCCAAATTGGTCGCTACACCGGGCTTCGTAAGGGCCGCTCCATGGCCCGCCTTTCACTTCAAGGCAAAATGTTTTCCAGGGTATCAGCGCGTTAAAACCTCACAAGCGTAGCCCTGGATCGCCAACCGTATCTATTTTGCTAATGCCTGCAAAATCTTATCCTGCACGCCGTCGAAGCCGCCGTTGGACATGACGAGGATCACGTCGCCGCGCGCGGCTTCGCGGCCCACGTACTGCGCGATTTCGTCGGCGCGCTGGATATAGACCGCTTTGCCGTTATTCGCCAAACGGTTGATCTCCGCGACGACCTCTTCCGGGGGCAGACGATCTTCCGGCGGAATTTTCTCGGGCTGGAAAAGTCCCGCGAGGACGATGCGATCCGCCAGCGCCAGCGCCGCGGGAAATTCGCGCGCGAAGATGCGCCGCCGGCTGGTGTTGCTGCGCGGCTCGAAAATCGCCCAGACTCTGCGGCCGTCATAGGCGCGCTTCACCGCCTCGATCGTCTCTTGAATCGCCGTCGGATGATGCGCGAAATCATCGAGCACCGTTACGCCGCCGGCCTCGCCTTTGAACTCCTGGCGCCGCTTGACGCCGGCGAAAGTCCTCATGGCTTCTCGAATGGCTTCCGGCGCGATGCCCAATTGCCGCGCCATCGCATAGACCGCCAGCGCGTTGCTGACGTTATGGCGCCCGATCAGCGCAACTTTGACTTCCCCCTCTGAGTTCTGGCCGTCGCAAGGCTCGAACCAGCTAAAACCGCCGGCGACGCGAATATTGCGCGCCTGCCAGCCGCGCGGCTCTTTGTCGCCGTAAAAAACCACCGGGCTGCGCGCGCTCGCCGCGACTTCTCTGTTGGATTCGTATTCGTTGCAAACCAGCAGATTTCCCGTAGCGGGAATAATTTCCGCGAGATGCCGGAACGACGCTTTGACGTGATCGAGGTCGCGATAAATGTCCGCGTGGTCGAATTCCAGGCTGGTGAGAACCACTTTCTCCGGCCGGTAGTGCAAAAATTTCGGCCCTTTGTCGAAGAAGGCGCTGTCGTACTCGTCGCCTTCCAGGACGACCCAGTCCCCGCTCCCCTGCCGGAAGCCGTTGCCGAAATTGCGCGGCATGCCGCCGATAAAAAAGCTCGGATTCCAGCCCGCCCGATCGAGCACCCACGCCATGAGCGCCGACGTCGTCGTTTTTCCGTGCGTCCCGGCGATGACCAAGGACCTTTTCGCGCCGATCAAAAATCTGCCCAACGCTTGCGGAAAAGAGATATAGGGAATCGCGAGGCGCAACATCTCCTCGACCTCGGGGTTGTTGCGCGAGACCGCGTTGCCCACGACGACGAGATCGGGGCGGTCGTTCAGGTGTTCCGATTGGTAACCCATCATCGCGTCGATCCCGAGATCCGCCAGATACGTGCTCATCGGTGGATAAACGTTCTGGTCCGAGCCCGTGACACGATAGCCCTGGGACTTGAGCAGGCCGGCGAGCGGCGCCATGCCGACGCCGCAGATCGCGATCAGGTGGATGTGGCTGCCGGGCGGAAGTTCGTTCATTGGAGCAGAGCTTTCATGATGAGATCGTGGATGTGCGGCCGAAACGCCTTAATCTTATCGCTATTGCGCGAAGGATGCACGCGGTTGCTGAGCAAAATAACGTGGCAATCTTTCTCCAGGTCCCACCATATCGAGGTGCCGGTGAAGCCGAGATGGCCCACCGAGGTCGGAGAGAAAGAGCCGCCGCTGGAAGAATTTTCCGCCGCGGGCGTGTCCCAGCCGAGAGCGAAGGTCGATCCCGCGACGCTCTGGTCGCGGGTGAGAAACTCCTGGACTACGGGCGCCGGCAGCAGCGGGTCGTCGCCGGCGAGACATTTTCTCAAGCGGATGAGAAACCGATGGATGTCGCGGGCGCTGGAGAAAAGACCGGCGTGGCCGGCGACGCCGCCCATCGCGTAGGCGTTGTCGTCGTGCACCTCGCCGCACAGCACGCGCTTGCGCCACGGACAATCTTCCGTCGGCGCGATCACCTCGTGCACGGGCTGCAGGCGCCGGGTCCGAATCTGCGTCAAGTCGATGAAAGAAGTCGAGCGCAGTCCCATCGGCTTGAAGATCTTGTCCTGACAGTAGCGATCGAGGCTCGAACCGGTGACCTCTTCGACGACCTCGCCCAGCAGCATGAAGCCGAGATCGCTGTAAAGGCCCTGCGTGCCCGGTGAATAGACCGCTTTCTCCCGATGAATCTGCTCGAAGACGTAATGTTTCGCCGCGCGGCTGGCGACAAAATTGACCTTGCCTCTTTTTTGATCCCTGACGATCTCTTCGTAATAGGCTTTCCACGCCGGCAGGCCTGAGCTGTGCGCCAGAAGTTGCCGGAAGGTGACGTACGTCTTCCCCAGCACGCCGAAGTTGGGAAAGAAGCGGGTCACGCGGTCATCCAGGCGGATTTTTTTCTCGCGCACGAGCAGCATGATGGCGGGAGTCGTCGCCAGGGGCTTGGTCAGCGAGGCGAGATCGAAGATCGTGTCCGGCTGCATGGGAGTTTTTTCCGGGACCAGCGAGCGCAGACCGAAGGCGCTTTCGAAGACGATCTCGGCGCCTTTGCCCACGACCAGAACAGCGCCGGGAAAAACGCCCTGATCGAGCGCTTCTTTGAAGGCGTCTTCGACGGGTTGAAACAGCATCGCTCAAGCCGAAGAAATCATATCGTCGGCGATTCCAACAGCGTAAGAGCCCGCGCCTCTCCATCGAGCCTCATCCTGACGCCGAAAGGCATGAGCAAGTTCTCGTCGCCGTGACCCGCCGCGAGTCCCGTGACGACGGGATACCGGGCATCGCGAAACAGATCGTGGATAATTTTTTTCACGTCGCGCTCCCCTTCTCCGTCACAGTGGGTGAAGGTGCCGAAGACCAGACCCGCCAGGCTGTCTAGCTTGCCGGCCATCTTCAAATGCGTGAGCATGCGCTCGACCCGATAAGGTTTCTCCGCGACGTCTTCGAGCATCAGAAGTTTGCCGCGTGTCTCGATTTCATACGGAGTGCCGACGGTCGTAATGATCGTCGAAAGACATCCGCCGACCATTTCACCCTCCGCGCTCCCGGGGCTAATGGTCTCTCCCAGCTCGACGCTCCATTGCCGCTTCTCGCCCAGCAAAGTCCCCCAAAAAAAATCCGCGCTCCTGCCTTCCAAGCCGCGCGCTATTTCCATCGCGACCATGGGGCCGTGAAAGGTCACCAAGCCGCAGCGCTGCAGCAGCCAGTTCAACAGGATGCTCACGTCGCTGTAGCCGACGAAGATTTTCGGGTGACGGCGGATCGCCTCGGGGCTGAGCAAAGGCAGCAACTGGATGGAGCCGAACCCGCCGCGGGCGCAGAGCACGGCGGCGATGTCTTCCCGCTCGAAGAAACCCTGCAACGTCCTGGCGCGCCGCTCGTGATCTCCCGCGAGGTAGCCGTTGCGTTCGAGAATATTTTCCGGCAGCTCGACGGCAAAACCCGCGCTCTGAAGCGCCTGGACCCCGGTTTTGAGCTGCTCGTCGTGCACCGACCCCGCGGTGGCCACGACTGCGACCTTTGCGCCTTTTCTTAAGGGAGCCGGTTTCTGCACCTCTTCTGAGGTTCTCCACAGTACGATTCCGGCAAATATGCGTGCAAATTCTGGGCCTGTGGACAATTTCTCGACTTGGTCCTTCAGGCGCGCTGCCGGATGTCAACGGATGCCTGCATATTGCCAAAAAGGTCTCTCCAGCACAAGCAAATTTTGGCGTTTGGCAGCTTACGACAGTGCCGGCTTGAAGGTTCCTAACCCGGTTGACAACGAAAGCCGCTGACAGTAGTAAATGACCAGAGGCCGCACCTTGGCCGCTTTTGTTCACAGGCCGCGGCAAAACTACCCACAGACTTTTCCACAGCCATGAAACTGAAACCCGAACAGGTCGATCGACTGGTGGATCAGATTTTAAAGGCCTACCGGGCCAAGGACTTGATCGTTTTCAAAGCCCAGGAAACCGCCATCCGGACCAAGGTCAAAGACACCATCATTCGAAATTTTCACGAGGAAGAAGTCATCGAGGAAGAGGCGCGGCAAATGCTCGCCACGCATGCCGGCCAGGTCAGGCAGGCCGGCGATATGGACCAACATAAAATGTTTCTGCTCATCAAGCAGAAGCTGGCGCAAAAGAGGGGCTTCGTGCTGTGAGCCGCCTTTCCGAGAGCCGGATTTCCCACCTTGCCCACCTGATCATCGACACCGTTTGGAAGGGAGATCTGGCGGATTTCCCCAATGAGGCGCGGGCCTTGAGCGAGACCAAGGCCGTGCTCTCCGAATTCTTCGGCGGCGAGGACCGTCTCGACGAAGTCGTGCGCCAAAAGATCCAGTCGCTCTCCCGCTTCGTGCCGCCCGGCAGCCGGGAATGGGACGTGCTTTACCGCAAGTACCGCGATGAAGAGCTGCGCAAGCAGCGGAAATGACCGTTTGGCTTGCTTTTCCGTATAGCGTGTGCAATAGAAAGGAATCGGCCCCGTCACAGAGCGCCATCGTCTCTTGACAACATAGAATTCGTGCTTAAATAAAGGCCGCTGCTTCTATTGACGGCTGCGGCTCGGTATTTTTTTTCAAATTTTGTCGCTCATCGAAAGGAGGAGGCAAGTGAAGATCAGGCCTTTGCAGGATCGTGTTATCGTGAAGCGGATCCAAGAGGAGGAGAAGACCAAGGGTGGCATCATCATCCCGGACACCGCCAAGGAAAAACCCCAGGAAGGCAAAGTCGTCGCCGTCGGCAAGGGGAAGGCAAACGACGATGGTAAGGTCGTTCCGCTGGACGTCAAGGTGAACGACCGTATTCTCTTCGGAAAATATTCAGGCTCGGAAATCGTTATCGACGGCGAAGAACACCTCATCATGCGCGAGGAAGACATCCTCGGCGTAATCGAGAAATAACCATTCCTATAAATCAGGAGGCAAGCAATGGCAGCAAAGATCGTAAAGTTTAATCAAGATGCGCGGGAGGCCATTCTCAAGGGAGTGAATCTGCTCGCGGACGCGGTCACGGTAACCCTCGGACCCAAAGGACGCAACGTCGTGTTGGATAAATCTTTCGGGGCGCCGAACGTGACCAAAGACGGCGTCACGGTAGCGAAAGAGATCGAGCTCGAAGACAAGTTCGAAAACATGGGCGCCCAGATGGTGAAGGAAGTCGCCAGCAAGACGTCGGACGTCGCCGGCGACGGCACCACCACGGCGACCGTGCTCGCGCGCTCGGTATTCGCCGAAGGCGTCAAGATGGTCGTGGCCGGCCACGATCCGATGTCTTTAAAACGCGGCATCGACAAAGCGGTCGCCGCCGTCGTTGAAGAACTGAAGAGCCTCTCCAAGCCCACCAAAGACCCCAAAGAGATCGCCCAAGTCGGAACCATCGCGGCGAACAACGACTCCACCATCGGCGACGTCATCGCGGAAGCGATGAACAAGGTCGGCAAGGAAGGCGTGATCACGGTCGAGGAGGCCAAGGGGTTGGAGACGACGCTGGAAGTCGTCGAAGGAATGCAGTTCGACCGCGGCTACCTCTCCCCTTATTTCGTCACCGACCCGGAAAGAATGGAGTGCGTGCTCCAGGACGCCTACCTGCTCTTGAACGAGAAGAAGATCAGCTCGATGAAGGAGCTGCTGCCGATCCTCGAACAGATCGCCAAGACCGGCAGGCCGTTCCTCATCGTCGCGGAAGACATCGAAGGCGAAGCGCTGGCGACTCTGGTCGTCAACAAGATCCGCGGCACGCTCCAGTGTTGCGCGGTGAAGGCCCCCGGCTTCGGCGACCGCCGCAAGTCCATGCTGGAAGACATCGCGATTCTGACCGGCGGCAAAGTCATCGCCGAGGAATTGGGCATAAAATTAGAAAACATCTCGCTGCAGGATCTCGGCCGCGCCAAGAGAATCGTCGTGGACAAGGACAACACCACGATCGTCGACGGCGCCGGCAAAAAGGCCGACCTCGAAGGCCGCATCAAGCAGATCCGCGCGCAGATCGAGGAGACGACTTCCGATTATGATCGCGAGAAATTGCAGGAGCGGCTCGCCAAGCTGATCGGCGGCGTCGCCGTGATCAACGTCGGCGCTGCGACCGAGGTCGAGATGAAAGAAAAAAAAGCCCGCGTCGAGGACGCGCTCCACGCGACCCGCGCCGCGGTCGAAGAGGGCATCGTTCCGGGCGGCGGCGTCGCGCTGCTCAGGGCTTCGACGGTCCTCGATAAACTCAAAGTCCCCGAAGACGAGCAGTGGGGCGTCAACATCGTTCGCCGCGTCCTGGAAGAGCCGCTTCGCAGAATCGCGATGAACGCGGGCGTAGAGGGCGCGATCGCGCTGCAGAAAGTGAAAGACGGTAAAGGCTCTTTCGGATTCAACGCCGCGACCGAAGAATACACCGACCTGATGAAGGCCGGCATCATCGATCCGACCAAGGTCGTGCGCACCGCGCTGCAAAACGCCGCCTCGGTGGCCGGGCTCATGCTGACCACCGAAGCGATGGTCGCGGAGAAGCCGGAAGAGAAATCCGCCATGCCTCATATGCCTCCCGGCGGCGGAATGGGCGGCATGGGCGGCATGATGTAACACCAGACAGAAATTTCCCCGGCCCGCCACAATGCGTTGGCGGGCCGGGGAATTCCCCTCGCTTGACAAGACCTCCGGCTCACCCTATGGTTTAACCGATAGTTTCTCCCTGAAAATAAAACAGCTTCGCCTACTTCCTGGAAATGTTCGAAAGCCTAACCGACAAGCTGGAGCTGACCTTCAAGAAATTGCGAGGTCAGGGAAAAATCAGGGAAAATAATATCGACGACGCCCTGCGCGACGTCCGCCTCGCGCTGCTCGAAGCCGACGTCCACTTCAAAGTCGTCAAGACCTTCCTCGATGCGATCAAATCCAAAGCGCTCGGCCAGGATGTTCTCAACAGCCTGAGCCCCGAGCAGCAATTCATAAAAATCGTCCATGAAGAGCTCACCCGCCTTTTGGGCGGAGAGCGCGTCGAGCTGGACCTCAAAGGCACGCCGCCGCAAATTGTCATGCTCGTGGGATTGCAGGGCTCCGGCAAGACCACGACGGCGGCCAAGTTGGCGCTGCACTTGGCGCGGGAGAAAAAGCGCAAGCCTTATCTGGTCCCCGCCGACATCTATCGCCCGGCCGCCATCGAGCAGCTCAAGAGTCTCGGTCGGAATCTCGATCTCGCCGTGCACGATTCGCAGCCGGATCAATCCGCGCTCGCCATTTGCGCCGCGGCGCTGGAGCAGGCGAAGCGCCAGTTCTACGACGTGATGATCATCGACACCGCGGGCCGGCTCCATATCGACGACGAGCTCATGGAAGAATTGAAGGGAATCGAGCGCGCCGTGCATCCGCATCATACTCTGTTGGTCGCGGACGCGATGACCGGACAGGACGCGGTGAATCAGGCGGAAGGCTTCAGCCGCCACATCGACATGACCGGCCTCATCCTCACCAAGACGGACGGCGACGCGCGCGGCGGCGCGGCGTTATCGATGCGCGAGATCGTCGGCAAACCGATCTTGTTTTGCGGCGTGGGCGAAAAATCGGAGGCGCTGGAGATTTTTTATCCCGAACGGCTGGCGACGAGAATCCTCGGCATGGGCGACGTGCTCTCGCTCGTGGAAAAGGCGCAGCAGGTCTATGAAACGAAAGAGATCGAGCGGCTGCAAAAACAGGCGAAGAAGAATCAGTTTTCACTGGAGGACTTTCAAACGCAGCTCCGGCAGATAAAAAAAATGGGCTCGATCGGAGAATTGCTCGACATGGTTCCCGGCGCGCGCAAGCTCAGCCAAAGCGTCGATATGGGGCAGGCGGAAAAGGAACTCAAGCGCGTGGACGCGATCATCAATTCGATGACGCTGGAAGAGCGGCGCAACCCGGCGATCTTGAACGGCAGCCGCCGGCGACGCATCGCGCAGGGCAGCGGCACCACGGTGACCGACGTCAACCGGCTGATCAAACAGTTCCTGGAAATGAAAAAAATGATGCAGCGAATGAGTCGTGGAGGCATGCGCGGTTTATTTAACCGGACGCCTATTCCGTTTAACTAAAAAAGGGATACAATCATGAGCGTAACGATACGTCTGAGCCGGCACGGAGGAAAGAAAAAACCATATTACAGGATTGTCGTGAGCGATTCACGCTCGCCGCGCGACGGAAAATTCATCGAGCAGGTCGGCACCTACGACCCGAAGGCGGCAAGCGGGATCAAGCTCAACCGGGAAAAAATGGATGCGTGGATCAAGAAAGGCGCAAAGCCATCGCAAACGGTTTCGGAGCTGATGAAAAAGAATACCGTAAGCACTTAGTAAAACCTCGCTTGTAGTTAGGAGGCCTCTTTCATGAAAGAACTCGTGCAATACTTGGCGAAATCTCTCGTCAGCCATCCCGAGGCCGTCGAAGTGAAAGAAACGCAAGGAGAGACCGCATCGGTCCTGGAGCTGAAAGTCGCCAAAGAGGATCTCGGTCGAATCATCGGCAAGCAAGGAAGAACCGCCAAATCGATCCGCACGATCCTGAACGCCGCCGCCTCCAGAACCAATCGCAAGGTTGTCCTGGAGATCATCGAAGAGAAATAATCCCACGGCCTCACCATCCGAAGCGCCGGACCGGCTCGTCTCTCTCGGAGAAATCGTCGCCACCCACGGCATCGACGGATGGCTGAAGCTCAGGCCGTATAACCCGAACAGCCCTACCCTCCTTGCCACCCAGGAAATTTTTCTGGAGAAGAACGGCGCCCGCTCACCGCAGCGATTGGAGTCCGTGAAGCCGCACAAAAACCAACTGCTCGTGCGTCTCGCAGGCGTGGACGGAATCAACGCGGCCAAAAAATGGATCGGCTCGACGGTGTCGGTCGTCGAAGCACAGCTTCCACCGTTGAATCCCGACGAATATTACTATTACCAAGTCGTCGGCCTCGATGTGTTCGACACGAAGAGCAATCGCATCGGGACGATTGCGCGCATCACGTCGACGCCCGCCTGCGACCTTTACGTTGTCGAAGGCGAAGCAAAAGAATATTTGATCCCCGTGACGAAAGAAGTTATCGAGAAGATCGACCTCGCTGCGGGAAGAGTGATCATCGACCCGCCGGAGGGATTGTTGGAGCTGTAAAATATTTCCCGGTGAACGCGCACCGTTCTCGACCCTGCCTTGTTAGCCGCGAAGAAAGCCGCAAAAACAGCGCTTGACGTGCCGCGGCGGTTTGGAGTATGGGTTGCCCGAACTTTCCAATTCATTTTACTTTTCAATCCCGGAAGGATTGAGTATGCTCCGTAACGCATTTAAAGCGAAGACAACTGCCGGTTTTAGAAGAGCCGTTCGGGATTTAGCAGAAGAGTTCCGCGTACAACGGCTTCATCGCGCCGCGCTGAGGCGCGCTCATCGTTATTCCACGGATAATCTCAAGCTGAATGCAGGTTGCGGCCGAAACTTTAAGGACGGCTGGATCAATATCGATATGTCCGACAAGGCTGACTTACAGTTGGATCTGCGCGAGCCCCTGCCATTTGCAGCTGAATCCGTATCCATCGTATACAGCGAGCACTTCCTTGAACACCTCGAATACCCAGATCAAGCACTCAATTTTCTCAAGGAATCGCTTAGAGTTCTACAGCCAGGAGGGTTGTTTAGTGTCGGTGTCCCAGATACCGAGTGGCCTCTCAAGTCGTATGTGAATGAAGACCAGGAGTATTTTTTGCTCGCGCGACAACGCTGGCACCCCGCCTGGTGCAATACGCGAATGCATAATTTGAACTACCATTTTAGGCAAGGCCGGCAGCATAAATACGCATACGATTTCGAAACTCTAGCGCAAATTCTAGGCGAGGTAGGGTTTGTCTCTATAGCAAGGCGAGCCTTTAACCCCGGTTTAGATGACGAACGCCGGGAGCACGGGACCTTGTACGTCGATGCCTACAAACCTACCTCGGCACTCAATCCGGACACGCGACCGCGCGCGGGTTAGCGCGGCGTTAGATGGAATGAACGTTAATCAGGGAGCGATGCGACAACTTGCCGCACTCGTATTCTCGATAATCTTGCTCAGCCTCGCCGCTTGTGGCGACGGTTCGGACTTTTCCAAGGCTCTCCGCGAGCGGCTGCAAGCCTTTGTCATCCCTTCGGGAGCCGCTGCGCCAACCCTACTTCGCGGCGATTATATCCTCGTCGATAAAGTAGCGTATCGCGACTCGCCGCCCGCACGAGGCGACGTTGTAGTTTTTTGGGTCAGCATGGTGGACAAGGAAGTCCGCCCTCGCGACAAATACCCTAAGGCTGAAAAGATGGCCTTCATCTTCCGTATCGTCGGACTTCCGGGAGATCGGGTCCGCATCCAAAAGGGCGATCTCTACATCAACCGCCAGCCGCAAACACTGACGCCCATAGACGAACCCGATGATCTGGAGGGCCAGCCCAGCCAAATATACCGAGTCAACGGCCCCGGACAATCGTACAAGATCGTGCGACTTATCGAACCCGATTCCGCCTCGTTTGATGAGGTAACGGTGGAGCCGGACCGGTATTTCATGATGGGCGATAACCGCGACCGCTCTTACGACAGCCGGTTTTGGGGAACAGTCCATCGCAACGACATATTCGCGAAAGCATGGGTGATCTATTTCTCGAAGGAGCCGGACACCTTTCGCTTTCGTTTCTCTCGTTTCTTGCATCGGATTCACGAGAGCGATGGCTAAACGAATTGGATTGTCGCCGTAGCCATCGAATATGAAGCGCAAACGAAAGACACGATACGAGGAGTCGCTTACAACGAAACCGAACACTAACGGATCACCCGGGATTTCCTCAATTCTCCGGAGCGGTACTACACGCATCTGTTCGACGATGACAGTGACGATGGCTGAGAACATGTCTCGACTGACGCTGGCCCCCATAGTTGCTTCATGGTAAGTTCCTCCACATGACCATTCAAATCACTCCCGCCGCGCGGTCCGAGTTGGCGCCCACCGGCAAGCTGCGCGTTGGGCTCAACTACGGCAATTTTCTTCTCGTGACCAAAGATACAGCAAGCGGCGCGCCGCGCGGCATCGCGCCGGATCTCGCGCACGAACTCGCCCGCCGGACCGGCCTATCGATAGACTTCGTCGGCTACGACACGGCCGGAAAATTGGCCGAGGGCGTGCGAGCCGCCGCATGGGACGTCGCGTTTCTCGGCGCCGAGCCCGAACGCGCGAATGAGATTACTTTCACCGCCGCCTATCTCGAGATCGAAGCCGGCTATCTCGTCCCGGCCGGGTCGCCGATTCGCTCCATCGCCGACGTCGATCGCGACGGCGTGCGCATCGCGGTGGCGGCAAAGAGCGCCTACGACCTGTTCTTGAGCCGGAGTTTGAAACAGGCCGAACTGGTGCGCGCGCAAGGCATCGAAGCTTCCTTCCATCTATTCGTCGACAATAAATTGGATGTTCTTTCCGGACTCAAGCCGCGGCTCATCATGGATACGCAGAAGCTCCCCGGATCGCGCATCCTCGACGGCCGCTTCACGGCGGTCCAGCAGGCCGTCGGCATT
>DASXRG010000073.1:0-34649 GCA_036506735.1 Binatia bacterium | reverse complement strand
CACGCGGGGCTTGTTCTCGGGATTGCGGATGAAGGCGAGGCTGTCGAGAAGCGCGCGCAGGACGTTCTCCAACGTCGCGGGCGAGGAGGCGACGAAAGCGCGCCGCGCCATGAGGCCTGAACCCTGGTACGGGATCGGCAGCTTCTCCGCGTCGGCGAGCAGGCGAAAGCCTTTGTTCTGTAAAATCTTGCCGAAGGTGTAACCGACGAACGCCCCGTCAACCGTGCCGGCGGACAACGCCTGCGCGATGACCGATTGGTCGCCCAAGCTCCTGAACTGAATCTTGTCCCGTTCCGGCGCGAGGCCCCAGTAATCCAACATCAGCATCGTGAAAATCCAGGCGCCGCCGCCCAAGCTGTTGACGCCGAGACTCTTGCCCTTCAACTCGGCCGGGCTCTGGATTTTGGAGTTGGCCATGAAATTCCCCGTGAGCTTGTTGATGAACCCGGCGACGAAGACGAGATCGGCGCCTTCGGCGATCGCGCCGAGATTGGCCGCCGAGACCGAGCCCCAGTGGAACTGGGTCTCACCCGTGCTCAGCGCGGCCATGCCGACCGGGCCATTGCGGACCTGGACGACGCTCGCGTCAAGACCGTATTTTCGAAACAGCCCCTGATCCTGGGCGACGTAGATCACGCTTTCTCTCTCGCTGAGCGATCCCGTCGTGATGATAACTTTAGCCGGCGGCGCCGCGGCTTCCACCGGGGCAAAAATCGCCGGAGAGAAAAATAACAGCAGCGCGGCGGCCGGGTGGATTTTCATGTTCGCTTATTTGAATACTCCCTCGCGCGCCAGCTCTTGTAAAGCCCGCAGATCGACAAAGTCTTCGAACTTGCTTGACTTCGCTTTGGGTTCTTTGCCGAGCTCGTCCAACACGGTTTGAATTCCTGCCGCCGTGGGAAAGGGCCGAGGGTCGAGGACCCTGACGCTGCGGGTCAAAGCATAATCGACGGTTTCATTGTCTTCGGTTCTTAGAGCCGCTCGGATCGCTGCTTTGGCCGCGGCCGGATCGGTCTGAAGCAGGCGGATGGATTCGCACATGCTCTTGATGAGCCCCTTGGCGATTTTTAAGTTGCGCTCGATGGTGTTGCCCATCATGTTAAGCGAGAGAAACGGATACTCGATTTTCGAGTCGGCGAGATCGACGATAACGTTCAATCCTTCCCGCTTCGCTCTGGGGACGAAGTCGGCCGCCATGATCGTCCCGTCGACGGTCCCGCCCAGGATCGCCAATATCCGCGCGGCCGAATTGCCGATTTGCAAAACGGTAACATCCTTTTCCGGATCCAGGCCGGCCTCCTTGAGCACGAGATTGGTTTGGAACTGTGAGCCCGAGCCAAAACGGCTGACCGCGACTTTTTTCCCCTTCAGCTGGCGAATCGTAGTGATGCCCGCGGCGGTGAGATAAACATGGTTGAAGCGGTTCGCCACGACGGCCGTGATCCGCATGTCCGCGCCGCGGAGCTTCGCCAACATCGCCTCCGAGCCCTGGGAAAACGCCACGTCGAAGGTGCCGGCGATGAGGGCCTGGTTGAGCAATGACCCGCTGTTGACGTACACGACTTCCAAGTCGAGACCGTTTCTGCGGAATATGCCCGCGCGGCGACCCATCTCCAGAACGTAGTTATTGATGCCCGTGCCGCTGTAGCCAAGCCGCACTTTCTCCAATGTTTGGCTGGCGGCGATACCGGCGCAAGCGGTCACGAGCCAAACGGCCGCGAACAACACTCGGCATCGAATCCATCTCTCCCGCATGATCGTCTCCTAGCTGTTTCTCTCTCGCTGGGCGATCCGCCCCCGACAATAATTTTGGCCCGGCGGCGGCGCGGCTTGTCCGCCGCTATTTGAGGTAGCCCTCGCGTTCGAGCTTCCGGACGATGCGCTCGTCGCTCAGCTCCTCCGCTTTCAACTTCCCGAACTTGGGATCGACGCGGTTGAGAATGCGCAAGGTGTTGCGCAGCCCCTCGGTCGTCGGGAAAAGGCGGCGATTGTAAAGCGGCCGCATCATCTCGTAGCCCGCCTCGGCGTCCTCGACGCGCTGAAGGCGCAGCCATTTCGCTATAACTTTGACGACCGTCTGCTTATTTGCCGGCTCCTGAAAATAGGCGATCGATTTCGCCAGCGCCTTGAGCGTCTTCTCGGCGATCTCGGGCGACTGATCCAGGAGGTGTCTGCGCGCGACGATGCCGATTCCCTGGTACTGGATATCGATTTTTGCGAGATCCGCGAGCACGCGCAGTCCCTCGCGCTGCACCACCTTGCTGAATGTGTAGCCCAGATAGGCGGCGTCCACGGCGCCGGCCAACAACCCTTGCGCGATGACCGACTGATCCCCCAGGACCCTGAACTGTATTTTGTCCCGTTCGGGCGAAAGCCCCCAGTGATCGAGGGCCAGCATCGTAAAAGTCCACACGCCGCCGCCGATGCTCTGCACGCCGAGGGACTTTCCCTTGAGGTCGGCCGGAACCGCGATCTTCGGCGAACTCACGAAGTCGCCGTCCAGCTTGTTGACGATGCCGGCAATGAAGGCGAGGTCGAGGCCTCCGGCCATCGCGCCCAGGCTCGCGCCGGTCGCGGAAACGGCGTAAAACTGCGCCTCATTCGCTGCGACGGCGGACACCGCCACCTGGCCGTTCCGCACTTGAACGACCTGCACGTCGAGACCCTGTTCTTCGAAGAAGCGCATCTCTTTGGCGAGGAAGAGAAAGCCGCTTCTTTCGTTGAATCCGGCGAAGACGAGGACGACTTTTTGCAGGGGCGAAGCCGCTTCCACTGTCGCGGCGCGGGAGATGGACAAGAATAAAAAGGCGGCACTAAGCGACCAGCGCAGTACGCGGCGGCTTCCCATAGGGAGACTCCTTCCACGCGGACGAGCAACGGCCCGATTCTTGGTCCGCCGATGGCGGATTGTCAAGGGAGGGAAAAAAGGAGCGGGAAGTCGGATCTTGAATCTCGAAATTAAGGTGATCGCACAATCTTCTTTTCACCCACGACCGCTTGGCTCCTTTCGTCCACGATCCCAACCTGCCATTCCTTCAGTTCGGCTTCACGCGCGTAGATCCCGTACTCGTGCCCAGCTTCGGCGTGAAACGCGATGGAAATGGAAGCGCTGAAAATATTCAGCTCGCCGCAGCCTGGGAACTGGCAAGCCGTCGGGTAAAGGCTGCGGTTGGTGATAATCCGGACGCCCAAATCATGTCGGCCGGGAAGGATCTCGACGTGGTTGCCGTCGACCGGCGCGCCGTCGACGTCTTGGATGCAAGCGCTGGTGTGCAGCGGCGGCCGAGCGGAATAGCCGCAACGACGAATGAGCGCGACTTGATCTTTCGCTAGTCTCGGACCGGGGTACGACGCCGTCGTGCAGCCGGCGGTCAAGGCCAAGAGCATAACGTTAAGGACTTGAAAACATCTCATAACGGCACTCTCAACGGTCTTCAGGATTCGCGTTTGTTTAAGTACAAGAAGTGCCCGATTTAAGCAAGATTGCGCTTGCAACGTTTTTGCAAAAAAGAGATACTGCGCGAATATTTTTTCTGAAAAGGAGTAGGAAATACTCGCATGAGGAATCGTTTCGAGAAAGTTTTGCGTTTCGCTCGAAGTCCTGTGGGGATCGGTTTGGGTTTTGCGTTCGGTGTCGCGTTGGGCGCCCTGGCTCAAACGTTCGGATATTCGTTCAACGTTGCGGTGGTCGGAAAGTTGGCGGGCGTGTTGGCTCTGCTTGGAGCTTTCGTCGGGATTATTTATGCCGCCTATCCCGATGAAGCTTCTCAAATATGGCACCGGCCGGTGCCCCGGACGCTCGTTGCGCTCGGCGTGGCGGTGACGTTCGTGGTGGCGGTTCACGTATCGCTGGTGGCGGCGGCCATCTGTGTCGCGATGTTTGGAGCCGTCGGCTGGCTGGGTACGAAGCGCGTTTACGACGTGCCGAGATGAAAGAGGGTAGGCGTTTTCGGCCCTTAGCCCCTGATACTGAACTGACCGCCCAGGGACCGCGCACCCAGTGCTGCCAATACGACGATCGCGACGATGACGGTCGCGACGACGGTGGCGCGCTCGAGCTCGGCGCCGGCGGCGTAGTCGAGCATCAAGAGCGACAGCGGGCGGGTCTGGCCGGTGGCGAGGAGAACGACGGTGCTGATGTTGCGGGCGGCGGAGATGAATTCGAGCAGCCCCACGACGATTAAACACGGCAGCAGCAGCGGCACGAGGATGCGCCGGTAGGTCGTGAACCAGGAAGCGCCTGCGACCATCGACGCCTCTTCCAGCTCGTCGCTCAGCTGCATGAGGAAGCTTTTCATGACCTGCACGCAGACCGGCAGGCCGCTGATGCTCATCGCCAACACCAGCGCTCCCATCGTGCCGTAGATCGGCACGATTTTGTGGATCAAAAGAAGAGTCCACAAGAGCGCCATTCCAAGCAAGATGCCGGGGATCGACCACGGCAGCCAGGAAAGAAAATCCAGCAGCATGCGCGCTTTGAAGCGCGACTTTACGATCACATAAGCGACCAACGAACTGACGACGACGCCGATCCCGGCGCTGGAAAATCCCAGCACCAGAGTATTTTTAAGCGAGCGGATGAGAATCGGATCGGACAAAACGTCCTTCCAGTTGTTCAAGGTGAACGGGTCCTTGATGGTAAAAAAACCGAACAGCTTCATGAAGGTGCCGAGCAACAGAAACGCGGTCGGCAGCACCGTGATGCTGAGGGCGATCAAAAGCACCAGGGCGAAGGCCGGATACTTCCAGCGGCCGAGCGCGATCGGCCGCGTGCTGAAGCTCTTGCCGGTCACGGTCACGTAAGACCGTCTCCCGATGTAGAGCCGCTGCAACGCCACCAAGGAAAGCAGGATGACGAGAAAGAACGTTCCCAGCGCCGTGGCGACGGGGAATTGCGGCGGCTCGTGCGTGACGAAGCTGTGAATCTTCGTGGAAAACACGTGCAGACCGATCGGCACGCCCAACACCAGCTCGATCTCAAAGGCCTCCAAAGAACGGATGAGACCGAGGATCGTCGTCACCAGAATCACCGGCATCATCACCGGCACGATGATGCGCAGCAGAGTTCCGAGCGATCCGGCGCCGGCCACGCGCGAGGACTCCTCCAGCGAAGCGTCGAGATTGCGAAACGCGGGCGTCAGCAACATCACCTTGAGCGATATGCCGGTCGTGGCGAGGTGCACCCAGATGATGCCCCAGTAGGAATAGATGTCGAAAGGAGAGGTCTGAATAAACGGCAGCTTGGTTATCAATTGATTCAGCAATCCGTATTTCGGGTCCAGCAGCAGAATCCATCCCAACGTGACGGGCAGAGCCGGAAGAAAAAAGGACAGCCAAAATAAAAACTCCAGCCCGTTCTTCATCGGAATGTCGGTCCGCGCCAGCAGCCACGCAAAAAAAATGCCTGCGATCGTCGCGATGATCTGCCGCGTGATCGCGAGCGAAAAGCTATTGTAAATGGCATCGACGATGCCCATGCTGCCGAAAGCCTGCCGCCAACCGTCGAGGCTGTAGACGACCGCGCCTCCCGGCTTGCCGATCTGAAAGCTGTTGAGCAGAAGCAAAAGAAGCGGCGTGACGACCAGAAAGGCGACCGCCGCGAGCAGCAAAGCGAGCAGGAACGTTTGCAGCTCGAAGCGGAAGGTGTACGGCCGCGCCAAAACGGTCGCCTGATCTGCCGATTGTCCGTTCATTAGGTCTAAAAGAAAGAGAGATTCTTCGCTCCGCTCAGAATGACGGGAGGAGGTTTGTCATCCTGAGCGAAGTGAGGATCTAAATAAAATAATCCTCACACCGCCGGCATTTCGCACGGCACGCCTTTTTTCTTCATCTCTGCTTCGTAGTGTTTGCGGATATGGGGATCTTCGTCCTCGTAATTGATCAAGGTCCCGCCGCGCTTGACATCGATATAGACGCCGTCTTCGCTGCGTTTGTCGGCGATCTTGAAGCCGATCGGGTGAATCCGGCTGCCGTAGCGGACCGCGAGATGGCGCGCGCTTTGCGGCCCGGTGTTGAAGTGCTGGTGGAACCAACCGCCGGGAGGACAATAGACGCTGCCCTCTTTCCATTTGACCTCCACGACCTCGTCGCCGTGACCGGCTTCGTACGGCCGGATGCCCAGCTCCTTGGACCACAGCAAAACATATCCCGACGACTGCAAGCCGAGCAAAATCGCCCCGGGGCCGTGGTAATGCGCCTTGTGATACCGGCCCGCCGGCCACTGCGCCAGATGGCCGATCAAGCCGTTGCCGGAAAGCTCGAACTGCGTGATGCGCACTCCGGCGCCTTTCACGTCGCGCTGGTCGAGCGCGGCCGACTGGATGTCGCTGATGAAATTCGTCTCCCAGATGTGCTGCATGCCGGCTTCGTAGCGCTTCGTCCCGACGTTGAAAAATCCCTCGGCGCCCGAATAGCGGTCGGAAAAAACGTAGGGGCAGTTGAAGATAAAGTCTTCGTTGTGAATCACATCGAGCATCAGCGGCGCGTTGGTGACGGCCAGAAACTTGACCGGCTCGCGCCCGCCGTTGACCATCCGGTGCGAGGCGTTCATCGGCGGCGCGAAGAGGCTCCACGGGCCCCACTCGAAGGTCTGCTTGGGGCCGCCGTCCTGCCAAACCTCCGTCGCGCCGTTGCCGCTCAAAATACAGATGACCTTTTCGTAAAAATGTTTCTCCACTTCGAGCGCCCCGCCGGCGGGGATCTCCGCGACGTACATGCCGGTGACGCCTTCCATGCCGTATAAATTGATAAACGCCGCGCTGCCGCCGACCTTCTTCCACGGAGCCAATTTAATTTCGCGCACGTCTTCCACGCCGTAACCGTCGACCATGGGAACGCCTTGGCGGTTCATCCATTTAAAGTAAGCAGTCTTGTGAAACGCCGTCATCAAATCGTTCACGCGATCATTGCCCGACATACAAAACCTCTCTTCCTCTACTGCAAAATCGTCTCGGCGAGTTTTTGCGACGGCATTCTGATGCCGACGCATTTGTCTTCCAGATAGTTTCTTTGCCGGTCGTATTCTTTGAAGCTCAAAAAATCTTTCGCCGGCTCGACGCCTTCTTTCGTCATCCACTTGGTGTCCACGTCCAGGCGCCGCGTCGACTGCAGCATCACTTTGCCGTAGAAGTCCTGGCCCTCTTTGCTCAGCAGCCAGTTGACGAATACTTTGGTCGCGTTGGGATGCGGCGGATTCTTGACTACGCCGAGGGTGCCGTATCCATTGCTTCCGGGCAGGCCTTCCCGCGGCTGAGCGAGCTCTTTAATCGGCAGACCTTCTTTAACAAACGGCTCGGTTTGCGCAAAGCCGATGCCGAGCGCGATGGCGAGCTTTCCTTTGGCCAGCGCGTCGGCGATCTGGCGCAGATTCTGGCTCACGAAGAGCTGCTGCTGCGCCAGCTTTTTGAGATACTCTTCGCCTTTGACGTCCCAGAGAAAAGACCAGACGGAGAGTCCCGAGCCGGCGACGCGCGGATCGCTGAAGCCGATCTTGCCCTTCCACTTGGGATCGAGGAGATCGTCGAACGAGCGAACGTCCTCGGGCTTGACCAGAGTCGTATTGTGCCACAGGCCTTCGGTGCCTTTCATGGCAACGAAGGAATAGAAGAGCCGGTTGGTGGCGACGTTGTCCATCCAGATGTGGCCGCCCCACCAGCTCTTCGGATCCTTGACCTCCGGCAAAATCATGTACGGCTCGATGGGGTCGAACGCACCGGAATTGATCAGCGGCACGCCGGTGCACGAGCCGAAGATCAGCGCGTCGAAATAACGCACGCCGCTGCCGGCTTCGGAAATGATCCGACCGGCGATCTGCGGACCGGGCGCGGAGAGCGTTTCCATATCGAGGCCGAAACGCGCTTTGAAAAGCGGCTCGATTTTTCTTCTCAGCTCGGCGCTCGGCGGAATGCCGACGACGAGCTTGCCTTCTTTCCTCGCTTCCGCGACGACTTTGTCGAAGTCGGTCGTTGCCGCATAAATCGGTGCTGCGAAACCCAGCGCGAGCAGGACGATGGCCCGATTTAGGGATGAGGGATGAGGGATGAGGGATGAAAAAGAACAAAACGGACTTCGTCTTACGCTTTTATTCATCCCTCATCCCTCATCCCTTTTTCAAACCACCGGCCGCTGGCGCGAGAGAAAAATCTCCCGCCGCTTTTTGGCCGATTCCAGAATCGCGAGACAGACTTCCAGCGTCGCCTCGCCCCATCTTCCGTCGTGAAACACGGGGCGATTTTCCACGACCGCCTGATAGAGCTCGTCCACCTCGGCCTCGCGCCCTCTTTTTCCCGCCGGCAGGGCGACTTCCCGCTTTCCTTCTTCACCGTAGACGATCAGACCGTCGGGAGACTGGCGAATGTCGCCTTGGTCGCAGCTCACGAGCGTGAAGCCGAAAAACGGCTGGTGTCGCTTGTCCCGCCAGTCGTGGCTGAACTCGCCTTCGCGCTTGCCGCCGTAGCGCATCCCTTCTTTTAATGACTCTTCTTCCTGGGCGCTCGAAATTCCCTTGAGTCTTTTTCTCACTTTCGCGTTGGTGTCGGGCTCGCGCGGCTGGCCGCCTTCGCCGACCCACCAGAAAAGCTCCGCGGTGTCGAAAAAACCGTAGCCGCTGTAGACCAACGTCGCCGGCACGCCGTCCTCGAACTCGAGATAGCAGACGTAGCTGCCCTCGTGCGGCCGCGCCGGATCCCAAATGCCGGTCGTGGCGCGCACGCTCTTCACCATGCCGCCGCCGATCAGGCGCACGACGTCGACCTGATGCGGTCCCTGGTTGAGAACCACGCCTCGGCTCGTGGCCAATTCATGTTTCATCCGGGGCCGGTACATGAACTCGTTGTAGTTCCAGCTATGGACCATGCGGAGCGGCCCGAGCTCGCCGCTCTTGATGATCTCGCGAATTTTTCGGATCGGGGGATCGAAGCTGTGCGTGTGGCCGCACAATAATTTGGTCCCGTTTTTTTCCGCCGCCGCGTTCATCGCCTCGCATTCGGCTAGATTCGTCGCCATCGGCTTTTCGACGATCGCGTGCTTGCCGTGCTCGGCGGCCATGATCACGTGTTTCGAGTGCAATTCGTTCGGCGTCGCGATGTAGACAAAATCGACGTTGGGACTCTTGCACATTGCCGCGAAATCGGTGAACCCCTCCGCGTCGTATTCCTTGCGGAACTTCGCCAACGCGTCCGCGCGCACGTCGGCCGCGGCGGTGATTTGCACGTAGGGAAGCTTCGAGACCGGCGGCAGTATCTGAGTGCTGGCGACGCCCAGACCCGCCATGCCCATGCGCAGCGGTTTCACAGGCGCGCCCTCGCCTCCGCTTCGATGTTTTTGGTGTGCTGCTTGATGTCGGTGTCGCCGGGAATCAAATCCGAGATCACCTGGAGATGGGGAAAACGATTCTGCGCCGGGTCGCGCACGACGTGCGGCGCCTCGCCGCCGTCTTGAATATCGCGGATCGCCTTCACCATGAGCTTGCGCGCCGCGATGATCGCTTTGTCCGACGAAATCACATGCTCGTCGGTGCGGTCTTGAATCTCGCCCTGGCTCGACGTGGCGAAGAGATCGTGCGCTTGAAAGCCGTAGCCCATGCCGGAAAAAGTCTTGCTTTTCATCTCTTCCCGGTCCTGCTTGAATCGGTTCGCCCGGTTGCGCACCAACTTGTAATCGGCGCCCAGCTCTGAGCGGGCGCGGTGAATCATCTCTTTATCGAGCGCCGCGCTGCGGCTGAAGACAAAGGTATATTTCCAGTGGTGCATGTCGTCGATCGGCACGTGCCAGTTGACCGAGTAGCCTTCGCCGCCGGTCTGTCCGGGAAAAGCGCTCAAGTTCGGCAGAATGAAATACGAGACTCTCAGGTAAATGTTGTCGCCGGGCTGCTTCCGCGTCGTATAGATCCGCACGCCGAAGTCGGTCAGCTCGACGTCGATCGTGGGCGCGACGTCTCTTGCGACGAGACTGTAGTGCGAATCCTCGGTATTGCGCACGCCGGTATAGCGATCCGATCTGACTTCGAAGAAGCGGTGGAGATAGGAGAGATGGACCGGATCGATGTTGCCTTCGTTGGCCTGCTGGTAATTGCACTCATGAAAAATCTTGTTGACGTAACGCTGGTCGCCCGGCACGGTGAGAAATTCATAATTGGGCACGAGCGGCGCTTTGCCCGGCCCCATGTAGGTGAAAATCGCGCCGCCTTTTTCCTCACAGGGATAAGCGAGGTGGCGAATCGAATCCCTGTGCTCGCCGCCGCCCGGCTCGCCGGGCTGTTCGAGGCAGCGGCCGCCGACGTCGTAGAGCCAGCCGTGGTAGAGGCATCTGAGCCCGCCGTCCTCGACCCGCCCGTAGCTCAAGTCGGTTCCGCGATGCGAGCAATGAATACCCAGAAGTCCCGGCCGTCCTTTATCGTCGCGGAACAAGACCAGATCTTCGCCCAAAATTCTCATGGGCAGCGGCGCGCCTCCGGCGGGGAGCTCCTCCGAGAGCGCGACCGGTTGCCAATAGCGGCGTAACAGTTCTCCGGCCGGCTTGCCGCGGCCGACTTCGGTCAGCAGATCGTTTTCTGGTTGCGTGATCATAACAGCGCTCCGTCTTTTTGGTTTTGTTCTTAGAGTCTCGCCTTATTTCAGCAGCTTGGTCGCCAGCGCGATCGCGGGCGTCCTCAACTTCTGCACCGATGATTCCAGGTGCGTCTCGAGACGGTAATAATCATCCACCGTCATCACGTCTTTGCAACCCTCGATGCCGAACTCTCTCAGCCATTGCGTGTCGACGTCGAGCCGGCGCGATCCCTGGATCATCGCCTTGCCGTAAAGCTCCTGCCCTTCCTTGCCCAGCAGCCAGGTGACAAAAATCTTCGCCGCGTTCGGGTGCGGCGGATTTTTCACCACGGTCAGAACGCCGCTGCCGTTGTTCGCCTGGCCGCCTTCTTTGATGCGCGGGATCGGACCGACCGGCAGTCCGGATTTCATGAACGGTTCATACGTGTAGTGGCTGAGCCCGACCGTAAAGACGAGTTTTCCCTTCGCCAGGCCTTCGGCGAGCTGCCGTTGGTTTTGCGTGACGAGCAGATCGAGCTGCACGAGCTTCTTCAGATACTCTTCGCCCTTCACTTTCCACAAAAACGTCCAGCTGTTTTGCCCGGAGCCCGGGTTGCGCGGATCGAGAAATCCAATCCTGCCTTTCCATTTTGGGTTCAGCAGATCGTCGTACGAACGGATCTCGTTCGGCTGCACCTGGCCGGTGTTATACCAGAACGTCTCGCTCGTGTAGCATTGAAAAGCATAGATGTATTTTTTCGTGCTGACGTTGTCCTCCCAGATGTGACCGCCCCACCAGTTTTTCGGCTCTTTCACTTCCGGCAGGATCATGTAAGGCAGCAGCTCGTCCGCCGCGCCGACGGGAATCATGGTCAACGGCGTCGCCCCGCCGGAGATAAAGGCGTCGAAGTAGCGCACGCCGGCGTTGTGCTCGTTGATGATTCGGGTGGCGTTTTCCGGGCCGCGGCTGGGGAAAAGCTCCAAAGGAATTTTGAACTTCTCCGGAAACTTCGCCTCGATCGCCTTTCTCAACTCGGCACTGGCGGGAATGCCGACGACGAGCGTTCCTTCTTTGCGCGCCGCCGCGAGCGTTTTCTCCCATTCCGTCTGCGCCTCCCCGGCGCCGGCAAAAGCGGGCAACAGAGTCGTGAGACAACCGGCCAAGAGCCATTTGCCAAGGTTCATGCAAGGCCTCTCTATCATAGTCTTTCGCGCGGCGGAAGTTCCCACGGGGTCCGGTAACGGCCGCGTAAGTCGTTGTTGTGCAAGCCGATCCCGGCTGTTTTTTTCTCCAATGAACGCGGTCATCGGGCGCCTTCGGTTTGCCTGTCCGGCGGCGCTTACAACATTTTACGTTTTCGCGCGTCTAAAACTCACAGAGGCCAAGGGAATGTAGGATGCGGCGGAAGCTCTTTTGGGACGCGATGTTCAGAAAGGTCGGGCGGAAAAAGGAAGAACGACCATGAAACACAATGAAAACCAAGGCAGAATCGACACCACACTCGGAGAACTCATCGAAGCGGTCAGCGAGGCGGTCTTCGAATCCTGCAGGAGTAATAAGGAAGCCTACACGCTGGCGAGCCTGGTCTTGGCCGAGATTCTTCGGAGTCGCGTCTCCGACACCCGCTGGATCGATGAATTCAGTCAAGATTCCTCGCCCAAGGGCACTGTTCACTAGAAAACCTAATGTTCCGTCGAGCCGGCTCGCAGGCTCGACGCCGATCACTTCCCGGCAGGCCTTTGCGCGCGCCAGCCGGCGACCTGCCGATTAACGGCGTATTCATTGACTTGCCATAGGCCGCTCAATAGACTTGGCTTGCCAAAAAAGCGACGCCATCAAGCAAATATCCGTCCGGTTGCGGGAATAAAATAGTGCGGAGAGCGGTCTTCATTTGAAGGAGCGGGAAAAACAAGCGCGGTTTGAACAAACCATCTTGCCGCATCTGGACGCGGCATACAATTTGGCCCGCTGGTTGACGCGCAATCAGCATGACGCGGAAGACGTGGCGCAGGAGGCCTGCTTGCGCGCGTTTAAATTTTTCGACAATTTTCGCGGCGGCGATAGCCGCGTCTGGCTGCTCACGATCTTGCGCAACACCTGCTACACCTGGCTGCAACAGAATCGGCCGCGTGAGGCGATAAGTTCTTTTGACGAAAAGATTCATACGCCCGACAGCGATGCTTCAAACCCCGCAACTCTCGCGCTTCAAAGCGCCAATGATCAAATGCTGAGACAAAGCTTGGAAGAGCTATCGACGGAGTTTCGTGAAATCGTAGTATTACGCGATCTGGAAGGTCTATCTTACAAGGAAATTGGCGATATCGCCGGGATTCCATTGGGCACGGTCATGTCACGCCTGGCGCGCGCCCGCGAGCGGCTGAAGCAGCTTCTTGTCGATCGTGTGAAAGAGGAGCCCTAGGATGGACTGTAAAGAGACGCAAAATTTGATCGATCCCTATGGAGACGGCGAATTGGACCTGGTGAAGAATCTAGAGATCGATCGTCATCTCGAACAATGCGCGCCTTGCTCGGAGAGCTACAAAAATCATCAGGCGCTGCGGCACGGACTAAAGGCGGACTCGCTCTATTACAGGCCTTCGACCGCTCTGCGGAGCCGCATCCAATCGTCGCTGCGTAAAGCGGCCAAAGTCGAAGCGTCTCCTCGAGCGGTGTTCCGGCGCTGGACCGGCATCGCGGTTTCGATGGCGGTCGCTGCACTCGTAGTTTTGGCTCTTCTGCCTGTTTTGCGCGGATCGTCTGCCGAGGATCGATTGACTTCCGAAGTCCTATCCGGGCATTTGCGCTCGCTCATGGCCAACCATCTGGCGGACATCTCTTCCTCGGATCAGCATACGGTGAAACCGTGGTTTGCCGGCAAACTGGACTTCTCTCCTCCAGTGGAAGATTTCGCCCAGCAAGGATTTCCTTTAATCGGCGGCCGCCTCGACTATCTGGAGAACCGACCCGTCGCGGCCTTGGTTTACGAACGGCGGAAGCATTTGATCAATCTGTTTGTATGGCCGGCCTCTGAGACGGACGTTCCCACGAAGGCGGTATCGCGCCTAGGTTATAACTTAATTCACTGGACCCAATCGCGCATGACGTATTGGGCGGCGTCTGACCTGGACAAGAACGAGCTGCAAGAGTTCGTGCAGTTGGTACAAAATCGAACCTCGCCTAGACCGTAAGCATCGAACGGGCGCAAGTGGGTCGACCGCGGCGACTCGATAGCGGAGCGACTTTATTTGTTTCGTTCGACTGTATCGTAGACGCCTGGCGGAATAACCCGGTAAATTTCCACCGGAGCATCAACGTTCTTGAGACTGCGCTTGTCCAGGTTCTCTAAAACGAAATAACCCTTGATGCGCTCTGCCGTGAAAGCAGTCACAAAGATCTCGCCTTTCGCGGCTTGGCCGGCGACGCGGGCGGCTAAATTGGTTACCGGACCAGACGCCGTAAAGGTCCATCGCGCTCCTGCGCTAGAGGACAGTTTGGTGGCGCCTACGAGAGCCGGTCCGCTGTTGATCCCCATGTGGAGAAAAACCGGTTGGGATACACCGGCGAACTCTTCATTCAGTTCTTCTACCTGGTGCTGTGCGGCAAAGGCGCTCCGGGTGGCGTTCAGAGCGTGCTCGGCGGCTGAGCGATCATCTGGGAAGATCGCCATGAGCCCGTCTCCGGCACCCCGATGCGCTGGACATCCTTGAGTTCGGTTTTAAGCTGCTGCATGAGGCGCCGGACGATGTCGGCTCGCACTCGAAGCATTCCGATCTCGGTTATGACGAAGCACTTCCATCTCCAACGCCGGCTAGGACGATCCGCGTGCCATTATTTAATTTTATTCGTAATCGGCGGGATAGATTTGAGATAGTCCGCGATCGCCAAAGCATCCTCGCGTCTCATGTTCTTGTAGCCGCTCTCCACGACCTCGGCCATCAACTCTTCCACCTTCTCTAGATCCGGTTTTGTTCCGGTCAAAAGAACTTCCGCGATATCGTCGCGGCTCCAATCCCCAATCCCGGTCTCTTTGTCGGGAGTGATGTTCGGAATCTCCTTGCCCAAGGGCCCCTTCTTGGTTCCGGCGAGATAGAGCGAGCGATCAGGCACGCCGATAAAATTTCTCGGCGTGTGGCAATCGATGCAGAGGGCTACGTGTTCAACCAGATAACGTCCCCTCTCGATGCCGCTTTGCGGAGCTTTCGCAGGAGCATTGGAAAAACGGCTGAAGAATTGAAACCAAACGAAAGTGCCGCCGGCGCGATAGAAGGGCGCCCAGGTTTTCAACCCAGGGGTTTTCTTCGGCACCGCTTTCAAGCTCCTTAAATAAGCGATGAGAGCGGTGAGGTCCTCTTCCGACATACCCGAGTAAGCCTCATAGGGCATCACAGGCAGAAGTTTCTCGCCGTTCTTTCTAATCCCCTTGGTCATGGCGTCGCGGATCTGTTGATCCGACCAGTCTCCCAGACCCGTCTCTTTATCCGCCGTAAGGTTGGTCGAGTAGATCTTTGCCATGGGGATCGGGAATTCACGCGCGCCGACGTTTGGCGTCCCCTTGGGGGCGGTGTGGCAAGCGCAGCCACCGGCCAGCGAAAAGATATATTGACCTCTGTGGATAAGATCACTGCCGGACCCTTGGGATCGAGCCTCGACGGGATCAAACAGAAAAAAGGAAAGGAGCAAAAATAACCATCTTCCGTCTTTCATCATTGCATTATCTCTCAGGTTCGAATTCTTAACAGAAGCCAACTCGTTTTTGCTCCTTGGTGAGACGGTCTACGGTTTGGCGTCTCCGGTCAGCAGCTCGCCATTCATGCCTCGCGACACGTGAAACTTGCAAAAAAAGCGCACCACTCCGGACGACGGGAATGTGACTTCGACCACGACTTTTCCCTTCCGCGCGATGTCCACATCTATATGCTGCTCCGGGATGCTGAAGTTGTGCAGCGTACTCGACTCGTTCTCGATCTCCAGCTTGAGCTTTTGTCCGGGCGCGCCGCGCAGGAAAGTGGGTTCGAAGTAGTAATTATCGGCCTCCAAATCCAACTCGGTTTGATCCTTGGCGTCTTTGGTCCCGTGATCCGAGAATGTCAGGTCGCCCAGCGTGATCGATTTCCCCTTCGGCGGTTCCGCCGCAGACGCATTAAAAGACTGGCCGACGCTGAGCAAAGCAACCAACATTAAAATACGTGAGACTTTTTTCATGATGTGCTCCTTCCTTCTCAACCTCGGCCGCGCACGTGCGCAACACGCATCACCGGGCACCTACGATCACCCGGCCGGTCATATAGGGATGCACCGAGCAGTTGTAATCGTAGGTGCCGGGCCGGTCGAAGCGACGGCTAAAGCTCGCGCCAGGCAGCAAGAGATCCTTGCCCTCTGCGCCGTCATTATACTCCAGTCCGTGCGGCGCGCCGTCGTCGTTGGTCCAGGTGACGCTCTTACCGGGAGCTACCGTGATCTCTCCCGGCGTGAAGGCAAAATTGGCGATCGAGACCTTGGCGCCATCCTCCACTGCGGCCGCCGGGGCGGCAAATGCCGGCTGCGCCATCTGCGGGCAGACGCCGAGCGCGAAAAGGCCGATCAGGCCGATCAGTCCGATCTTGGCGAACAGCCTTGCAGAGCTCTTGGTAACTTGTCTATTGCGAGTTGTCATCCTAACTTCCTTTCCTTACGGTCGCCGCGGTTTGCTGGACGACAACCTTGCGCGGCGCGTTGCCGACCGCGATCGTCGAAGTTTGACCGGTTGCGAGATCGACGACGGTGACATCGTTCGAGCCCTCGTTGGTTACATACGCGGTTTTGCCGTCGCCGGACACGGTCGCCCAGTGCGGCTGTTTGCCGACCGCGACGCTGTGCGCCGGCTTGTTCGTCGTCGGGTCGAACAAGAGCAGCTCGCTAGACCCCTGCACCACGACGATGCCAAACGCGGAGCCGCGCGGGTAACTGACGAAATGGGGCGATACGCCCGTCGGAATCTGCATAACGATCCTGTCGGAGGCCGGATCGAGCACCTGGACTGTACTGACCCCGGCCTGGGTAAAGTAGAATACCTTGCCGTCGTAACCGAATTCCCCGTCGCGCGGCGTCTTGTCGAGCGCCAGGGTGCGAACGACGCTGCGCGTAGCCAGGTCGATGAGCGCGAGCGCGAAGTGGCCCGGTTCCTGCACCGTGACGTACGCGAGCTTGCCGTCGGGGCTGATCGCGACGGTATGCGGCTTGGGCACCGCCATCGTGGCAACCACGGCCTGTGTCGAGATATCGACGAACGCGATACGGTCTTCCCCGTAGACCGAGACCAGCAGCAGCCGGTTGTCGGGCGTGAGCGCCACGCCGTTCGGCGCCTTGCCGACGTTGATCGTCTTCACGACTTTGTCGGTGGCGGTATCGATGACGTCGAGCGACGAAGTGGCGTCGCCGCTTATGTAGACGGTGCGGCCGTCTTGCGTTATCGCCATGCCGTGCGGCCCGGCGGCGACCGGAACAGTCGCGACGACCTTGCCGCTGGCCGTATCGATCACGCTCACCGTGTTGTCTTTGAAATTGCCGACGTAGGCTTTGGTTGCCGGAGCGGCGGACGCCGCATGCGACATCTGGGTTGAGGCCGCGAGCGCAAACGGACTTGCCAGCGCGCCTATCAAGGCGTAGAGCCGCCATGAGGCCTTGTGTCTTCGTGCGTTGTCTATTGTCTTCATGTGATGGTCTCCTTTGAAATTGGAAGACTGCTTTCATGAATATATATTCCCGAACTCTCCAAATTTTCTGACTGCGGAAAAGATCTTAGCCGGATTTCCAGAAACAACTGACTCGAATCCTCGGGGGAGAGTTATAAACCCTTCCCCCTTGAACTCAGTCATGGGCCTATCAATCCTTGAACGCATCTCTACGATAGCGCTGCTGATCAATTTGGGTACGGATTTCATCCTTTCCCAGAGGGTCGTGGTTACACGGTCCGTAGAAGTCGATGATATCGCCAGAGTCAGCATCCTTCAGGATCGGATGATCCCAACCTAACGTCTCTTCACGAATCGCTGGAAACTTCATGTGGCAGTAGTCACTGCCTGGAAGAACGACCGCCGACAGAATGCCCTGAGCCGATACCTGAGCCCATAGAGGCTGGGCGCTCAATCCCAAAGTCCCGGTAAAAAACAGGGCTGATAATAGTAACTGGATACTTTTCATTTTTTTCACCTCCTTTCCGGCCGATTGTTGGCCCTTGTCCTGTATGACAAGAATCTGGTTGAAAAAATTTCCTGAAAAGGAAAAATTTTTTAAAAATTGCCGCGACGGCTCGAAGTCCCGTATCCGGGAATAAAATTCGATTGAAATCGGTCTTAGAAATAGCGATGGAAATTGAGGATGGGAAGCAGTGCGAAAAGGGCCTGTACCTAGGAAACCGCTTGAAGGAACTCGATCAGCTTCTTTTCACCCGCGGATAACTTCTTCGCGCGGCGGAAAATCAACTTCGCCTCCGGATGGGGACGACCACCCTATGGGTCGTGCCCGGTCGTAACAACTACGGGTCGAGGAATTAAGTGAGAGCGTAGCTGGAGATCACCTCCCGGGACTGGAACTTCCGGGCGATGAGCTTGTATTTGAGCGCGACGTCCATCAACGGCTGCAGGTCCGACTCCAGTAATTTCTTCTCGAACGCGGGCAGCGCCACGAGTTTTAGAAATTCGGGCTTGAGTCCGGTGTACTTCGCGATAACCGCCTTCGCCTCTTCCGGATTGGAATTGTGGGCGTCGATCCCCCGGTTGAGCGCCGTGATGAACGCCTTCACCGTGTCGCCGTTCTTCTGAATCCAGGCTTGGCTGGCAAAATAGGACGCGATCAACAGCCGCGGCGCGATGCCGCCGAGCGGGTAGCCGAGCACTTTGGTCTTTTTGTTCACCTGCGAAGGCACCGTCACGAAGGGCTCGACGGCGACGAACGCGTCGATGTGTTTCTGCACCAGCGCCGGCTCCATCTGCGGGAACGGAATCTCAACCCATTTGACCTTGGATGAGTCGCCGCCGTTGCTGTCGATCCAATGTTGGCCCGAAGCTTGAATGATATTGCTTAACGTGTTGGCGGCGACCGTTTTGCCCGCGAGATCCTTGGCCGATTTGATCGGCGAGTCCTCCGCGACCTGAAAACCAAAGACATCGTTCGTGCCGCGCTTGTTGATCGCGCCGTTGGCGATGAAGCGATAGTCGAAACCTTCCAGATGGCCTTGATAGATCGACACCACGTTGGACCAGCCGATGTTGAGCGCGCCCGAGGCGAGGGCCGGATTGATCGCCGCTCCGCCGACCATAGCGGTTATGTTCAGGTCGAGTCCCGCTTCTTTGAAGAAGCCGCGCTCTTCCGCAATGAAAAACGGGGAAAGATCGCCGATCTTCATCGTGCCGACCTGGAG
Source organism: Binatia bacterium (assembly GCA_036506735.1). GTDB lineage: Bacteria > Desulfobacterota > Binatia > UBA9968 > UBA9968 > JAJPJQ01. The sequence continues at coordinate 15,724 of DASXRG010000073.1, read as the reverse complement.
CTTCGTCTGGGCCCAGGCGAGATCCCAAGGCAGCGTGAGGGCGCCCGTCAGCGCAACCCCGCCTTTGAGTGTGCGGCCGAGAAATTCGCGGCGCGTGAACGTTCCCAGGTCGATGCCGACGTTGATCTTCATGGCTAACCTCCATCAAAACGTCGAGTGAGATTCTAGGCCGAAACCTTTCCCGCTTGCAAGCCGTTCCGGTTAGCGTTTATGCTCGGTGTCAAAGATGAAAATTTTAAACAACCGAAGCGCCATCGAAGAGCATCAGCTCGAGAGGCTGGGGCCGATGTTCCGGCAGGTTTTGGCGACGAATGAGTTTTACCGCCGAAAGCTGTCGAACAACGGCATCTCGGGAATCGACACCCTGGAAGAACTCAAGCGGTTGCCCTTTACCGCCAAGAGCGAGCTGATCGAGGATCAGCTCGGGCATCCGCCTTTCGGCACCGATCTGAGTTTTTCTCCGGAAAAATATATCCGCGTCCACCAGACTTCCGGAACCACCGGTAAGCCGATGTACTGGCTCGACACCGAAGAATCGTGGGATTGGTGGGCCGAGTGCTGGAAGACGATCTTTCAAGCCGCCGGCGTCCGCTCGGACGATCGCATTTATTTTGCGTTCTCCTTCGGCCCGTTCATCGGTTTTTGGAGCGGCTGGGAGGGCGCGCGCAAGATCGGCGCGTTGGCCGTCTCGGGCGGCGGCCAATCGACCGCGCAGCGGATCAAAGCGATCCTGGACTGCGGCGCCACGGTCCTGGTCTCGACGCCGACTTACGCGCTGCACATGGCTTCGGAGGCGCGGAAGGCCGGCATCGACCTGGCGCGCGGTTCGTCAGTGAGGATTGCGATCCATGCGGGCGAGCCCGGCGCCAGCATTCCCAGCACCAAGAAGATGATCGAAGAGGCGTGGGGCGTAAAGTGTTTCGATCATCCCGGGGCGACCGAAGTCGGCGCCTATGGTTTCGAGTGCGAATCCCGGCCCGGCGGAGTTCATCTGAACGAGCGGGAATTCATCGCCGAGGTTATCGATCCCGCGACCGGTGAAGCGGTCGAAGAAGGCGAAAGGGGAGAGCTGGTGATCACCAATCTGGGCCGCATCGGCAGCCCGGTGATTCGCTACCGGACCGGCGACCTCATCGAGCCGAATTACGAGCCTTGCCCATGCGGCCGGCGCTTCATGCGCTTGCAAGGTGGAGTCCTGGGACGAGTGGATGATATGATCGTTGTGCGCGGCGTGAACGTGTTTCCCGCCGCGATCGAGAACGTGATGCGGGAATTTCCCGAGATCGAGGAGTTTCGTGTCGATGCCGTGCAGCGGCAGTCGCTGGTCGAGCTGCGGCTGAAATTGGAGCCCGTGCCCGGGCACGCCGCACCGCTCGGATTAGCGGAGAGGGTGGTCCGCAAGTTTCGCGAATCGATCGGGCTTCGCCCCGAGGTGGAAATCGTCGCCGCCGGGACGTTGCCGCGTTTCGAACTCAAGGCGAAGAGGTTCTTTAAATCGTAGGCGAACGTTTTAAGGACCGCTGCAGCGGCTCCTTCCCCTCGGCGTGAATTAGTGCGTTGCTAGGGAGTGATGACGCCAAAGACGAAAAAAAACCTCACGCCGGGCGGCAAGCGATTGCTGCGTCTAAAGGTCAACGGCGAGATCAGAGAGGTCGCGACGGAGACGAACAAGACCTTGCTGGAGGTTTTACGTGAAGATCTCGGCCTCACCGGAACCAAACACGGCTGCGAATTGGGCGAGTGCGGCACCTGCGCGGTGCTGATCGACGGCACGCCGGTTCTCTCCTGCTTGGCCCTCGGCGTGGAGTCCGAAGGCAGCGAAATCACGACCGTCGAAGGGTTGATCCAAGGCGGGAGGCCGCACCGGCTGCAGCGCGCGTTTGCGGATTTGGGCGCGACCCAGTGCGGCTACTGCATCCCCGGAATTCTGCTCACGGCCAAGGCGCTGCTCGATAAAAATCCCCATCCGAGCCGTGACGAGATCCGTCAAGCCTTGTCGGGCAATCTCTGCCGCTGCACCGGCTATACGAAAATCCTGCAAGCGGTCGAGCTGGCTGCGAGAAGTTGACAAGAAAGTAAAAAGTAAAAGGCCCCGCCTCAGCCAAAAAGAAAGGCTGATGAGCCTCAGGCTCAACAGGGATTGGCGGATCAGCCTCAGGCTGAAAAAGGCAAAAATAAAAAAACCGAACCGATGAAGACGAAAAGTTTTTCCGTGATCGGCAAAGCCCTGCCGAAGATCGACGCGATGGCCAAATGCGCGGGGGAAACGATCTTCGCCGACGATCTTTACCTGCCGCGCATGCTCTACGCAAAGCTGCTGCGCAGCCCCCACCCGCACGCGCGGGTGCTCGGCATCCGCGCCGAGCGGGCGCTCGCGCTCGACGGCGTGTACGCGGTGATCACGGGAAAGGACTTGCCGGAAAAATTCGGCATCATGCCCTCGACGCAGGACGAGGAGGCGCTGGCGGTCGACAAGGTGCGCTACGCGGGCGATCCCGTCGCCGCCGTGGCGGCCGCCACCGAGAGCCTCGCTGAACGGGCGCTCGGCGCCATCGACGTCGAATACAAGGTTTTGCAGCCGATTCTCTCGATCGAAGAGGCATTGGCTTCGACCGCAGAGAGCCAACGGATCCACGCCTGGAACCGGCGCGCAAATATTCAGAAGGTCGTCTCGCTCGAATTCGGGGACGTCGGGGACGCGTTCGCCCAGTCGGACCATGTTTTTGAAGGCACGTTTTTCTATCAGGGGAACACTCACCTTCCGATGGAGCAGTACTGCGCGGTAGGTTTCTACGGTCCGGACGACAAGCTCACCGTCTGGTCTTCGACTCAGACGCCGCATTATCTCCACCGCGCGCTGGCCAAAGTCCTCGGGATTTCCGCCAGCCGCATCCGGGTCATCGCCACGCCGGTCGGCGGCGGCTTCGGCGGCAAGAGCGATCCGTTTTCCCACGAGATCTGCGTCGCCAAGCTCTCGATGATCGCGAGAAGGCCGGTCAAGATCACGCTTACGCGCGAGGAATCTTTCTACGTGCACCGCGGCAGACATCCGGTAAAGATGTGGGTGAAAACCGGGGTGAAAGAAGACGGTACCCTTGCCGCGATGCAGTTCAAGACGTTTCTCGACGGCGGCGGTTACAGCAGCTACGGTTTGGCGACGGTTTACTACACCGGCGCGCTGCAGACCGTCACCTATCAATTGCCGGCCTACAAGTTCGACGGCGTGCGCGTTTTCACCAACAAGCCGCCGTGCGGGCCGAAGCGCGGCCACGGCACGCCGCAGCCGCGCTTTGCCATGGAGATCCAGCTCGACGAGATCGCCGAGAAGCTCGGCATCGATCCGATCGATCTGAGGCTCAAGCAACTGGTCGAGCCCGACACGGTCACCGTGAACGGCTTAAGAGTCAGCACGACGGGGCTGCGCGAGTGTTGCGAGCGGGTGGCTGAGCGGGCGGAATGGAAGAAGAAGTTCCGCCACCTTCCTTTCGGACACGGGGTCGGCTTTGCCGCCAGCGCCTACATCAGCGGCGCGGGACTGCCGATTTATTGGAACGACATGCCTCACTCGGGCGTGCAGATCAAACTCGACCGGAGCGGCGGCGTGACGGTCTTCTGCGGCTCGATCGACATCGGCCAGGGATCGGATTCGATTCTCGCCTACGCCGTGGCGGAAGAGTTCGGCATAAACCCCGCCGACATTCGCGTCGTCACCGCCGACACCGATTTGACGCCGGTCGATCTGGGAAGCTACTCGAGCCGGGTGACGGTCATGACCGGCAACGCCGCGTTGCAGGCGTGCGGCAAGTTGAAGCCGATGCTGCTCGAAGTCGCCGGCGAAGCGCTGGAGATTCCGGCGCACGATCTCGAGTTCGCCGACGGAAAGATCCGCAGCGCGAGCCTCCCCGAGCGCGGCATCGCCTTCGCCGACTGCGTGCAGAAAGCCGAGGGTAAATTCGGCACCTTGGGCGCTACCGGGAGCTACTGGCCGCCCAAGAATCCGCGCGACTTCAAGGGCTCCGGAGTCGGTCCCACGCCGGCGTACAGCTATTCGACTTCCATCGTGGAGCTTCACTGCGACGGCGCGACCGGCCAAATCAAAATCGACAAGGTCTGGATCGCGCATGACTGCGGGCGCGCTTTCAATCCGCTTTTGGTCGAGGGACAGACGGAGGGCAGCGTCTACATGGCGCTCGGCGAGGCGTTGATGGAAGAGCAGATCTTCCGCAAGAACGGCCTGCACAAGATCCCGTCGATTCTCGAATATAAGAGTCCGACGACTCTCGAGACGCCGGAGATCGAAACGATCCTCGTCGAGACCAACGATCCCGAAGGGCCCTTCGGCGCCAAGGAGGCGGGACAGGGACCGCTGCTTCCGGTCGTCCCGGCGGTGGCCAACGCCGTGTACGACGCGATCGGGGTGAGAATTCATGATGTCCCAATCACGCCGGACAAAATCCTGCGCGCGCTCGAAGGTCGACTGAAGCCGGTTTCGATTCCCGAGTTTCAGTTTCCGCCGCCGATCAAGTGGCAGCCGGGCGAAGGCGTCGAGGTGGCGCAAAAGAGTTGAAATCGTGGCCAAGAAATCCCTCACCCTAGTCTTCTCCCAGCGGGAGAGGGCAAAAGTCTTACCCTCGTAATCGAGGGAGAGGGAAGGGTGACGGTGCGCGTGTCAAGATATCATGTTGCGATTACCCGACTTTAATTATCTGAAACCCAAGTCTCTCAAGGAGGCCGTGAAAGTGTTGGCCGATCTCGGTCCCGACGCGATGGTCGTCGCCGGCGGCACCGACGTGTATCCGAAAATGAAGCGCGGGCAATTTACGCCGCGCCATCTGGTGTCGCTGAGAACGCTGCGCGAATTGAAGGGGATTCGCCGCGGCCAAGAAGGAATTTGGCTGGGCGCCGGCGAGACGTTGACGGCGGTCTCCGGCCATCCATTGATCTCGAAGCGCTTCCCCGCGCTCTCTCACGCGGCGGAGTCGGTCTCGACGCCGCAGCTTCGCAACATGGGGACGATCGGCGGCAACGTGCTGGTCGATACGCGGTGCAACTACTATGACCAGACCTTTTTTTGGCGCCAGGCGGTGGGCTTCTGCATGAAAAAAGACGGCGACGTCTGTTGGGTCGCCCCCGGCAGCGACAAATGTCTCGCGATCTCCTCCTCGGATACCGCGCCGGTGTTTCTGAGCTTGGATGCGGAGGCGGTATTGTTGGGAAGTCTGGGCGAGCGCCGGGTCAAGCTCGCCGAGCTGTATCGCGACGACGGCATAAACTATCTAGGCAAGCGCAGCGACGAGGTGCTGCGCGGCGTCGTGATTCCACCGCAAGCGCTCGGATGGCGCAACGTTTACTTGAAGCTCCGCCGCCGCGGGTCGTTCGACTTTCCGGTCTTGGGAGTGGCCGCGGCGCTGGACTTGACCGGCGGCGAGTGCCGGCTCGCGCGGATTGCATTGACGGCGGTTTCCTCGGCGCCGAAACTTGTTCCGGAGGCGAGCCGGCTGTTAGAAGGCGGGAAGGTTACGGCGGAAATGATCGAGGCGGCGGCCGATGCGGCGTCGAGAGCCGCGCACCCGTTGGACAACGCGGACTTGGATTACTGGTATCGTAAGCGAATGGCTAAAGTTTACGTGCAGCGCGCCCTGGAACAGTTGGCCGGTCTCCAATCGGAGCGAGAAAGAGTCAACCAGGGGGCGAAATTCTAAATCGGCAGCTGCCACTGTCTGCGATTTTCCAACCCGAAATTTTCCGATCAGCTTCCTTTCTTCGGCAGATAACGTTTTGGTGCGCTCAAGATTGACACGATTTCGAGATCGTCTTATGGTCGGAATCGTTGGCGCGTAAGGTGAATTTGTCGATGATGGATTTGAAAGAATTTCTGAAAGTTCTGGAACGGGAAGGCGAGCTCAAAAGAATCAAGGCTCCGGTCGACCCCCGGCATGAGATCGGCGCGATCTGTAAGGTCCTGAACGAACGGCCGGGCAGCCCGGCCGTGCTGTTCGAGAACGTGAAGGGCTCCACGATGCCCGTGGTCGGGCAGCTTCTCTTCGGCGACAAGCGGGTCGCGATGGCGCTCGGACTCTCGCAAGAAAACGTCTTCGACGAGACGGTCAAGCGCGCGACCCATCCGATTCCGCCCCGGCTCGTTTCCGACGCGCCCTGCCAGGAAGTCGTCATGGAAGGCAGGGACGTCGATCTCACGAAGCTGCCGATCTGCACGAACAACCCGAACGACGGCGGTCCGTACATCACCGCGGGCCACGTCATCATCAAAGATCCCGAGTACGGCATGAACCTCGGCATCTACCGGATGATGCTCGTCTCGAAGAACGAAGTCAGCCTCAGGCTGACGCCCGGCCACGACGGCTACGATTTCATGAAGAATGCGGAGAAGCGCGGGCAGAAAAAGTTCGAGGTCGCGGTCTCGGTCGGCGTGCCGCCCGCGGTGTACGTCGCCTCGCAGTTCGAGCCGCGCATCGGCGTTTACGAATTGGAAATCGCGGGCGGCCTCGCCGGCGAGCCGGTCGACGTCGTCAAGTGCCGAACGGTCGATCTGGAAGTTCCGGCGCTGGCGGAGATCGTTTTGGAGGGCGAGTTGTCAATCCCCGCCAAGACCGGCGGCGAAGGGCCGTTCGGAGAATTTTGCGGCTACACGACGCAGAAGGTGCCGAACGAGCGCATCATGACGATCCAGGCGGTCACCCACAGAAAAAATCCCATCTGGCACAACATCTGGCTGGGAAAACCGCCGCACGAGCACCTCTACGTCGACGCGCTGACCTACGCCGTGGCGGCCTATCAGGAGTTGAAGCCGGCGTACCCCGCGCTCAAGAAAGCGTACGCGCCGCCGTGGGGAGTTTCGATCGTTTTGATTCTTCAGGTTGAAGGACGGCTGAAGCGACCGGGGCTCATGAACAATATGCTCGCGGCTTCCCTCTACACCAGGAGCGGCAAGTGGAAGCACGTCATCGTCGTCGACGAGGACATCAACCTCTACGACCCCAACGAAATCCTCTGGGCGCTCACGACGAGGTTTCAGCCGGCGGCGGACATGTACGTGATCCCGAAAGGCATCACGAGCAGCCTGGAGCCGTCCTCGACGGCGGACGGCGTTACCTCCAAGATGATGATCGACGCGACGATCAAGGAAGGCTTTCGCGGCCAGGTCGCCCAGCCGACCGACGAGATGAGAGAGACGGTTCTCAAACGCTGGAAGGAATTCGGCTTCGGCGGCTGAGCGAAAAATTTCTCGACCGCGACTCATCCATGAAAGCCGGCAACGCGAAAAAAAATAATAAGCAGGCGACGAGCGCCGACATTCCTTACGTCGGTCCCGGCACGCCCGCGGGCGTATGGTTCCGCCGGTATTGGCTGGTCGTCGGCACCGCGGCGGACCTTCACGACATTCCCCAAGCGGTGAAAATTCTCGGCGAAGAGCTGGTGCTGTTTCGCGATCCCAAAGGCCAAATCGGATTGCTGGGTCTCCACTGCCCGCATCGCGGGACTTCGCTCGAGTACGGCGATATCGAAAATTGCGGTCTCCGCTGTCCGTATCATGGATGGCTCTTCGACGTTTCAGGTCAATGTTTAGAGCAGCCCGCCGAGCCGAAGGACAGCGTCTTCCATAAAAAGGTCAAGCATCTCTCCTATCCGGTGCGCGAGCAAGGCGGGCTCATCTTCGCTTACATGGGACCGAATCCCGACAAGCCGCCGGCCCTGCCGCGCTATTCCTGTCTCGTCGATCGCGGCGGCCAGAGACAGATCGAGCCGGTGCGCACCAACGACTACAACTGGTTCAACTTCTACGAGAACTCCGTCGATCCGTCCCACATCTGCATTCTCCACCGCCACACCGGCTACGGCGAGCAATCGTGGGGTGATCAGTTTTTCAGCTACCGCGATATGCCGAGGTTCGATTTCGTCGAGACCGACTACGGTATCAAAGTCGTAATGACCAAGCCCGGACCCGCGGCCGGGACCGAGTTCGTCGACACGATGAGCCTGGCGCTGCCGAGCATCATCCAGGTGGGCGACACCGAGTTCGTCCACGCGAAGGTCGACGCGGTCAAGCTGATGACCGAGGGCTCGCAGTGCGAGCACGTCCTGTTTCTCACGCCGAACGACGACGAGCGCTTCACGATCTTCACCGTCAATCATTACACCGGCACGGACAAAAACTTTTTCGCGAAGCTTCAGCAACTCCGCGCCGCCGAAGTGCCGAAGCAGGAAGTCATGGAATACGACCGCCGCAAGTACATGCCGTTCAAAGGCAACGTCCGCCAGGAAGACATCATGAGCCAATCGACGCAGGGGCTGCTCGGCGAGCGCGCGGAGCGTCTCGCGACTTCCGACCGCGGCGTCATCATGTTTCGAAAAATCATCCGCGACGAGATCGCGGCGGCGCAGAGGGGAGACCGTCTCAAAGGCATGGCTCCCAGGGGACGGGAAGGGGAGATCGTCTATTTCGATTCGTTTACCGGTGTCAGAAAAGCGGCCGGTGAAAAGCTGCACAAAATAAATAGGAGGCGCGCATGATAAAAGGAGTCCTGGTCCCGCTCATCACTCCTTTCGATGAGAAAGAAAGGGTCGACGAGGCGTTGATGCGAAAGCTCGTCGACTTCTATGTCAAGACAGCGGTGCAGGGCCTCTTTGTCCTGGGGTCCTCGGGTCAAGGCCCCGCCATGTCGATCACGGAGCGAAAAAAAGCCGCCGCGATCGCGCTCGATCAGGCGCGCGCGCGAATTCCCGTCATCATTCACGTCGGCACCGCGGATGCGGAGAGCACGGTCGAGCTCGCCATTCATGCCGCGGAGAAAGGCGCGTCCGCCGTCGGCGTCGTTCCGCCCTACTATTATTCGGATCATACCGAGTATGAAATTATTTCCCATTACCGGTCGGTGGCGCAGGCGGTGAAGCTGCCGATTTATATTTACGAGAATCCAAAGTACTCCGGCATTTCGATCCCGCCGGATCTGGCCAAGCGAATGAAAGAGGCGATCCCGACGATCCGCGGCATCAAGGTCGCCTACGGCGCGGGCGCATTGCTCGAATACGTGCGGCTTTTTCCGCCGGACGTTTCGGTCTTCACGGGCAATGCCGACCTCTTCGGGCTCGTCCCGTTCGGCCTCGCGGGCATGATCAATCCGCCGACGAGCTTTTTGCCGGAGCTGGGTGTGAGCCTCTGGCGCGCGCTCGACGAAAAAAAATACGATCAGGCGGTCGAGATCCAGCAACGCGTGAATACGGCCGCGCGGCTCGTGGGCGGCGCGCTGCGCCGTTACGGCAGGACCGCGCTCGGCGAGGTGTTCCGCATGCGGGGCTTCGCCGTCAAGCGCTTTCCCAAGTGGGACACGCAGCCGATGCCCAAAGAGGCGCGCGACGGGCTGTTCAAAGAATTGAAAGAGTCCGGCCTTCTGCCCGAAGGGTAGCTTCCGAACTTCGTGGACTTCGTGCTCTTCGTGGTGAGAAGATTTTAACCACGAAGGCCACGAAGGTCTCGAAGCAAGACAACGCGACTCGCGCAAAGGAGCAAAGGCCGCCAAAGGGAAATCGGCACTGGGTATATGGAGCCGAAACTCGCCAAAAGGATTGTCAGCGGGTTGAAGGAGGCCGGCATCGACTTCGTCGCCTATCTGCCGGAAAGCAGGCTGAGCCAGATCCTTCCGCTGATGCGGGACGATCCCTCGTTTCAGCTCGCGCCCGTTGCGAGCGAGGCCGAAGCGGTGACGATCGCCGCCGGCGCCGTGCTCGGCGGAAAGCAGGCGGCCTGTTACATCGAGAGCACCGGCATCTATGTTTCGTGCTATTCGCTCGTGACCGTCGGCAGGCAGTTGGGAGTCCCGCTCTTATTGCTCGTCGGATTTCTCGGCGGCTTCGGCGACCAGCGCAACAGCTTTCTCTACGCCACGATCGGCGCGCACGCCGCTCCCGTCCTCGACGCGCTCGCGATCCCGCACGAGGTGATCGAGAACGGCGCCGGCCTCGAAACGAAAATCAACAACGCCGTCCGCGCCGCGAACGCTCTCAGGGGGCCGGCGGCGCTCGTGTTCGCTGGAGAATTCACGCTATGATCCGCCACGAATGCCTCGAGCTCATGGCGCCGCTCATAACGGACCAGCTCGTCGTCACGTCACAGAGCGGCCAGCGGATCGAGTGGAGCCATCTCTCGAACCACGAGGGAAATCTTTTGCTCGGCATGATGGGCTGCGCGCTGGGCGTCGGCATCGGCCTCGCCCTGGCTCTGCCGCATCGAAGGGTGATCGTGCTGGAATCCGACGGCAGTATACTCCTTTCGCTCTTCAACCTGCCGACGCTCGCCCGCTTGAATCCCGCCAATCTCGCCGTGTTTGTCTTCGACAACGGCGTCTACAGCGGGAGCCGGATCAGCGAGCCGACGGCGACTTCCGTACGGACCGATTTGGAGAAGGTCGCGCGCGGCGCGGGAATCCAAAAGGCGACGACGATTCGAAATGTCCGGGCGTTCAAGAAGGACGGCCTCGCGGCACTCACGAAAAAAGGGCCGCGCTTCATCGTCTGCAAGGTCGAGGAGAGCCTCGTGCACCGGGAAATTCCGCGTCCCACGATCGATCTCTCGGAAAACAAGTATCGATTTGTCCGATACCTCGAGCGAACCGAAGGCAAGGCCATCCGATTTGTGGGCCGCGGTTAGAGAAAGGAGAGTCAGATGCGGTTGAAGGGTTTCAGGGTTGAAGATTTTAAGAGTTTCAGGGTTATTGGAATTTGCCTCTCGATCGCGTTGTTTCATGCGGGGTCCGCTCTCGCGGCGGAGACTATTTATAAGGACAAAACCGTCCGGATCGTCGTCGGCTATTCCGCGGGCGGCTCGTTCGATCTCTACAGCCGGATGATCGCGCGTCACTTGAGCAAACATATCCCGGGAAATCCCACGACGTTCGTCGAGAATATGACCGGCGCTGGCGGCATCATCGCGGCCAATTATATTTTCAACCAGGCGAAGCCCGATGGGCTCACCATCGGCGCGTGGGCCGCGCCGCTGATCCTGCAGCACATCATGGGGAACGATGCCGCAAAGTTCGACGGCCGCAAGTTCGGCTATCTCGGCGTCCCCAGCCCGTACGACACGCTCTGCACCTTCAACAAAGAAAGCGGCATCAAGACGGTCGAAGATTGGGCCGTCGCAAAACGACCGCTGAAGATATCTTCGATCGGACCGGGCACGAGCACCTCGGACGTTCCCAAGCTGCTGCAGGCGGCTCTCGGGCTGCCCATGCAGGTGATCGAAGGCTACAAAGGCGGCGCCGACGCCCGGATCGCCGTCGAGTCGGGGGAGGTCGACGGTTACTGCGGCTCGTGGCAGACAGTCAAAACCGTCTGGCGCAGCGCGTTCGAGTCGGGGAAGATTCGGCCGGTCCTGCTCGCGACGCTCAAGCCGCATCCCGATTTGAAAGACGTCCCGCTGGCGATCAAGTACGCCAAGACCGACGAGGCGCGCCTGTTGCTCCGGGTCGCCGACAGCGCGCACGGCGCGCAGTTTCCTTACTCCGTTCCACCCGGAGTGGCGAAAGATAGGCTGCAAACGCTGCAAAAAGCGTTTCTCGACACGCTCAAAGACGCCGAGCTTTTGGCCGAGGCGAAGAAGGCGGACCTCGATATCGACCCGATCGACGGACCGACGACGGCGAAGATCTTTGCCGGCCTCTACGAGATCGATCATGCGACTGCGGCCAAGCTCCAGGCGATTCTCGTGCCGAAGAAATAGCGACCTATGGCTGTCAATCGAATCGCGCTCCTAACTCTCGCAGTTCTATCCGCCGTGCTTTGCCGGTCGTCGAGCCTCCGCGCTGAAAGAGTCCGCGTCGCTTACAGCTCGATCAGCGGCGCGATGGGGCCGCTCTGGATGGCCCACGATCTCGGCATCTTCAATCGCAACGGACTCGACGTTCAGCTCCTTTATATAGGCGGCGGCTCGGTCGTCACGCAGGCGCTCATCGGCGGCGACGTGCAGTTCGTCCGCCTGGGCGCGAGCGCCGTGATGCAGGCATCGCTCAGGGGCGCGGACTTGAAGATGATCGCCAACACGATCAATCGGCTGGTCTTTTCGCTGATGGCCAAGCCGGAGATCAAGTCGCCGGCCGATCTCAAGGGTAAGAAGATCGGCGTGACGCGTCTCGGCGGCTCGACCGATTTCGCCCTCGACTTGGCGCTCAAAAAATGGAACCTTCGCCGCGGGGCGGATGTCGCGGTGTTGCAAACCGGCGGGATGCCGCAGTTGCTCGGCGCGATCACGGCCGGCGGTGTGGACGCGGGAGTGATCTCGCCGCCGACGAATCTCACCGCTTTGAAGATGGGGCTCAAGGAGATGGTGGATTTCGGCGACCTGCCGATTCAATACCCGAACTCGCCACTGGCGACCACCCAGGTCTTTCTGGACAAGAACCGCGACATCGCGCTGCGCCTGCTGCGCGCTTATGCCGAAGGGATTCATCGAGTGAAGACCGACCGGGAGGCGACGCTCAAGATTTACGCCAAATACACGAAAGTGCAGGATCCGGAAATCCTCGCCGAGCTCTATCGGATTTACGGCGTCAAGCATCTCGAAAGCGTTCCTGCCGTCAAGTTGGACGCGGTCGAGGAGGTGCTCAGGTTCGAAATCAAGACGGGCGCGGCGGCCAAAGCGGCCGACTTTATCGACAACAGTCTGGTCGCCGAGCTCGAGCGCGACGGATTTTTCCGCAAGCTTTACCGTTAGGAGGAAGCATGAGTTATCGCGATCTTAGAGAGTGGCTGAAACAGGTGGACGACTTCGGCGAGCTCAGAAAAGTGGACGGCGCCGATTGGGACCTCGAGATCGGCGCCATCACCGAGATGGCGCGCAAGGAATCAACAATCGCGCCGTGCATTCTCTTCGACGCGATCAAGGACTACCCCAAAGGCCGCCGTCTCGCTGTGGGTCTGCTGAACTCGATCAAACGCGTCGCGCTCACGACCGACATGCCGCTCGACCTGCCGCCGATGGAATTCGTCAGCACGTGGCGCCGGCGGATCAAAGAGATGAAACCGGTGCCGCCGAACGTCGTTAAAGACGGCGCATTCATGGAAAACGTCTGGGAGGAAAAAGACGTCGACCTGCTCAGCTTTCCGACGCCGCGCTATAACGTCGGCGACGGCGGCCGCTACATCGGCACCGGTCATTTGACGATCAGCCGGGACCCGGAAGAAGGCTGGGTCAACCTCGGGACTTACCGGATCATGATCCACGACGAGAAAAATTTGGGACTCTACATCTCGCCCGGCCGGCACGGGCGCATTCAAATGGAAAAATACTTCGCGCAAAACCGACCGTTTCCCGTCGCGGTCGCGATCGGCTACGACCCGCTGATTTTCATGGCGTCGGCTTTCGAAGTGCCTTACGGCCTCTCGGAATACGATTTCGCCGGCGGTCTCAGAAAAGAACCCATCGACGTGGTCCGCTTGGAGCGCACCGGCCTGCCGGTGCCGGCGACGGCGGAGCTCGTCATCGAAGGCGAGTGTCTGCCGTCGGATCAAAAGGCGGAGGGACCGCTGGGAGAATGGACCGGCTACTACGCGAGCTCCGTGCGCGACGAGCCGGTGCTCCGCGTGAAGCGGGTTTATTTCCGCAACGATCCGATCATGACCGGCGCGCCGCCGAGCCGGCCGCCGACCGAGGCGACGTTCTATAAAAGTTTCTGGCGCTCGGCGATGATCTGGGACGAGCTGGAAAAAGCCGGCGTTCCCGACATCGCCGGCGTGTGGTGCCCGCCGGAAGGCAACACGCGGCTCTTCACCGTGGTCGCGATCAAGCAGCGCTATCCCGGCCATGCGCGCCAAACCGGCGTGCTCGCGTCGCAGTGTCACGCGGCGGCGTATCTCGGCCGCTTCACGGTGGTCGTCGACGAGGACATCGATCCCACCGACATGAAGGACGTGATCTGGGCGATGACCACGCGCTGCGATCCGATCGAGGACATCGAGATCTTGCGCCGCTGCTGGAGCAGCCCGCTCGACCCGATCCTGCCGAAGAATAAAAAGAGCAAGGAGGCCAGCTTCAACTCCCGAGCGATCATCGACGCGTGCCGCCCGTACGATTGGATCAAGGATTTTCCCCAGTCGGTCAAAGTCCCCGATGAGCTGGCCAGGCAGGTGCGGGAAAAATGGGGCAAACAAATTCTCTCGTAGCTATGCGCAGTCCGTCTCGCTCGCTGATTTTTTTTCTTCTCCTCGCCTGCGTCGCTTTGGCGCCCGCACCAGCGCGAGCGAAAAAGATTTACGTCGCGATCTCCAATCCCGACATGTCGTTTCTGACCGGCGGCGTGGCCCAGTTCGAGGGCTATTTCAAAGACGAGGGCTTGGATGTCGAGCTGGTGCAGATCAACGCCAACGTCTCGATCGCGGCGCTGGCGGGAGGAAACATCGATTACAACTTGATTCTGCAGTCCGTGGTGACGGCCAATTTGCGCGGCCTGCCGCTAAAGGTCGTGGGGATTCTGATCGAGCGGCCGACCCACGTTTTCGTCGTGCAGCCGAGCATCCAGAAATTCGCCGACTTGAAGGGTAAGAAGGTCGCGATCAGCTCGTTTGGATCGCTCACTGACATTCTCGTGCGGCTCACGGCGGCGCATTTCAATCTCGACCCTAAAAGCGACGTCCAGATCGTCGCCGCTGGCGGCAGCTCGGGACGCATCGCCCAGCTTCAATCCGGGCTGGTGCAGGCGGCGCTGGTGACGCCGCCGGCGAACGTTGCGGCCGAAGCGTTGGGATTCAAGGCGTTGCTCAGCGTGGGGAACTTGTTTCCTTTCCCGGTCAACGGCGTCGGAATCCGCGAAGAGAAATTGAAGAACGACCGGGACGAAGTCAAGAAAGTCCTGCGCGCGCTGTTCAGGGCCAACCAGTATATTCTCGACAACGCCAAAGGGTCGGTGAAGATTCTCTCGGCCTGGGGGCGCTCGAAGGCAGACGCGGCCGAGGAGGCCTACAACGCGACGGCGAAAAACTACAGCCGCAATCTCGTCGTATCCCGCGCGACGCTCGAAAAAGTCCTCGAGAGCACGCGCTGGAACGTCGAGACGAAAAAGAACGTCGCCGTCGAAGACGTGTTCGACTTTACGATCGTGAGGGAGATTTTGAAGGAGATGGGGAAGAAGGAGTGAAGGGATACGAAATTGCCTTAAGACTCAATACTCTACTTGTGCCCGGAGCTGCGGCTGGTTTTTCGATCGTCCTATTTCATGTTGATTCTCCCTGTCAGAAGCAAGATAGATGCAATGTCTTGGATCGCATGTAAAGAGTGTAGCAATCTGATTAAGCCAGATACTCTGATATGCCCGTATTGCGGCGCTCAAGTGATGGCTGATCGCATACGTTATTTCCGGCCCTTATTATACTTCATTCTTGCTCTTATAGGCGTTGTTCTGTTTGCGATGTTCATGGGGCGCTGATCCTGAGTTCCCCTGTGCTCTCAACACTCCATCCCCGAACCCTTTGAACGATGCGGTGCAGACTCACGATGTCAAGGAATCGGGGTGAGGCGGTTCGCGAACCGCCCCTACAATTACTTCACAAACCCCGTATCCTTCAGCTCCTTTAAGAAGCGGGTGTCGATCAAGTCTTCGGGCTTCAACTCGCGCACTTTCGGATTCTTCGCGCCGAGGTCGTCCAAAACGGTTTTTATTCCGGCGACCGTCGGCAGCGGATTACTCAATAAAAAATTCTTCGTCAGAATCGCATG
>DASXRG010000072.1:0-2880 GCA_036506735.1 Binatia bacterium | reverse complement strand
TATTCAAAGGCCAAGTCGCTCGCGGTCGCTAGAAGCTCCCTCAAGGTAGGACCGCTGCTCGTGTCATGACGATTTATTTTCATTCTGCTTATCCCTTCACGCACTTCGTCGGAGAATCCCCTCCGCGTGTCGGACGCGAAGGAGACTCTCCGACAGAGACTATTCAGAGCATCATGCGGATAGATCTTGCCCGCTATCTGCTCGCGGTCTCGGTGCCGATCAGGACTTCGACTCGCCGATCGCGCTGCCAGCATATTTCAGTAGATTCATTGCACTTGAGCTGCGACTCGCCGAAGGCGCCCGTATGAATTCTGTCACTCGCCACTCCGGCCTTAGCCAGCGCGTCACGAATGGCGTTGACACGACGCTCGCTGAGGGCTTGGTTGTATGCATCAGTGCCGCGCGGATCCGCGTGGCCGTCGATTCCGACCTTGGCGGACGAATTCTGCCGCATATAGGCCGCGATGTCGGACACCTTGCTCGTCTCGTTAGACCGAATATCCGACTTGTCGGTATCGAACAGGAAATTCCTGAACGAGGCCCACTGCTGCATGGCGCCGGCCTTGCCTTGTGCGCCTACCGCTCCGGCCGGACCTTGCGCTCCCATCTGTCCCGCTGGGCCTTGCGCGCCTGCGGGACCGGCTGGACCTTGGAGGCCTACTGAGCCGTCACGGCCTTGGGCGCCCGCCACTCCAAAGGGACCGCCGAACGGGGTCACGTTTCCAAACTGATCGACGCGAAGATTGCGTCTATCACCCGCTGCAGTCGTTACGTCGATGGAATACTCCACGGAATGCAGGATTTGATACGGTCCGCCCGAGTTGGTCGTCTGGTAACACATGACCATATAGCCGCCGCCGTAGCCCGCGGGCCGATCTACCTTGTAGCCCGGGAGATTTTTGTCCGCATACTTTTGGGCCAAAGCTCTCCCCTCCTCCTCGGTTATCTTCTCGGCCGTACGCTTGGGCTGCGGACAATCCGTACTATGATCGCCCCAGCCACCCCACCAGCCTCTCGCCCCTTCCTGCTGAGCTGCCGCCGCGCCGGGCAGCGCCAGCAATCCCGCTGCTGCAAACACTAACGTCGATTTTTTCATCGCAACCTCCTCGGTTGAACTGTTTAGAGGGTTTGAGTCAGGCTTACTGGAAGAATTTCGAGCAACCTCCGGAGTACAACCCCATGCCTTAATCTAAAATTCTTTTGAGGATAGACCGACTGAGGAGATATTGCTGTCTAGTCTTGGACCCTTTTGAAAAGAATTATCGCGAGCCTTTACGCTCGTATGAGACTTATTCGCGGGAGGGGGCCTTGGAATTCTTAAAGGTGAAGGCAAAGGATGCGGTCAGCGCCAGATCTTCGATGAAAGCGACGGTCATTTTCCAGGGACGGATGTTCCAGAACCTCATGCCTCGTACCTGTCGCGCAGTATCGGCCCAAAATTTCTGGAGATCCTGGCGAGAACAGATCGGCCGATTGCTCAAGGCGTCGAACCTGACATGCGCGAGATGAAATTTTGACGGCAGGTTCTCTCTCAGGCGAGAATAAGCCTCTTGCCATTCCTGAATTCTAGTTGCAGGCGGGATGACCGTATGGAGTTGCGACATCTCCTCGAGCAATCGGCGCGCTGTCTCTCCTTCCCCGGTAAGGTGGGCGCGCAATTGCGCGAGCCTGACCGGCAATCTTTCCCACTGTTTCAGAAACACGCCCAGATCTTTGCGGGTGCAGAGCATCTTCGAGGACAGCTCCTCAAAGGGATCCAGCAGAGCCTTGGCTTTCGCGGGAAGTGTCGCCTTGGCGGTGTCGTAGATTTTTTTCCATTCTCCGACTTTGAGGACTTGCCAAATCTCTCCCTGGATACGCTGAATCTCCTCGAGCCAGTATTCTTCTCGTTCGCTCTTCCTGCGCGTCTGGAGCCAGACTTCTTCCATCTCCTTCAAGAATTTCCCCCACGCGATAAACAGCCGGGTGATCTCTCGGGTGCGCTTCCAGAGATGCGCCGGTAAGGAATCGATCGCGTAACCGGGCCGGCGCGAGAGCCGGCTCTTCAAACGGAAAAATCCCGCGATCATCGGGTGCTCTCTTTCGATGACCGCGGCGTTCTTGTACCAGAAAAAGATCGACATGAGGTTCCAGTAGTTCCTCGAGCTATGGTTCCAGCGCGACAGGATCCGGATCATATTTTCCTTGCTGTAAAAACTTTTCCATGCCTCCTCGTAGGCTTCGGTCCATTCGTGCGCCCACATGCGCGGATGCTTGATGGTGGCATGAAAAGAATCGCGCTTGTTGAAATCGGGGTCCATCCATTCGCCGCGCTTTTTCATCTCGCGGTGGTCGTGAGACCCGGGCAGAGGCGTCAGCATGAAGAACGACGCCTGATCCGGTTGGATCACGTCCATGAGGTAGCGGATATCGCGCGGCACCTGTTCTTTGGTGTCGAAGGGCAAGCCGATGATGTATCCCGCGTGGACGGCCACGCCCGCGTCGTGCCATTCCTTGATGATGCTTTGGTACTCTTCGACGTGGTTCTGGCCCTTTCCCTCCGCCTTGAGATTTTCCGGATTGACGCTCTCCATCCCGATAAATACCTGCGTGCAGCCCGCCTCGGCGGCGAGCCCGACGAAATCTTTAGGCTTGCGGGCGAGATCGATCTGCATCATAAACGCGATCTTGACGCCTTCTTTTTTGAGCGCGATAATCGCTTCGAAGGTCTCGCGCCAGAGTTTTTTGCGGGCGAAATTGTCGTCGGTGAAAAAGTAGAAGGAGATTCCGTTTTCAATAAAGTTTCGGCGGATCATCTGCGCGATGCCTGCCGGACTCCGCTCGCGCATCTTGCGTCCTTGAACGTTGATGATCGTGCAGAAGGAACACGCGAACGGACAG
>DASXRG010000071.1:0-7425 GCA_036506735.1 Binatia bacterium | reverse complement strand
GCAAATTTAGGACGCGCGCGGGAAGCGCTCGTTGCTTGATCCTCTCATCGCCCGCGCGCTTCCTGCGGCGTACAGGATAAAGTACGCTTCAGTCGGCTCTTGGATGTTCCGCGGGATAAAATACCAAGGCCGCGGTACCGTTACTCCTCCAAAACTTTTTTCATTCTTTGAATGATCTCCTGCGGCTGCGACATCGATTCCTTGACGATGCGCTCCAGCTCTTCGCCTCTCGTCGGATCCAATTCGTATTTTCTCTTTTTTACTTCGGCGAGAAATTCCGGGTCTTTCATGGTCTTGTCGAACGCGTCGCGCAGGATCTTGATCCGGTCCGGCGGGATGCCGGGAGTCCCGAGCATCGGCCGGCCCAACGCGCCCGACGCCAGCATGACCGTGGCCAGGCGCCGCCCGCCGTCCGGCGTCTTGTAGCGGTCCATCAGCTCGTAGATCGTCGGAGTATCGGGCAGGCGCTCGTCCTTCTTGCGGCCCGTCTGAATGAGATGGCGCACGAATTTATTTTTGTGCCACGTGAGATAGGGCTCGCGGGCGAAAAACGCCTCGATGGTAAAAGCGCGGCAATGGATCTCACCGCGCTCGACGGCGAGATCGATCTCGGGACCGCCCGGATAGCCCGAGACCATTTTGAATTTCGTGCCCAAAGTCTCATTGAAGAGCTTCGGCAGGAAATACGATTGCTCCGACGTCGATTGCGTGCCGCACTTCGGCGGGTCGGCGGCTTTGCGCGCGTCGTCGATCGTCTTGTAAGGCGTATCGGCGCGCATATACATCTGGCTTTCGCCCTGCACGGGAGAGCCGATCCAGACGAACTTGCCCCAGTCGTATTGAACTTCGTCGCGCCCCAGCAGTTGGTCGAAATACAACGACGGCACGATCGATCCGATCAGCGTGAGCCCATCGGGTTTGGCAACCTTGTAGACGTAGTTGGCGGCGATCTTGTGGCCGGCGCCCGGCATGTTTTGCGGTACGAGGTCGGGATTGCCGGGAATGTGCTTGCCCATGTGCGCCGCGATCACGCGCGACCATTGATCGTAAAGCGCTCCCGGCGTGGTGCCGATGACGACCTTGATCGTTTTTCCCTTGTAAAAATCCTGACCCGCGGCTTCCGGAGCGAATCCAAGGCCGGCCAGGAATAACAGGACGAGAGACAAGACGCCGGGTTTGAGCGCTGCGCGGCTTTTCATAATATCCTCCGTTCATTTGGCCCGTCGACGTATTGAATTACTACTTAAATGCGGCGCGGTGTCAAGTCGAGGCGAGGCTCGCCCGCTACGGCGTTTCTCCTTGACGGCAATCATCGAATCATCCTATTTTACGCTCACGAGTTGACGATGCTTCGAAAGAGAGGTGAGCGTTATGCTGAAATGTAGGAAGGCGCTTTTCGTCGCCGCCGGCGTAGCCGCCTGCGCTCTGGGTCTCCGCGCGATCGCCGCGGCTTCGCCGCAGTCGCACCAGCTGGTTGTCATGGGCCATGCCGACCTCAGCGCGGGAAACTACCAGGAGGCGGTCAAAAAATTCGACGCCGCAATCAAAGCCGATCCGAACGACGCCGAGGCGGTTTATTTCAGCGGCGCGGCCTTGAACCGGGCGGGAAAATTTAAAGACGCGCTTGCACGGCTGCAAGGCGCCTTCGCGATGGGCTACCGGCAGCCGGCCCTCGCTTTCGATTCCGGGTGGGCTCTGCTGCGTCTCGGATACTGGACGGAGGCGATCGCGCAGTTGGAATATTTCGAGCGGAACATCGGCGGCCGCGGCAAGACCAGCGAGTTTATGGGCCAGGCGTATCTCGGCCTGAGGCAGTACGATCAGGCGGAGGCGAAATTGAAGGAAGCGGTGCAGCGGGATGCCGACCTCAAACCCACTGTATTGCTGTATCTTGCGCTGCTCGAGCGCGAGCGCAAGAATCCCGAGGCCGCCGACGGCTATCTCGAAGCGCTTTTCCAGCAAGCGCCGGATTCTGCGATCGCCCGGACGTTAAAAAAACAGATGGACCCGATCCCTGAGCCGAAGAAAAAATGATGTGGATGCGGGCGAATAACGAGGGCTGAACCGACAAGCTGAAAGGTGCATTATGAAAATTCTGTTAACGAAAGAAATCCGTCTGACAAGAACTACCACAGCGGCTATAGTTGCGCTGATCTCGACGCTTGTCCCATCGCTTCCGGCAAACGCAGGGGTTTTGGACTGCAGAGCCCAGCCTCAAGTACTAATAGAGGCCAGGATTGTAGAAACGGCGCGCGAGTCCAGGGGGCAAAGACTAATGGACCTCGTTCTCCAGTGTCCAAAGGCGACCGATACCCAGGGTCAGCCTGCGTTTGTTCAGGCCAACATCGACCTCACCTTGGACGCGAACATCACCAACAACCGTAATTTCGACGCGCCGCTCGGCAACGGCGGCCCGCTGGTCGTCATCGGACGGTCGAACATCGCGGATGCGGTTTTGATCGTGAACGGAAACACCGAGGGCGGCGCTTTTGCGACGCCGAACTATTTAACCGGCTCGTCCGGCGTCGGCCAGTCACCGCAATACGGCCTTCTGGTCGGTTCCAAAACTCTCACATGGAACGGAGTGATCATACCGGTGCCCGGAGTGGCGGGCAATCCGGACGTCACCACGATTCGGATCACCAACATTCAGGCGAACCTCGGGCGACCGGGCATTCCCGTGGGCGCGAAGCTCGCGATGCGATCTCCCGGTTACCGTTTGACCGAAAGCGGTCTCGAATGGGACGCTTCCTCTCTAGCGGCGGTGCCGATGAATCCGCCTTCCGGTGTCGGCTTCCTGTCCGCACCGGCCTCTACCGCGCTTAAGATTTATCCAGTGGTATCGCCGTCTACCTCCGGTCTCGGTTCGGGCGCTGTGCGACTCAATCTCGCCTACACGAATGTCCCTCAGGGGAAGGAGTGGATTCCTTCCATCACTTATGTATTTAAAGAACGGAGCCCGTACGCCTACAACATCCAGGGTTTCGACATCGCCACGACCGGTCTACCGAACGTAAGCCCGGACCCGGGGCAGCAGCCGAGGTACCAGATTCCCTACGGACAGACACAGGCTCCCTACGGCGCCCCGATCTATCCGAACCCGTATGATTACGGCGAGCGCCGCGAGCGGCAATACGATCCTTGGGCCGCAGGAGTGCCTCTGGACCCTCCTGGTGGTCCCTGGAACAACCCGCCAGTCACTCCCTGGGAGGTTCCGCCCTGGCAAATTCCCGGAACGATTCCCTGGCAATACCGCCGTTAAGCGCACGGCATAAAAGGCCCCACTGGCCACCAACCGATCGGTCTAAAGCGATTGGGGAGGTATCACATGAAGAAAGGATTGAAGTGTCAAGCGCTTTTTTCCGCAGTCATTATCGCCGGGATATTCTTCATGGCGGGGCCGCTCGACGCCCAGGTCGATAAAGGCGCGCAAGGCTTCGGGCCTCCGTTATGGGGTCCGGCTTCCGATGCGGGAAAGAAGGTTACCGGTCGAGAGAAAACCGCCAAGGGCGGCACCAGAGAAACGTATAGCGACGGCAGCTCCGTCGAATTTGGGACGGGAGTCGTTATCGAAAAATCCGAAGGCGTAACGATCGAGACTATAATCCAGGACTCGCCGGGCGGTAAGACAATCGTGGTGACTCGGCCGGACAAGAGCGGATACATGGTGTTTCCCGACGGCACGGGCGCCATGATGGATTCGGACGGAAACATTTTCACGATTGTCGGTAAATGCCAAATTCTACCGGATGGGAAACTTATAGTCGTGAGCGAAAATGACGTGCGCAGTGAAACGACTCCTAGCGGCATTACGACGATCGATTGGGGGCACGCGACGGTAACGCGTTATCCGGACGGACATCAGGTATATCATGACGGAACGAAGACGAGCACTAGCTACCCTGACGGCCCTATTGAGCAAGTATCGAAATACAAGGCCGGAACCTCTATAACATTCCGGCGCGACGGTAAAGCATCGATAGAAAAACCGGACGGCACGAAAGAGGAGGTATCGTCGGAGGAAGCTCAGCGCCGCGCGCTCAAAATCGAGTCTCCGCCGGAAACGGCCGAGCCGCGAAAAACCAGCGCGGCGCCCGCCGTCACGCTACCCAACTCAACGAAATATATTTCACTCGGCGACGGCAAGGGCGCCACGATCGCGCCCGACGGCACCGTGATTCTTTTCTATTGCCCTCCGGGAAGCAACCCGAACAAGCCGGATTGCCCGCCGCCGATATTCCAGGCGATTCAAAAAACGGATTCCGAAGGCGCCGGCACGCCAACTCCGACGCCGACCCACCAGCCGATCCAAAAAACACAGGACAATCCCGTCTACCAGAATCCATTCGGCTACGGAGGCCCGCTCGGCGCGCCGCCTTATGGCGGGCAAATGGATCCGGGCTACAATCCCTACGCCGGACCTCCATGGATGCCGGGAATCCCGTTGGACTTTCCGTCGAAAGAACCGCGGGAGCATCCGGACAAGACGCCGCCCTGGGACACTCCGCCGAAGAAAAAATAATCTCCGCGCGGTGGGTTGTGAGACGGCCAAGGCCCGTTCGCTAATGAGGCGGACGGGCCTTTTTGTTTGCGGTTGACGCGCGGGTTTATCTTGCGTAGTGAGAGTGTAGATCACAGCGGAAGGAGAAGCCTATGGCTCTGGACGTCGAAAAATTGCGCAAGATAACGCCGCCGACGGGGATGCCGTTCAAGATCCAGCGGCTCGGCCACGTGGTCGTGATGGTCGGCGACCTGGAACGGTCGATGAAATTCTACACGCAGATTTTGGGCTTCAAAGTCTCGGACGTCTATCCCGAAGACATGCAGCCTGGCGGCTTCGCTTTTTTGCGCTGCGGCACGGATCATCACTCGATCGCGCTCGTAGGCAACGGGCCGGGGAAGTCGAAGAATGCGGAACTGCATCACATCGCCTTCGAGGTCGGCACGGTCGAAGAAGTTTTTCGCGTGCGCGACCGCTTGAAAGAACACAACGTGACGATCACGTTCGAAGGGCGGCGTCGAGCGGGCTGCCAGATCTCCGTCGAATTTTTGGATCCCGACAACCATTCGATCGAAATTTATTGGGGCCTCGATCAGATCGGCACCGACGGCCGCGCGCGGCCGTCGAGCGAGTGGAAGGGAATCAAAGGCCTGGAAGAAGCGGTCGCCAATCCGGTGGCGGGCCAGGACGCCGCAAAATAACCAGAGGAGCCTTCGATGGAAATAAAATCTCTTGTCGATCCCGAAGGCGGTCTGATCAATCGCCGCATCTTCGCCGATCGCGACATTTACGACCTGGAGCGCGAGCGTCTCTTCGCGCGCTGCTGGCTTTACCTCGGGCACGAGAGCGAGATCCCGAACCCCGGCGATTTCGCCGCCGCCTACATGGGCGAAGAGCCGGTCATCTTGTGGCGCGACTTGAACGGCCGGGCGCGCGCTTTTTTGAACGTCTGCCGCCACCGCGGCAACCGCGTGTGCCGCGCCGATCGGGGCAACGCCAAGCTTTTCACCTGCTCGTATCACGGCTGGACTTACAGCAGCGACGGGAAACTGGCGCTCGTGCCGCGGTCCGAGGCCTTTCACGATCTCGACCGCGACCAGTGGGGATTGATCCCCGTCGCGCAAATCGACAACTACAAAGGATTGATCTTCGCCACCTTTGACCCCGAGGCACCGCCGCTGCTCGAATACCTGGGCGACATGGCCTGGTACCTCGACATTCTCCTCGACCGGCGCGCGGGCGGCACGGAGGTGAGCGGGCCGATCCGCTGGGTCGTCGACGCCAACTGGAAAACGGCGGCGGAAAATTTCGGCGGCGACGGCTATCACATCGCCAGCACGCACGGCTCGGCGCGCGACCTCGGCATCGACACGACCACGAGCGAGACTAGAATTTCGGCTAAAGGCCACCAGATTTCCTGCGGCAACGGCCATATTCTCGTCGCATGGGCGACGCCGCCGGAGGACGCCGGTCCTTGGTTCGCGCAGCCCGTCGCGGAGCTGGCCGACTACATGAAAAAACACACCGCGGAAATCGAGAGCCGTCTGGGCGATGTGCGCGCGCGAAAAGTTTCGCCGTCAGCGGGAACGGTTTTTCCCAATCTGTCCGTTCACTGGCTCACGCGCACGATTCGCGTCTGGCATCCGCGCGGGCCGGATAAGATGGAGATCTGGAGCTGGGCGATCGTCGACAAGGCGGCGCCGCCTGAAATCAAAGAGGTCATGCGCTTCACCTCGCAGTACCGTTTCAGTCCGACGGGCGTGTTCGAGCAGGACGACATGGATAATTGGATTCAGGTGACCGGCGCGGCGCGGAGCGTGATCGCCCGACGCTACCCGGCCAACTACCAGATGAGCCTGAACGAGCCGGCGGCGGACGTCGGCCTGCGCGGACGGATCACGAGCCGCTGGAGCGACTCCAACCAGCTCAGCATGTACCTGCATTGGGCGAAAGTGCTGGAGGCGAAAAGCTGGAGCGAAATCCAAAGCTCGACGGCCTAGCGAAGCATGGATAGCGCGCTGCGGCAGACGATCGAAGACTTCTTATATCTGGAAGCCGAGCTATTGGACGAGCGCCGGCTGCGCGAATGGCTGGAGCTTTTCACCGAGGACGCGCGCTATTGGGCGCCGATTCGCCACAACCCGCTGGAGCGGCCCGACGATCCGGCCGAAGAATTATCGAAGCCGGGCGAGAGCTATTATTTCAACGACACGAAAGAGACATTGAGAATCCGCGTCGAGCGGGTTTACTCCAAGCAAGCCTGGGCGGAGACGCCGCCGTCGCGAACGCGCCGCCTCATTTCGAACGTTCGGGTGAAAAAAGACGACGGCCGGGAAATCGAAGTTCATTCCAACTTTATCGTTTATCGGACACGGATGGAGACCGACGAAGATTTTTTCGTCGGCACGCGGAAAGATATTCTCCGGCGCGTCGACGGCGCAATGAAAATCGCCCGGCGGACGATCATATTGGATCAGGCGGTTCTGGGCGCCAAAAACATCAGCATCTTTTTGTAGGGGAGCACACATGAAATGGGACTTGGAAGGTAAAGCCGCGATTGTCACGGGCGCCGGCAGCGGCATCGGCCGCGCGGTCGCGCTGCGTTTGGCGCAAGGCGGCGCGGGCGTCGCCGTGGTGGACCTCGACGGCTCGCGAGCGGAAGCCACCGCCGCGGAGATTCAAAAGGTCGGCGTGAAGGCGGCCGTCCTCGCTGCGGACGTGTCGGATTCCGCTAAGGTCGCACAGGTCGTCGCCCGCGCGCGCGAGATGCTGGGGCCGATCGATTATCTCGTCAACATCGCGGGCTTCCACGAGCGCGTGCCGGCGCAGGAGATCACCGACGAGCGCTGGCATCGCATGGTGAACGTCCACCTGAGCGGGACTTTTTATTTTTGCCGCGCCGTTTTGCCGGATATGATCGCGCG
>DASXRG010000070.1:0-4669 GCA_036506735.1 Binatia bacterium | reverse complement strand
CGCCAACCGCGACAGCGCGGGCATCGCGCCCGATCCCGCGCGCACGCCCGAGGCCGTCGTGCAGGTCTACGCGGCGCGCGCGCTCAATTGGCGCGGCATCTTCGGCGTTCACACCTGGATAGCGACCAAGGGTGCAAACGAGCCGCACTTCACGGTTCATCAAGTGATCGGCTGGCGCCTGATGCGCAATCTCTCCGGGCGCTTCTCGGAGCCGGGAATTCCCGACCGGAATTGGTTCGGCAATCCGCCGGAATTACTTGCCGATCTCCGCGGGCCGGAAGCAAACGAGGTGATGGAGAAAATCTTACACGCCGTCGAGTCCTATCCCTACGCGAACGAGTACCGGCTGTGGCCCGGCCCGAACAGCAACACTTTTACCGCGTATGTGGCGCGGCAGGTTCCCGAGCTCAGATTGCAATTACCGGTGACGGCGATCGGCAAGGATTTTCCCACCGACGGGCTTCCCATCGATCGCGCCCCCAGCGGCACGGGCGTGCAGCTGACGGTTTACGGCGTGCTCGGAATCATGGTGGGCGTGGAAGAAGGATTCGAGTTCAACCTCGCCGGGCTGAGCTTTGGAATGGATCTCAAGCGGCCGGCGCTGAAGCTCCCGTTCATCGGCCGGATCGGATTTCCGGTTTTGCCCAAGACCGAAACGGTAGATTCTTCGAACTAGAGTCGAAAATCCATGTCGATTATTTCGGCGCGGCGAGCCTGAGCGAGGGTTTGCCGATGTGAATGTGCGCGCCGGTCGCCGACCCGGCGACCCGGCCGCGAAACGCGATAAAGGGGATTCCCGTCCGCCTGAGATACTCCATCAGCGCCCGCCCCTCGTCGCTGTCCGGCAGCACCGCCACGTCCATCGCGTCGTGATGATCGAATCTCATCCGGTCGTGGGCGGAAGTCTGGCCCATAGCGCTGACGGGCAGCGCCCGGCCGAACCGTCCGAGAAAAAATTTCTCGATCTTTCCCGCGTCCGCCAGCGACCATTTCGCGCCGCCGTTGTAGCGGATCAAAGTCTGCGATTCCAGGTAGCCGCCGACGCCCAAGGACGGGCCGCGCAGGATCTCTTCGCGCGCCACGGCCTCGTCGAGCACGATTTCGTCTTCGACGATCCACTGGATCACATCGCTCATGTTTTTCCGCGTCGTCGCCAGGATCCACTCTGCTTGGTCCACCGAGGCCCTGGGAATCTCCCCGGTCTCGTACAATTTTCTCCTGCGGACGACTTCGGCGACTTGACCCGGCAACTCTTCCTTGTAGGCGGCGAGGATCTTCTGCAGCCTCTCTCTGGAGGCCTTCATCTTTTCGACCAGATCCGCCTCGACGCCAGCCCGTTCCGCCTTGGTGGGCGGCGACTTTCGGGCTTTGGCCGATGGAGTCGCAGTCTGTGCGCCTGCGGGTTGGATGGAAAAAAAGAATAGAAAGTTGGCGGCTACGATGGGTAAATACCGCCCGTGGACGCGCATAACCCAAGGTACACGGCCCATCGGTGGGATTTCAACCGGGAGAAGGACATCGTGCGCGTGTTGTTCAGGTACGAACACGAGCACGATTCCCGGGCTTCTGTGGTCGGCGGCTTAATCTCGCCCGTTGGGTTCCGCCGTCTTGCCCAACGTCGCAGGCTCTTGGCGATCTTCCGGGCTGTAGGTTTCCACCCAAACGCTAAAGATGCGCGCCTCCGACGGCTTCATGCCGCCGACGGCGATCACCTGTCGGGTCAATTCCTCGCCGCGATCGTTGCGCACCGTAACGACGAGAGAATATTCACAGCCGTTGCCGTCTTCCGGCTGGCGCACGATCGCTTCCACCCGCATCGGCTCGATAGAGGTAACGCCCTTGGTGGCGCCCTTTACCGTGTCGAAGCGAAGGAAGTGCCGACACGCGGGGCAGACCGTCGAGCTTTGCAGGATCGTGGACCTGCAATGCGGACAAGTCCGGGTCGCGCCTAACGCCGGATTGACGGGTTTCATACAGCCGATCGATTGTCGGCTTTCTCCGCTTTCTTCACCACGTTGAGTTCGATTTTGCGCGTTTCCTGATCCTCCCAGCCAAACTCCACCCGGCCGCGCATGCGCGAGCCGGCTGCCACCGTCAACGACTTCGCTTTCAGATCGCCGATCAATTGTCCCGATTGCAGCAGCTTCACCTGAGTCGAGGCGTTGATATTTCCGTCCACCTGGCCGCCGACGGTCACGGTATCGGCGCTGATCTCGGCGCTGATGCGCGCCCCGGGTTCCACCGTCACATCGCCGTTGACCCGCACGTCGCCCTTGAAGCTTCCCGCGATGTGAACGTCTCCTTCGCCCTCGATCTTGCCTTCGATGACCAAACCCGCGCCGATCACCGAGCCGCGCGCATCGGACGGCGCGTGCCGCACCGGGGCCGGAGCGTTCTCTGTGGCCGGTGACGTGTCGCGCGCGGCTTCCTGCGGCGCCAAGGAGCCGTCCAGTTTGTTCATCTCTTTCCAAATCGCCATAGTCTGCTACCCCCTTTTAATTTGATTGATCTCGATCCCGATTAAGAATTGTCTTAAATCCGAATTAATATCTGCAATACCTATACCACGAAGGGTATTGGAAACAAGCGTCAACTTATCGGGACAGGCGCCGATGCGGCGCAACGGCGATGTATTTCTTTTCATTGGCCTTGTCCGGTCTCGAGCGGAGCTGAAACTAGGTCGAACAAATGTAAATATTCCGAATGCGGAAGGAAATAGCCTACAGAACCGTCGGGCAAACGCAGGGAGATCCCTTCACTTGCGTAAGGATGAAAGCGGAAGCCTGTCCTGAGCGGAGTCGAAGGGATGAAAGCTGAAAGTCGCCCAAACATGATGCTCCTAATTTCAGCTTTCCGTTTTCATCTTTCAGCCTTGGTGGCCTGCCAACGTTGACACCCCGATCGGTTCTCCACTATGTTCATATCTGTTCACAGATGTTCACAACCAGAGAAGGCTTCCATGCTTTATTATGATTTGCGCGGCTGGCTCGAGCGCGCCGATGAGCTCGGCGAGATCAGAAAAATCGACGGCGCCGATTGGAATCTGGAGATCGGCGCGATCACCGAGGTCGCGCAGCGCATGGAAAATTCTCCGGCGGTGCTCTTCGACAAGATTCACGGCTACCCCGCGGGCCGGCGCATCCTCGTCGGCATCCACAATCCGACCTTGAAGCGGCAGTGCCTCACCAACCATCTTCCGGTCGATTACGATCGGGATCAGTTTATCGCGGCGTGGAAGAAACGCTTGAACGAGCCGCAGATGATCCCGCCGGAGACCGTGGAGCGCGGTCCGCTGTTGGAAAACGTTTTCGAAGCCGGCGACATCGATCTCTTCTCTCTGCCCGTGCCGCACTGGCACGAAGAGGACGGCGGCAGATATCTCGGCACTGCCGACGTCACGATCACGCGCGATCCGGACGAAGGCTGGATCAACCTCGGCTGCTACCGCGTGATGGTGCACGATCGCGACACCTTGGCGCTCTACATGTCGCCGGGACATCACGGCAACATTCACCGGCAGAAATATTTTTCGCAAGGAAAACCGATGCCGGTGGCGATTTGCTTCGGCGCCGACCCGCTCCTCTGGCTCGCTTCGATGATGGACCTCGACTGGGGCGTCTCCGAATACGACTACGCAGGCGGAATCCGCGGCGCGCCTTTCGAGGTGATTCAAGGAAAATACACCGGGCTGCCGATTCCCGCCGCGGCGGAAGTGGTCATCGAAGGCGAGGTCGTGCCCGGGGCGCAAATCAAGGAAGGGCCTTTCGGCGAGTTCACCGGATATTACGCCAGCGGCGAGCGCACCGAGCCCGTTTTAAAAGTTAAGCGGCTGATGCACCGCAACGACCCGATCATCACGGGCGCGCCGCCGATTCGCCCGGCGCCGGGCGCGGACACCACGCTCATCCGCTCGGCGTTCATCTGGGATTACCTCGAGAAGTCCGGCGTGCCGGACGTGAGAGGCGTCGCCTGCTATCAGACGCGATTTTTTATCGTGGTGTCGATTCGCCAGCGCTATCCCGGCCATGCGCGGCAGGCCGCCGTGATCGCCTCGCAATGCCGGGCCGGCGCGCTGCTCACGCGCTATGTCGTCGTGGTCGATGATGACATCGACATCTGGGACTTCAACGACGTGCTGTGGGCGATCTGCACGAGAGTGGAGCCGGCACAGGACATCGAAATATCGCGGCGCTGTTGGAGCAATCCGCTCGACCCGATCATCCCGCGAGAGCGGCGCGGCTTCAACTCGCGCGCGCTCATCGACGCGTGCCGGCCGTATGAGTGGAGCAAAGATTTTCCGCCGGTCTCGGGCGCAAGCGCTGAATTAAAAGACCGCGTGCTGAAAAAATTCGGAAAGCATCTGGTCCATGCGAAGTCGTGAATCGTCTCTGCTAAGCGCGCTCGCCGCTTTTTTTCTCTTGCTGAGCTGCGCCGAACCTTTGACCGCGGCCCAGGAAACTTCGCGCCCGCGCAAGCTCGAAAAAGTGAAGCTCACCGTGCCGGCCAAGTCGCTGACGTTTTTTCCTTATTACTTCGGCAAGGACAAACGCATCTTCGAAGACGAAGGCCTCGATCTCGAATTGATCGTGATCCGGCCGCCGATCGGCGTGACCGCGCTCCAGGCCGGCGAGCTGGATTATTCCGCCGCCGCGGGGCTCGGCATGCGCGC
>DASXRG010000069.1:0-1910 GCA_036506735.1 Binatia bacterium | reverse complement strand
TATCTGGCCACGCTCTTCGGCCTCACGTTGTTATCGCATCAGATCGGCGGGTTCCTCGGCGCATATCTCGGCGGGATCGCCCTCAGTCAGTCCGGGGATTATCACTGGATGTGGTACGCGGACATGGCGCTGGCTGCAGCCGCCGCCATCGTTAATCTGCCGATACGAGAGGCGCGCCTCGAACCGTCACCGACACCCGCGTAACGCGTTGGTGGCGGAAGCGTAACTCACCCTAATCGGTTTGCCGAGCAAGACGAAATTGAGGAGAAGCCGGAAATGACCGAACGCTACCTGGAAGAGTTCGAAGTTGGACAGATGTTCGGCGGATCCGCGCGCATCCGCATCGATCACGAGCGCATCAAGAGCTTCGCCGCCGAATTCGATCCGCAACCATTCCATCTCGACGAAAACGCGGCAAATGACTCGATATTTCGAGGGCTCGCGGCGAGCGGTTGGCACACCGCGGCGGTGACGATGCGGCTATTAGTCGAAAGCGAACTCAAGCCCGCTGGGGGCATCGTCGGCGCCAGCTTCGATGACTTTCGCTGGCCACGACCGGTTCGTCCAGGCGATGAGTTGCGCGTCGAGAGCGAGGTACTCGAAGTACGACCTTCGAAGTCCCGACCGGACCAGGGATTGATCAAGGTGAAAACAACCACCTTGAATCAAAATGGCGAGACCGTTCAGATCTCGGTCGGCAATCTTATTGTGCAACGTCGACCGAAATGATCAAGCCTATGACGGGATTCAACCTACCACCGGCTAGCTCATGGCTGCGGGTCCTCGACTCGCCCATGCGCGGCCCCGAGCTGGGCTCGAAGCAGCGATCTGCGGATTAGGAATCCGCGGCTCGCTTCCAGCGGAGCCCCGGCAGATCTACCCGTGTGGCACCCGGACCGGCGGTTTGAGGCGAAGCTTCCTGGCCCGGCGCGCATAACCTCGGTCGTCGAACGTCAGCAATTCGGTGCACGCTTTGCTGGCCGCGAGGTGCAGCGCATCGGCAAAGTCGATCCCATTACGACAATGGCCCAACGCTGCCTCGATTTCGTCGCGATCCTCCACGGTAACTCCAGGCAACGCGATCAGATGCGCCAGGCATTCCGTCACTTTGTCTCCCGGCTGATCGGCGACATACCGCAGCACCCACTCGAGCTCGAGGACCACGGTCTTCGGAATGAAGACGTCGCCGGCCGTAAGCACGTCCGCGGCAATCCGTCCCTGAGTCTTATCATCGCGGAGGTAATAGCGCGCTAGGATGTTGGTGTCAACGGCGCGCACGCTTCGCCACCTTTTTCATCGCCAGCCCCCCATGCATCTTGTCTACAGGAATCCTCGGACCCCTGTAATCGAGAATGGCGGCGCCTTCTTCAACGCGTGAAGAGGCATGTCTCTTGACCAGCTTGAGTCTCGCGCCACCGCCGGCGACATCGAACTCGACTTTGCTGCCTGGCGTGATTCCCAAGGCCTCCCGGACCCGATTCGGGATGGTGACTTGACCCTTGCTTGTGACCGAAACCGCCATCGCCCGCTCCTGAGTAATACCGAGTAAGAATTCTACCAGATTTCAGACGGCTGACGGGGATCACAATGGTCCTGCCGCGCCTTGCTACGACCCAGTCGAGCGACGGACTAATAATCCGCAGGTCGGCGGTGATAAGTTCTTGCGCGGAAAACAAAAACGGCGTCACGAGGACGCCATGCTGCTGCAAATGTGCTACGTTTTCGCTAAAGTTTTCGCGTGATGTGAGTGGATGCTATCGCGGAAAGGCTGTGAAGTCCCAAGACTAAGGTGACATTCTGGCTCCCTTCTCAACCCAGGAGTAGAGAGCCCATGACTAAGACCGAACAGAACCGAATACTAGCTTGGCGGCTGAAGGTGCTGCGCAAGGCTAGCGCTGCGCCCCGGAACG
>DASXRG010000068.1:0-11476 GCA_036506735.1 Binatia bacterium | reverse complement strand
ATGCCGGCGGCTTCGATGGGATCCTCGGCTCGCAGCGGAAGCGGCGAGAAAATTCCCATTAGAGCGAGGGCGATGATAGGCAGTGCAAGCCTCTTCATAGTATTCATCCTTTCAGAGCGAAAAATTTCGCCCGCAGCGCGTGGACGCCGTGCGAAGGATTCCAATAGCGCCGCACGCCGAAATAATAGCAGCAGCTCTGGTTGTCCATGTCGTTGTTGAAGACGCGCAGTTGTCCGTCCTGCCAGCGCACGCGCGCGAGGCAGGTCCCGCCGGGAACCGAGGAGGTCATCACCTCCACGACGACGCCGATGCCCCATTGCTGATAGCCGTCGTGCGAGACCTCATCGCCCACGCCGAGAAAAAGTCTCTTTCTTTCGTTCACGGCTGCGACCCTTTAATTTGACCATATAACAATCTTCGAGTTTTCGGTCAACGGTTGAGAAACTCCGTGACCACTTCCGCCAATTTTTCCGGATTGTCGTGATGGATCATGTGGCCGGCGTCCGGGATCGCCGCCACCGAGCGCCGAACGATCGCCTCGACTCGCTGCTGAACGTCGGGTCGAGCGGTCTGGCGGCTCTCGGTCCCATGGACCAGGAGCACCGGGCATTCGAGGCGGCGGAAAAATTCGACGGCTTGTACCGAATAAAAAGGCTGGGGCGCGACCGTGCGGTGCAGCGGGTCGAATTTCCACACCCACTTGCCGTTGGCGATCTGTTTCATTCCCGAGCGCGCGAGCTCGAGCGCAAGAGCCGGCTTCAACCGAGGATTTTTTCGCCGCAGACGCCCCGCCGCCTCCTCAAGCGACGGGTACTCCACCACTTTTCTTTGGCGCAGCGCTTTAACTTCAACGAGCCAGCGTGCCATACGCGGCGGCGCATCGCTGAACTCGAGCGCGATCGGACCGATGCCTTCGACCAGAACCAGCTTCCGAACCTTTTCGGGAAACGTGCCGGCGTACAGAAAAGATATGGTCCCGCCCATCGAATGGCCCGCGAGCATTATTTTCGGCACGCGCAAAGATTCGACCAGGCGATCGAGGTCGAAGATATAGTCGGGAAAATGGTAATAGCCGCCGGCGCCGACCCAGCCGCTGTCGCCGTGGCCGCGGCAATCCGGCGCGACGATCCAGAGGGGCTTGCCGGCGGTTTTTTCCAGCGCGCCGACGAACGGCTCCCAACTCCGGGCGTGATCGAGAAAGCCGTGGATGAGAATCAACGGCTCTTCGGTTCGCTCGCCCCACTCGAGATAGTGAATTTTGAGTCCCCGGACGTCGATGCTGCGATCGCTCGGCGGCTTCATCGGGAGAGTTTTCTCAGTGGAATCTCGACGAAATCCTTTTTGGTCTCCGCCCAGGCATAGGCGCAGATGCGCTTGACGGCGCGGCCGTAGATCGAGATCACGAGCTGGGCCGTTTCCGGAAAAGTGGGCTCGCCAAAGGGCATCGCGAACGCCTTGTCCTCCCGGGAAAAGTAGGCTTCATGGCCGGGATGAGAATGATAGAAAGCCTTGATCTTCGCCCCGGCCGCGGCGGCCTGGTCGAGAGTCGCTTCCAGCTCTTTCGGATCCATGGCGTAGGCGATCGTCGCGTCGCGCGGGTAGCTCTCCGGGTCCAGCGCGTGAAGCTGGTTTTGCATGTTCTTGAACCGGCGGACCTCGTCGCGGCCGCCGCGTTCCAGAATGACGCCGCAACATTCTTCCGGAAAGGCATCGACGGCGTGGCGCGAGATCTCCGCCCACGCCGGCTCGGTCAACGTTATTTCAGACGGATCTCTCATGTTGCGCGCGTGTTCTCACCGGCCAATTCCTTTATCATAGCTCGATGCTTCGTAGGGAGAATTTTACTTTGCGGGCTCTTGAGGCTGAGTTCAAGACGGGGAAAAAACGCGGGTCTATCGGTCGCGCGCGCCTTTGCGGTAGCCGTGATACGTTGAAAGAACCTTCATGGCATAGTCCGATGGCACGTCCTCTTCTTCCACGAGCAGGTTCTTGACCTGAGTCGGTCCCTGGTTGTAGGCGGCCAAGGCGACCTTAAGGTCGGAAAAACTCTGCCTGAGCGAGTGGAGGTAGAACACGCCGAGCTTGATGTTGACGATCGGATTATCGAGATCGGGATCGCCGCCGCTCACGTGTTTGTCCTTTTGATACACGGACCTTCTCTGCTCGGCGATCGCCTTCGCGCTGAAAGGCTGGATCTGCATCAACCCCCGGGCGCCGTCGGCGGAGGCGGCGCGAAGCTGAAAGCCGCTTTCGACGTTGATCAGCGCGACGACCAGCAAAGGGTCGAGCGCATGGCGCCTGCTTTCCTCCAGGATGGTCTTCGAAACCGCCCAGACCGAGCTGTCGCTGGCGTCGGTCATCCGTTTCCGCACCACCGAGTAAACGTTCAGCAACTCAAAAATCTTGCTCCCCTCTAAGCGGTCATCCCGCTCGAGAAAGGGCGCGCTGCCAGGCTTAAACAACTGTGCCGGCGTGAGCAGCACAACGAGGGATAGAAGCGCCGCGGCCGCAAAGCCCCCGTTGAGCCGGAGCAAGCGAAGGTTGTTTTTATAGGATCGCATGAGGAAAACCCCGGGAACCAGGGCTTCAGGTGTGGCGGATTGGATTAGGCGAACAGTACCATCTTAGCTGCCGGCTTGTCAATCCGGCAGGAAGGAGAAAATACTACTAATAGTTAACCCACAGGAAAGGGATGCTATTAGTGGAAAACCTAAGTCGCTCTAAGGTTCCCGGCGGGTGCTGCGGCCGCCGTTTTTGGCCAGCAGATGACCCCACTTCTCCCGGACTTGCCGCTCGTATTCGGGGGTGAAGGTCATGTGCTTGCCGAACTGCTCGATCCAGTCCCACGGTTTGCAGGCATCGATCAGCACCCGGCCGCAGGTGAGGTCCCAGGCCTCGCGCTTCTTGGGACTGATGATCGGATCGACGCGGGTGCTCACGGTGCCGCGCACGATGTCGATCTGCTCCTCGGGCACGCAGCGCGTGGTCATCGCCCAGAGAACGTCAGGCAAGTTCGATGGGTCGATGTCTTCGTCCACCACGACGTAATACCGGTAGGCGCTGTTGGAGCCGCGGGCGCCCACCGCCGTGAGCAAGGCCATTTTCGCGTGGCCGGCGAACGCCTGCTTGAGCGAAATGACGATGAATAGCCCGTTCGCGTGCGCCCAGACCCCGCGGATGCCGGGCAGCGCGCTCTTTTCCAGCGCGTCCCAAACCGCGATCGCGGCGTGCGTGATCGTGCCGACGCTGATGTTGCGGTTGTTCTGGTGCGGGCCGGTGATGATCGGATCGTTGCGATGATAGAGCGCCTTGATCTTGATCACCGGCTGCGGATGCGGCTCCTGGCTGTAATAGCCGGGCCATTCCCGGTACGGCCCTTCGGTCCTGGCATCGACTTCAGGCGGCGGTACTTCGCCTTCGATCACAATCTCCGCGTGCGCGGGAATCGGCAGGCCGGTCATCTCGCCGGTGATGACTTCGATCGGGTGTCCCGCCATGCCGCCGGCGACCTCCAGCTCCGATTTTCCCCACGGCGAGCTGCCGGTCGACGCTTGGAACAATTCGACCTGCTGCCCGTAGCAGGCGACCACCGGGCAGGCCTTGCCCCTGGCCCAGTATTTTTTCGCGATGATCATGCCGTGGTGGTGGGGCTCGACGAAAAATCCCACGGTCTTCTCGTCGTGAATCATTTGCCGGTAGGTGCCCATGTTGACCCAGCCTTCGTCCGGGTCGCGGTTGATGACGAGCGTCGTCGTGCCGATGTAACGGCCGCCTTCCAAGGTGCGCCACTTGGGCGTGGGGAATTTTAGAATGTTGACCTTGTCGCCGCGATCCTGGTTTTCTAGGATCGGCCCGGAAGCGACTTCGCGCGGCGGGATTGATTTCATTTCCTTGCGTTTTTCCTTCATCTCGCGCGCGATTTCCAAATCGCTCAAATCGGTCGGAATGCCCAGCGCCAGCGCCTGCTTTTTCGGGCTGTTTTGCAGATTGGTGAGCGCGCGAAAGCCCGCCGGATATCCCGGTATCTTATCGAACAACAGAACCGGATTCGCCTCGCTCTCCTGCATCATCTGCGAGATCGCGCCGATCTCAAGGTCCCAATGCGCGCCCTCGACGACGCGGAGCATGCCGAGCTTATCCAGCGCGCCGATGTAATCTCTCAAATCGTTGAATCCCATGACAAATCCTTTCTCTAACGCAGTCCTCAGAGCTTGTTACTTCGTCCTTCAACTACGGTTTCCAGCCGGCCGCTTTTAACTCCTCGTTCGCTTTCCGGACAAAGCTCAAGTCGAAAATTTCGCCCGCCTTAATGTCCCGCTGAGTCTTGGTCGCCCGCTTCATATCCTCGATCATCGACTGCAAAATCTTGTCGGAGCTGAATCCTTCGCGGAGAATCAACTTGGAATCGATGTCATAGATCTTATTCGCCAGCTCGCGGTCGGTCAGCCTGAGAGCGTCCATCATGTACTTGATCGCCGGCTCCCGTTTACTGAGGAAGAAATGCATGCCTTTGAGGCCGGCGCGGACGAAGCCGGCGACCTTTTTTGGATTTTGTTTGATCTTTTCGTCCGAGGTGGCAAAGCCGCTTTGGACCAGGTTGGCGTAGTCGCCCGCGGACGCCAATTT
Source organism: Binatia bacterium (assembly GCA_036506735.1). Classification (GTDB taxonomy): domain Bacteria; phylum Desulfobacterota; class Binatia; order UBA9968; family UBA9968; genus JAJPJQ01. The sequence goes on along the minus strand of DASXRG010000068.1, from coordinate 6,850 downwards.
CGTGAAGCCTTCCTTCTGGGCGACGACGCTGGTCGAGGTGTTAAAAAGCGTAGCCTGAATGGCCTTGCCCTTCAGCGCCGGGTAACGGATCTCGTCTCCGCCCATGACGACGAGATTGACGTCTTTGGCCGGGTCAAGACCGTTTTGCTTCAGGATCTCTCGCGCGACGACGGCGAGCGAGCCTTCCGGCGACATGATCGCGACGTTGGCGCCGCGGAGTTGCGCGACCGACTTGATATTGGGCTGGGCGATGAGATCCCACGAAGGCTTGTCCTGAAAGATCGTGAGAATTTTTACCGGAACGCCCCTGACCGCCGCGGCCAGCGCGCTGCCGGCGTTGGTGAAGAAGTCCACCTCCCCGGCCAGCACCGTGCGGATCGCAATCTCACCGCGAATGCTCAGGAGCTGCGCGTCGAGTCCTTCTTCTCTCAGGTAACCCTCTTTCTGCGCTATGGTGAGGCAGAACACGGAGTTGTTCATCGAGGGATACGCGACGCGGACATTTTCCGCCGCCGGAGCGGCTAACGGAGCCAGGAGCAGAAAAACGAAGAGCAGGGCAGGCAGGCGTCTCATGGCCAACGACCTCCTTACCGGTGAAAACTAGTCGATAACGCCTTCTTTTACCAGTTCTTCATACTCGATCCGAGACAATCCTAAAAGCTCGCGGTAAAAATACTCATTGTGCTCGCCGAGCAGCGGATCGCGTTGGGCGGGACCGGGCGGGGTTTTGCCGAGAAGGAACGGCGGCCGTTGGTAATGCATGTTGCCGATCTCCGGATGGTCCAGCTCGACCCACTGCGGCCTGGATTTGAGCTGCGGATCTTCGTAGACGTCGCACATGCGGTTGACGACGCCGGCTTTGACGCCGGCCTTCTGGAGCTTTTCCATGACATCATGCGCGCTCAAGCCGGAAGTCCATGCGCCGACGTGGCGGTCGAGCTCGTCTTCATTCGCCTTGCGCGATTCGTGCGAAGCGAATTTTTTGCCGGCGGACCAGGACGGATTGCCCATGAAGCGGCACAGGGCCTTCCACTCGGACTCGGAACTGACGCTGATCGCGCACCAGCGGTCGTCGCCTTGGCAGGGGTACGCGCCGTGCGGCGCCGCGTGCGGATCGCGATTGGCGTTGCGCGCGGCGACTCTGCCGTTGATTTTGTAATCGAGGAGAATCGGCGCCAGGTATTGCAGGCCGGTTTCGTACTGCGCCGTGTCGATATGATTGCCCTTGCCGGTCCGCTTCCGGTAATCGAGCGCCGCCAAAATCGCGACCGCCCCGTAAGCGACCGCGATGTAGTCGATGTACGGACCGTAAAGAATCTGCGGCGAGCCGCCGGGGTAGCCGGTGAGATTGGTAAAGCCCGCGAGCGAAGAAAGCTGCGATCCGAAGCCCGCGTGGTGCGCGTGCGGCCCGCTCTGGCCCAGGTTGGAGCTCGAGAGCATGATCAAGTCGGGTTTGATCTTCTTCAAATCCTGGTAGGCCAATCCCAGACGCGCCATGGTGCCGGGACTGAAATTTTCTATCACGACGTCCGCCCAGGCGACGATCTTTTTCGCCAGCTCGGTCGCCTTCGGCGCTTTTTTGAGATTGATCGTGATGTCGAGCTTGTCGTTGTTACACAGCGCGAAGAGTCCGGAGCGGTTGAGGCCGTGGATGTTGTCCTTGTACGGCGGATAGTGGGTGCGAAATCCGTCCGGCCTGACTTTGGATTCGATGTGGACGACGGTCGCGCCGTGGTCGGCCAGATGCTTGCCCACCGCGGGTCCGGCGGCGAACGCGGCGAACTCGACGATCTTGACGCCCTTGAGAGATTGCATGGAAATTCAGCGGTCAGCAATCAGCTATCTTCCCTCACCCAACCCTCTCCCGTGAGGGAGAGGGCAAGGGTGAGGGCCGACAATTCTAGATGACTTTTTCTTTTCGTAGTTTATCCAATTCCTTTTTCGTCATTCCGAGCTCGCCGCAATACACCTCCCGATTATGTTCGCCGATCAGCGGCGCGCGGCGCCAAACCCGGCAGGCCCCTGCGGAAAATTTGGCGAAGCCTCCGGGATAAGTCATGGAAACTCCTAACTCCGGATGATCGACCTCCTGCCAGAAATCCCGCGCGCCGTGCTGCGGATCTTCGAAAATCTCTTTCACGCTCGCCACGGGGTAGCCCAGCATCTCCCGTTTCACGACCTCTTTGAAAAACTCCGCCTTGGTGACGCCGGCGAAAAAACGCGCGATCGGCTCTTCCATCCGATCGATCTCTTCCTGGGTGACCTTGGCGATGTCGAAGCTCTGCCAATCCTTTTGCTTGAGAAAATCCGGCGCCCCGCCTTTGCTGTCCATCCAAGCGACGAGCGCCTGGTTGGTTCTCCGTCCCGCCTCGCCGCCGTAGATAATGAAATTCAAGTAACCGTCTTGGCACGGCCAAAAGACGCGCATCTTGGCGCCGGTGATGCTCCGGCCGGTCATGAACGAGCCCGCGCGCTGTTCCAGATGCCGATTGAGATCCCAAAAAGTATGCGCGTGCGAGAACGCCCACAGCATCGTCGCCTGCGCCGATACGTCGACGTGTTGTCCCTGGCCGGTATCCTGCCGGTAGTGATGCGCGATCAAAGCGCCCATCGCCGCGTACGATCCGGTCCACGCGTACGACTGCGGAAACGTGACGCGGAGCGGCGGCCGATCCGGATCGCCGGTGAGCGACATGCATCCGCTTAAAGCCATGATCTCGATATCCGACGCGTGGAACTTGCTGTAGGGGCCGGTCTGGCCGAAGGGCGTGATCGAAGTGTGAACCAGTCGCGAATTTTTTTTGCTCAGAACCGGGAAGCCGATTTTGAGTTTGTCGAGATAACCCGGGGTGAAAGTTTCGACGACGAAGTCCGCCTTGGCCGCAAGCTGCGAGAAAATCTCGCGGCCCTTCGGCGATTCCAAATTAAGCGTGATGCCGCGCTTATTATTGTTAAAGCCGAACCAGTAGAGGCTTTTTTCCGGATCCCGCTCGTCCTTGAAGAACGGACCGAGCCTGCGCGCCGGATCGCCGCCGGGACGCTCGATCTTGATCACGTCCGCGCCGAGATCGCCCAGGATTTTACCGCAGAGAAATCCCAGCTCGTCGGTCAAATCGAGCACCCGGAATGGGGCGAGCAAGCCTTCGTTTCTATCTACAGCGACCATGTGATTCGAAAAAAAGGGCAGGGGATTTAGACCCTGCCCTTCATCCCGCCAAAATTTAGCCAATGCGGTTCCGACTTTATCTTCCCGTGCGCGCCAGGGAGTGGACCCACCCCTGCATGCGCGACTTGGCGTTTTGAATATCTTTCTCGCTGAAAAATTTCTTGAGATCGATTTTGCCGACCGGGTAAACCGGACGCATGAAGTCGCTTTCATATCCAAAGGGAACGGTGGCGTCGATGCCCATGCCGCCTTCGAAGCTGGTGTTGGATGCCGTCCATTCTTTCTCGCCGGCGGTCATGCGCTCGGCCGGCATGAACGTCTGGCCGCGTCCGCCCGGGAGCGGGTTGATGATGTCGGTCTTGGGATTCACGCGGGTCGTGAGACACCACATGACGTCGTCCATGTCGTACGGATCGGTGTCTTCGCTGACGGCGATGACGAGCCGCGAGCCCTGGGAGGTCGCGAGGATCGCGGCCATGAAGTTGCGCTGCCAGCCCTCTTCGATCTTGTTGCGCTTCTTCACCTGGATGATCGCTCCGCCCCAGTCGGTCATGCAGTAGGGAATATTCACGTCCATGATGATGCCGGGCTGCATTCTTTCGCACAGCTCGAACATGGCGGCCTCGCGCACCGTAGTATCGATGTTATGATCGTCGAGCGTGTGCACGCCGAGCGGGAAGATAATCGGCTTCGACTCGCGCTTGCGCGTCGTCACCGCGGTGACGTGAAAAGTCGGCGCCTTGTACGCTTTGCCCATGTAGCCGGCCCATTCCGGATGGAAGTGAAAGCGGCCTTGGATGCCGGCCTTCTCGGACTCCGCCGTCTCGAAGCGGCGGTCGCGCGGGTTCACGTAGCCTTCGAGCACGACTTCCGCGTCGGCGACGGCGAGAGCATCGACCGTGCGCGCTTTGACGAGCCGCACCGGCGAGCCCTGGACTGCGCCCGCGCTGCCGACTTCGTCACAGCCTTGCGGCAAGATAACGTAGTCGAAGCCGGCGCCAGCCATCAAGGTGCAGGACGGCGGCAAGCCGAAGTTCATCGTGATCGGGACCAGCTTTTTCTCTTTGTAATACTTGGTGACGACCTGCCACATGTGCGAGCCGGGAGAGATCTGAAACGTCGCGACGTTGCCCCAGCGGAAATTCATCCGGTTGTAGCCCAAGTCCGTCCCGCCGTCGAAGTACTCGCCGGAGATCAGCCGGTTGCCGGAGCCGACGGTCAGCTCGGGCTCGACCTCGGTATGCCGGATCGGCACGACGAATTCAGCGGCGTCGGTCGGCTTCTCGTAGACTTCTTCCTGGACCGGAGCGTCTTTTTGATCGATGATGACGGGCTTCAAGGGATGCGTTAAAGCGTAAGCCAATTTTCTCGTGCGATCGGCGTGGTCTTTCCAGCCGAACATCTTGTTGATGACGTTCATGTCGCCGAACAAATTCGTGACGCAGCGATGTTTCGGCTTGCCCTTGATGTGATTGAACAGGATCGGACAGCCGCCGTCGAGCTGCTTCTGGATGCCGGTGATTTCCAGGTCGGGATCGACCTCTTTGTCGGTCACGATCAGGTCGCCTTGCTCTTTCAGCCACTCGAGGGTGCTGCGCAGGTCTCTGATCGCTTCGGACCGCGGGGCCCCAGAGATTTTCTCCATGGGCTTGCTCATTTCGTTCCTCCGATAAGTGGGGTTTCTTTGCGGTCTCCCGACCGCGATCGCGGCCCGGCCGCTCTTTAAAGGGATTAGGATCTTGGCTCTTCAAATCGAGAACCGGAAGAGTCCTTCAATCAGTTAACGGAGAAATTTCTTTATATGATGCAGCGCAAAAAGTCAACCTTGCGGGCCGCGCGCGCGAGGCCGAATGCCGCCAATTTTGCCGCTAAACTTACGTTGACACCGCTGCAACCGCGTCATACGATGACCGCCGAATCCGAGACGAGTCCGGGAGAAATGATTCGATGGCGTCGATCGATGACACCCGACGTGACCGAGCTTTGACGGCCGGTAGCCAAGCGAATTTTTCGCCGGCAGCCGCCGAGGTCCGCCCCGCGCGCCGGTCGATCGCTCATCGGACTCTGTACAACAACGCGTTGAGAGTGGCCTCAGTTTTCGTTCTGCTGTCGATCTGGTGGCTCCTGAGTCTCTTGTTTCCGCCCACGTTGGTGCCGAAACCGTGGGACACGTTCGTCGAGGTGGGTGCGATCATCAACTCGGGAGATCTGCTTGTCGAGATGGGCAACACGCTGCGCCGAGTCGGCGTCGGCTTCGCGCTCGCGATGATCGTCAGCATCCCGCTGGGAATTTTCATGGGCACCTTGCGCAGCCTGGAGAGTTTTTTCGAGCCGCCGGTGGTCCTGGGGCTCACGATGCCGGGACTCATCTGGGCGGTGCTGGCGATCATGTTTTTCGGTTTGAATGAGACCAGCGCCTACGCCGCGGTCGCGGTCACGATCATGCCGATGCTCACGATCAGCATCTGGCAGGGAACCAAGTCGATCGACAAAGACCTGATCGACATGAGCAAAGTCTTCCACGCGAGTCCGTGGTCGAAGATCGTCGACGTGATTCTGCCTCAGCTCGTGTCGCACATCCTGGCCGCGATCCGTTACGGCCTCGGGCTCGCTTGGAAAGTGGTGGTCGTCGTCGAGATGTTCGGCTTCAGCAACGGCGTGGGTTATCGGGTGGTCCGCGGCTTCAATACTTTCTCGATGAAAGCGGTGCTCGCCTGGACGATCACGTTTCTCGTCGTGATGATCGTGATCGAGTTCGGTCTGATCGGCTGGCTCGAGCGCAGCATCACGCGCTGGCGCCCGCGCGTGGAGGCATGGAGAAGGTAAACATGGCGTACGTAAGCGTCCATCAGGCGGTCAAATACTTTTCGCGCGAGGACGGCTCGGAGATGCTCGTGCTGGACGGCGTTTCTTTCGAAGCGAGGGAGCACGGCATCACCGCTTTGCTCGGGCCGTCGGGCTGCGGCAAATCGACGCTGCTGAACGCGGTCGCGGGGCTGGAGAAATTGGATCGAGGCAAAATAGAGTTTCGAGGTTCCGCCGGAACTGCTTCGACTGCGAACTCAAACCGGAAACTGGGCTATGTGTTCCAGGACCCGCGTCTTTTAAACTGGAAGCGCGTTGAAGGAAATCTTACTTTCGCGCTCCGAGGCATGAACACCCCGCGCGCCGAGTGGAACCTGCGCCTGGATAAATATCTCGAGCTGGTCGGATTAACCGAATTCCGGCGACAGTATCCGCTTTATCTTTCCGGCGGCATGCGCCAGAGAGTCGGGCTCGCCCGCGCGCTCGTCGTCGAGCCGGAGCTGCTGCTCATGGACGAGCCTTTCAGCAAGCTCGACCAGTTGACCTCGCGCAAGCTGCGCCAGGACGCGGTCGAAATCTGCGCGCGCTTGAAGCAGACGGCGCTGCTGGTCACGCACGACGTGGAAGAGGCGGCCTACATGGGCGATCGCATCGTGATCTTTTCGGCGCGCCCGGCGCGGATCGTAGAAGTCGTCGATAATCCGCTGGCGCTGGCGGAGCGCGACTTCGATGACGCTCGATTCATCCAGTTTAAGAAGAATTTGTTGAATACGGTGCTCCAGCTCGTCGAACAGGAGGAGGCATGAAGATAAAAAAGAGGCGAGGCGTGAGGCGCGAGGCGAGAGGAAGAAAATCATTAAAATTTTTTATCGCTGTCTT
>DASXRG010000067.1:0-18653 GCA_036506735.1 Binatia bacterium | reverse complement strand
GCGCCGCCACGGTCAATGGAGGAGGTTGGGTTTAAGCCCTTCAGATTGGGACCTGCCATTGGCCCTTTCCAAATGCGCGAATTGGAAACTGGGCCATCCATACTCTAAATCGGCGCATTGCGTCAAGCGCCGCGCGCGCGGAATCTGTCCTTGGAATCAGGTCGGAACAGATTGAAGGGGCGTGGAACTATTTCTACATTATTTTCTCGCCGTTCCCGGCGGCGGTTCGTTGACCAGCATCCAGAAGACGCCGAGTTTTTTTACCGCGTCGACGAATTGGTGGAAGTCGACCGGCTTCACGACGTAGGCGTTGATGCCCAGCCGGTAGGTCTCGATCAAGTCCTGTTCCTCGCGCGACGAGGTGAGGACGACGACCGGGATCATCTTGAGGCGATCCTCCGCTCTGACCTGGCGCAGGACTTCGAAGCCGTCGATCTTCGGCAGCTTGAGATCGAGCAAAACGACGGCGGGATTGGCGTCTTCCCGCTTTTGAAAGTTTCCCCGGCGGAACAGATAATCGAGCGCCTCGACGCCGTCGCGGGCGATGTCGACTTCGTTGGCGAGGTTATGTTCACCCAGCGCCACCATCGTCAGCTCGACGTCGTTGGGGCTGTCTTCAACCAGCAAGATGCGCTTGGGTTTTTCCATCGGAATTCTCCTTTGCATGTACCGGAAGCGAGAAGTAGAAAGTCGCGCCGCGATTCACCGCGCCCTCGGCCCAGGTGCGACCGCCGTGACGCTGGACGATGCGTCGGACACTCGCCAGGCCGATGCCGGTGCCCTGGAACGTTTCGGTCGCGTGCAGACGTTGGAAGACGCCGAACAATTTGTCGTAATACTGCATGTCGAACCCGACGCCGTTGTCACGGACAAAAACCACCAGCTCCCCGCGCTCCGCGGCTTTTGTAATGGCTAGCTCTCCCAAGGCAACACGACCGTAAACGCAGACCCTTTTTCCGGCTCGCTTTGAACTTCGATCGTTCCCTTCAGCAGCTCGGTGAATTTCTTGACGATGTACAAGCCCAGGCCGACGCCGCCGTAGAGCCGGGTTTCGGAGCTGTCGATTTGGTAGAACTTTTCAAAAATGTGCGGAATCTGTTCGGGCGTCATGCCGACCCCGGTATCGGCTATTTTCAGCTCCACCCATTTACCCTCTGGCGATTCTGCCCTGTCTCCCGCCTGCGCTTCGGACGCCGGCCGCGAGACCACGCGCAGCGAAACCGTCACGGCTCCGCGATCGGTGAATTTGACGGCGTTGTCGATCAGATTCTGCAAGACTTGTAACAGCTTGCCGCTGTCGGTTACGATCGGCACCGGTTCGGAAGGATAATTCCAGATCAGCGCGACTTCCGTCTTGTCATGGGTCAGCTCGTAGTCCGCTTTGAAATAGGTCAAAAGCTGCGACAGGTTGATCAGACGCCGCTCGGCCAAGGTCGCGCGCGCTTCGAGCTGCGTGGTTTGCATGATGCTGTTGATCATGTGGAGCTGATCGGCGGCGCGGTTCAGGACTTTTTGCAGGGCTTCTTCCTGCCGCGGGTTGACGTCGCCGAGCATTTTTTCTTTGACCATTCCCGCATAGCCCATGACCACGCTGAGAGGGGTCCTGAGCTCGTGCGACATGACGTTCAGGAACTCATCCTTGACCTTGTTCGCGCGCTCCAGCTCCGTTGCCTGCTTGCGGCTTTGGTCAAAGAGCTGCGCGTTGTGGATCGCGATCGCCGCGTGTCCGGCCAACGTGTTGAAAAACTCGACCTCGGCGGCGCTGAAGTCGTGCTCTTCCTTGGTGTAAAGACCGAGCACGCCCAAGACTTCGTCCTTGGCGACGAGCGGAACGCCCAAGTACGAGACCAGGGCGTACTTCCGGTATAGCCCCCGATTGTAGGTCCGCGCATCTTCCTCGACAACGCGCACCGCCAGCGGCGCTTTGGTTTCGACGATCTGTTTGGCCCGGCCCGCCAGCGCCCTCGGCTCTGCGGATTTCCAGTCCTGCTCGTCGATGCCGCGGCACGCCAGCGACTCGAGCTCGCGGGTTTCGCGATTCAGCAGCCTGACGGTCGTGGCGGCCGCGATCGGAAGAAAGACCTCGATCTTTTCGAGCAGCACGTTCAGGATCGTGTTCAGCTCCAGGGTCGAGGTGATCGCCAGATCGATCTCGCGCAGCGCCCGGATGCGCTCTAGATTTTGCCGCGTCTCCTCGTGCAGACGGGATTTTTGGATCGCGATGCCGGTCTGGTCGGCGATCGACGCCAGCAGGCGGACTTCGTCGGGGCTGAATTTTCGCCGCGTGCGGCTGCCGAGCTGAAAAACTCCCATGACCTCGCTGGCGCGCAGCGGGATGATGATCGCCGATTGGACGCCCTCCTTTTTCCATGTGCGCAGCCCATGGCTGTTGGGGACGTCTTCTTCGACGCGCGGCTCCTTGAAGATCAGCACCTGCGCCGTCAGAGTTCCGGCGGCGTCGTCCAGGGTTCGTTGATCGTTCCGTTGGATATTTTCCGGATCGCGGTATCCATGGAACGCCACCGGCGTGACTCTTCCCGTGCGCGGGTCGAAGAGCCGGATGATGCCGAGATCGAACGAGCCCACGGAAATGGCCTTGGCCAGGATTCGGTCGAGCGTCGCCCGGCTGTCCGGCGCGGTCAGGATGATCTGACTGATCTCCTGCAAGACTTGTAATTCCTGGTAACGTTTTTTGAGCGCCTCTTCAGCTTTGCTCTTTTCATCGCGCAGCCTCTTCTCCCGCAGCGCGCGTGTGACCGCTTCGCCGAGCCGCACCATGCGGTCTTTGAGGATATAGTCTGAGGCGCCCTGTTTGAGGCGCGCGACCGCCACGTCTTCGCTGATGCTGCCCGTGACGACGATGAACGGAATATCCAGCCCACGCTCCTTGAGGAGATCCAAGGCCTGGGGCGCGCCAAAACCGGGCAGCGTGTGATCGGCGAGAACAACATCCGGAGTCCTTTCTAACTCGGCGAGGTAGTCGCTCTCCGTCTCCACTCGCTTCCACAACGGCTCGAAGCCGACGCGCTCGAGCTCGTAGAGCATCAGCTCGGCGTCGGCCGGCCGGTCTTCGACGATCAGGACGTTAAGCGGCACGGGCATGAATGATCTCCCCAGAGCTCATCAAGAGGACGGCGGCTGGTTGCGCAACAGCCAGTAGAGGCCCAGATTGCGCACCGCCTCGCTGAACTGCCCGAAGTCCACCGGCTTCACGATGTAGCTGTTGACGCCCAGGTCATAGCTCTCGACGATGTCGCATTCCTCGCGCGACGAAGTCAGGACCACGACGGGGACCATCCGGCAACGCGGGTCATTTTTGATTCGCCTCAAGACTTCCAGGCCGTCCACCTTGGGGAGCTTGAGGTCGAGCATGATCAGCTTAGGGCGCTGGTTCGCATCGCGCTCCGCATACTCGCCCCGGCAGAAAATGAAGTCGAGCGCCTCGGCCCCGTCGTGCGCGACCTCGATATGGCCGACGTTGTTCGCCTTCAAGGCATGGAGAGCCAGCTCCACGTCGTTCGGATTGTCCTCGATCAGCAGGATCTCGGCGGGTTGATTCGTCATGCGGCCGGCCCTCCTAGAGTAAAATAAAATGTCGCTCCCTTGTCGATTTCCGCGTCCGCCCAGACGCGCCCGCCATGGCGATGCACGATCCGCTGGACGATCGCCAGGCCGACGCCCGTTCCTTCATATTCTTCGGCGCGATGCAGGCGCTGAAAGACGCCGAAAAGCTTGGCGGCATATTTCATCTCGAAGCCGACGCCGTTGTCCTTGACAAAATAGACCGGCTCGCCGCCGTTCGTCAGAGTGCCGATCTCGATGCGCGCGGTGTCGCGGCGGCGCGTGTATTTGATCGCGTTGGAGATCAGATTCACGAACACCTGCCGGAGCAGAGCGGGGTCCGCCTGGCACGCCGGCAGATTGCCGACGGAAATTTGCACTTGGCCGTTGCTCTGTTCATGGCGCAAGAGGTCGAGCGCTTCGCGCGCGATGTCGGCGGTTTCGACCGGCAGTTTTTTGAGCGCTTGCCGGCTCAGCCGCGAGAACGCAAGCAGGTCGTCGATCAGTTGCCCCATCTGATGGGCGTTGTCGCGTATGATCTTTTGATAACGCTGCGCGTCCGGCGGCATGATCGCGCCGTGTTTTTCCAGCAGAATGCGCGAAAACCCGTCCAGCGCTCTCAGCGGCGCGCGGAGATCGTGCGAAACCGAGTAGCTGAACGCTTCCAGTTCTTTGTTGGCGGCTTCGAGCTCGGTGGCGTGAAGCTTGAGGTGCTCGTTCAGTTTCTTCACCTCTTCTTCCGCCTGCTTGCGCTCGGTCAAGTCGCGGGTCACTTTGCCGAAGCCCCGCAGTCTCCCGTCGTCGTCTCGTATCGCCGTAATGATGGCCTCGGCCCAAAACCGGCTGCCGTCCTTGCGCACGCGCCAGCCTTCTTCCTGGGCCCGGCCGTCGGCCTCCGCCTTTTTAAGCAAGCTGGCCGGGTGCCCGCGCTCGACATCCTCGGGCGGGTAGAAGCGGGAGATATGCTGCCCGACGATCTCTTTCGTCTCATAGCCCTTGATGCGTTGGGCGCCGGAGTTCCAACTCGCGACGTGGCCTTTAGGGTCGAGCATGAAAATCGCGTAATCCCGGATGCCCTCCACCAGGGAGCGGAACAGCCACTCGCTTTCGGCCAGCGCTTCTTGCGCCAGTTTTCGGTCCGTAACGTCGCGCAGAATACCGGTGAAGGAAACTCCGTGGTCCGTCTGCCAGCTCGAAAGGGAAAGTTCCAAGGGAAATTCGCCGCCATCCTTTCTGATTCCGACCAATTCTACGGGTTTGCCGATCACGCGGGCTTCCCCCGTCGAGAGAAAGCGCTTAAGTCCCGCTCGGTGCAGGTCCCGAAGTGTTTCCGGCATGAGCAGGGTGAGCGGCTTGCCGATAACTTCAGCGTTCATATACCCAAACACGCGTTCGGCGCCGTGATTGAAGTAAGTGATATTGCCTTCGTGATCGGCGGTGATGATGGCGTCTTGCGCGGCCTCGGCCATGCCGCGGAAGCGCTCTTCGCTTCCCTTCAGCCGCTCCTCAGCCTGCTTGCGCTGCATGAGAGTGTGCAGGATCACGAAAGCCAGGGCCACCACGAAGAGAAGGATCACGCCGTACGTAATCAAAATACGTCTCAGGCTGCCGTCTCGCGCTGCAAAAGCGGCAACCGTCGGCTGCTGGGCGATAACGCCCCACCCATATCGAGGCACCGGCGCATAAGCGGTGAGCCGCTCTTCTTTTTCAATGGGATTCGACAGGATCTCTACGCCGCGTTCGCCTCGAAGCGCCTTCTGAACCGCGGGGGCGCCGGCATAATCGACAATTTCTCCCTGAAGATCGATCTTCGGATGCGCCGCGATCGTGCCCTTTTTATCCACCACGTAAACAAATCCGGAAGGTCCGACCTCGATGTCTTTGGTCCATTCGAGAAGCGTGTTGATCTTTACCTGAAGGACGAGTATCGCCGCGATGCTGCCGTCCTCGGACTTGATGGGAGTGGCTACGGCAACCACATTGTAGCGCGGCTCGGCGGTCCGGCGATAAACTTCGGAAACATAGGGCTCCCATTTCTTGCTCACGCCGAGATACCAATCTCGATGAGCGAAGTTTTTACCTTTGACGTCCGGGAGCGCGGGGGTATCCGCCATCAGCGTGCCTTTGGGGTCGTTGATGGTGAGCCGGTCAATAAAAGGAAAATCTCGGGGAATCCCCTGAAGGATGGCGATCGCATCGTCCCACTTTCCTTCGTTGACCAACTGACGAAAGCGCACCCGCGTGGCCAGGGAAAGCCCGATGTCGGTCAGGCGATCGAACTTTTGTTCCAATGCAGTGGCGGCGAGAAAGGCCAACGCCTGCCTGCGATCGTACGTGTGGGAGGTCAGGTCGCGGTAGGTCGTGATGTAACTGACGGCGGCTAACAGCACCACCGGGAAAATGAGCAGCAGGAAGAGAGCGCCGGTCGCCAGCCGCCGCCGGCGCCGCCGCGCCGAAAACAGCAGGCCGGCGATCCAATCCGCCGGACTCGCCATGATCGATTTCAGCTTCATCAGGAAATCGGTTTTAGAGCCTCTCTTTTCGACTTGCACGTTTTCAGCGCTTCGGTAATTTTTTCGAAGCCGGTCGATTTGTCGAGAAAGAAGCTGGCGCCCGCCTTCATGCAGCTCTCGCGGTACTGCGGGTAGGGGTACAGGGTCAACATGATGACCTCGATGTCCGGACGGTCTTTCTTGATCGACCGCAAAACGTCGATGCCGTTTCCGCTCGCCAGCCTGATGTCCATCACGACGGCATCCGGTCTGAGCGCGACGATCCTCTCGGTTGCCTCCACCGCATTTTCGGCTTGACCGATCACTTCGATGCCTTCCACCTCGGAGAACATGGTCATCAGACGGTCGCGCACGATCGGGGAATCGTCGACGATGAAAACTTTCATGCTCGACTCATCGGTAGTCCACGGATAAATCAAATGCGGGATATACTATCGGCGGGAGCGCGGGCAAAAAATCAGCGCAGCGCTATTTTTTGCGTAGGACCCACGCTGAATTATTCGTCGGTCTCTGTCCTACGGGGCAAGAGCGGACGCCGGCGATGGGAGAGGAAAAAAAGACGGGGAAAAAATCGCTCAGATCAGAGCGCGTTCTATGGCGTAGCGGGTCAGCTCGGCGTTGGTTTTGAGATCCATCTTTTCGAGCACGCGCAGCCGATAGGTGCTGATGGTCTTCACACTGAGCGCGAGCTCTTTGGCGATGTCGCCCACTCGTTTTCCCGACGCGATCAGGCACATGACTTGATATTCCCGGTCGGACAGGAACTCATGCGGCGGTCTCGGCCCGTCGGCGTCGAGGTGCATGGCCAACTGCTCGGCCAGCGCGGGGCTGATGTATTTTCCGCCGCCGCAGACTTTACGAATCGCCTTCACCAATTCCTCCGGGGCGCTGTCCTTGGTCAAATAACCCGCGGCGCCCGCCTTGAGGACGCGCAATCCGAACTGGTCTTCGGGATGCATGCTCAATACGAGGACGGGTAGCTTGCCGCGCTCGCGCTTCAAATCTTTCAACACCTCGAGCCCGCCGCGGCCCGGCATCGTGATATCCAGGAGCACGATGTCCCAAGGCTCGCTGCGGACTTTCTCCAACAGCTCGCTCGCATTGGCCGCCTCTCCGGCGACCTTCATGTCGGGCTCGTCGGCCAGCATCTGCTTGAGGCCCTTGCGCACCACCGGATGATCGTCGGTGATCAGGATCTTGATCATACGCCGTCTATGGGAATGCGCGCCGTGACGATGGTTCCTTTTCCACGCGAGCCATTGATCGTGAACTCTCCTCCCAGCAGCAGCGCGCGCTCGCGCATCCCCAAGATCCCGAGAGAGCGGCGGTCGGAAAGCTTGCTTTTGGGGATGCCGTTTCCGTTGTCCTGAACCTGCAGGCTGACGTCGCGATTTTTCCGTTCCAGTTTAATGCTGACTTTGGTGGCGCGCGCGTGGCGTCCGATGTTGGTCAGCGTCTCCTGGAAAATCCGGAAAAGCGCCGTTGAGCGCAGATGATCCAGCCGAATGTCGTCGAGACGCGACGCAAGCACGCATTTGATCCCGGTGCGGTTCTGAAATTCATGGATCTGCCATTCGATCGCCGCCGCGAGCCCCAGGTCGTCGAGAACTCCCGGCCTGAGCTCGGTCGAGATCCGACGCACGGATTGAATCGTCTGATCCATTAGCGCCAGCATCGAATCGGTTTTCTCCCGGAGCGGTTCTTGATCTTTGACGAGCTTCTTGCGCAGCCACGCAACGTCCATCTTGAGGCCGGTCAAGGCCTGGCCCAGTTCGTCGTGAATTTCGCGCGCGACGCGCGTCCGTTCTTCCTCACGGGCGGCCTGCAGATGGCCGGCGAGCGCGCGCAAGCGCTCGTGCGAGCTCTCGAGCTCGGCGCGGGCCTGCTTGGCGTCGGTGATATCGGTCATGGAACCGATCATGCGCGTCGGGCTTCCGTTCTCGTAGATGACGTAGCCGCGGTCGATGACGAAGGCGTAAGAGCCGTCGCCGCAGCGGTAGCGATATTCGTCGCTCCAGGTCTGCTGGCCGCTCTGGATCGCCGCGCGAACGCCGGAGACGATCCGCTCGGCGTCTTCCGGATGGATATTTCGATACCACCAGTCGAGCTGGGTTCCGACCTGCTCGACCGGGTAGCGAAACAGGGTGGTCACGCCCTCGTTCCACCACACTTCGTTGGTCAAGAGGTTCCAATCCCAAACCGCGTCGTTGGTGGCGCGCGCCACGATCTTGAAGCGCTCTTCGCTTTGGCGCAACGCCTCCTCGGTTTTTTGGCGCTCGACGGCCGCCGCGAGCAAGTTGGCGAGCGACTGGAGAAAGTTGATGTCGTCGGTCGAGAAGCGGCGCCGTTGAGTCGCGTGCACGCCCATGACTCCGTACGGACCATTTTTGCCGTGAACGACAACGCTCATGCCGCTGACGATTCCATGGTCAAGGAGAAGGGCCGGCCCGCTAAAGCGCGTCTCGGTGCGCAAATCTTCGACAATCACCGGCTCGCGGGTCTCCAGGGTATAACCCGCCTGAGATGTGCTGGACGTGCCGACCGTCGCTTGGCCGACCAAACCGTCTTTCCAACCGATGCCCGCCCTGAGGAGCAGCGTTTGTCCGTCCGGGAGCAGCTCCAACACCTTGGCATACTCGACGCCCAGAGTGTGCGCGGCGAGCACGGCGGCCTCATCCAACAGGGATGAAAGGTCGTTGCGCGCGAGCGCGAGATTTCCCAGCAGGGACATGACTCCCTGTTGCAGGCTGCGGGCCTTGAGCTCCTGGTTCGCTTTTTCCAGAGCGGCGGTCTGCTGCAGCAGCTTTTCGTGCAACTGGGCATTATGGATCGCGATGGCGGCGTGGCCCGCCAAGGTGGTGAGGAATCCGATTTCATCGCGGTGAAATCCGCGCTGGCCCTTGTTGTGAAATGAAAGGACTCCCAGCTTGTCGCCCTTGGCGGTTAAGGCGATGCCGACGTACGACCAGATCTTGTGCTTCAAGTCGAAGTCGGGATTTTTGCTGCGCGGGTCCGCCGGCACATCATCAATGACCAAAGGGCCGTCCGCTTCGAAGGCCGCCCAGCAAAGGCCGCCCTGTTTCCCATTGAACGCGTTCAACTCTTCGGGGCTTACATTCCACGATGCGACGGGTTCGAGGTCTCCGGTTTCGCGGTTGAGCAGCCTGATGGTGCCGCTTGAATGCGACAGGAAAGAGTGAATCTTTGCCGCCAAAATATCCAAGACGGTGCGCAAATCGAGCGTCGAGGTAATGGCAACGGTGATGTCGCGCAGCGCCGCGACGCGCTCGAGATGGAGCCCATCTTTCTCTGCGGGCTTGCCGCCGGAAGTTTCGGCTTGAGGGATCTCGGGGGTTTGACTCGACTCGGAATCCTCGACGCTATCGTTCCGCTCTTGAGCCGAGCGCCCCGAATAAGGAGGAGTCTCCATGAGAGGTGCCGGTGATTATCTCACTCATGGGAAGACAGCGTCAAGCTGTTCCTTTGCACCTGGAGCTTCGCGGTGGTAAATCACTAGTGCCATGGCGCGCTCAGCCATCGTGATCGATCCCGAATATCTCAAGCACGACCCGGGCCGGTCTCATCCGGAGCGGCCGCAGCGCGTTAAAGTCTTGCTCGATTTGACGGCCGGGCTGGAGCGCGAGAATTTTCAGCTCCTGCCGCCGCGGCCGGCGACGCGGGAACAGATCGAATCGGTTCATGGCGGCGAGTACATCGAGCTGGTTCAAGCCACTTCAAAATCCAATCGCTACGCGTTGGACGGCGACACGGTGACGTGCCGCGATTCGTTCGGCGTCGGGCTGTTGGCCGTCGGCGGCTTCTTAACCCTGCTCGACGCGATCGCCGCGGGCGAGGCGCGCAACGGATTCGCTCTCGTGCGCCCGCCGGGACATCACGCGCTCCGAGACCGCGCGATGGGTTTTTGCCTTTTCAACACGGTCGCGATCGGCGCGCATCACGTCAAGCGCCGGTACGGCGCCGAGCGAGTACTCATCATGGATTGGGACGTGCACCACGGCAACGGCACCCAGGACGCGTTCTATCGCGATCCTTCGGTGCTCTATCTCTCGACGCACCAGTATCCGTATTATCCGGGCACGGGCGCGGCCGGGGAGATGGGCGCAGGCGCGGGGGAGGGTACCACGGTCAACGTTCCGCTGCCCGCCGGTTGCGGCGACCTGGAGTACCTGCGCGTCTTTCGAGAGATCGTCGTTCCCGTCGCGGAAAAATTCGCGCCCGATTGGATCCTGGTCTCCGCCGGCTTCGATCCGCACCAGCGCGATCCGTTGGGCGGCATGAACGTGACCGAGAGCGGCTTCGGCGCTATGGCCACCGGGCTCATCGAGCTGGCCGAGAAGCACGCAGGCGGCAAGATCGCTTTTCTGCTCGAAGGCGGATACGATCTTGCGGCGCTGAAGAGCTCGGTGCTGGCGGTGCTCTTGCAGATGCAGGGACGGGGGCCGGCGCTGGCGGCGACTCAGGGAGGAGAGGCGATCGAGCCGGTCATTCGCAAGGTTCTCCAAATTCAGGAAAGATACTGGTCCTGACAATTAATTTTGAGTTTCGTGAGCTATTGACCCTCCGGCCGGAGTCATCTATTTTTATGGTTCCTTAAAACGACCCCATGAAAGAATCTCCAGAGCGCCGCGTGGTGGTAACCGGTCTCGGGCTCGTGACCCCGTTGGGCACGGGTGTGGAGAAAAATTGGGAAGCCGTCAAGAGCGGGCGCTCCGGCATACGGCCGATCAGCCGTTTTCCCAATACGGAATTTTTCGCCAGCCGGATCGCCGGCGAAGTGCCGGATTTCCGCGCCGAGGATTTTATCGAGGCGAAAGAGATCAAGAAGATGGATCTCTTTATCCAGTACAGCGTCGCCGCCGCGCAGATGGCGGTCGACGACAGCCGCTTCAAGATCGATCCGCAGGAGGCGGCGCGCGTCGGCGTGATTATCGGCGTAGGGCTCTGCGGTTTGGAAACCATCGAGACCTATCACAAGGCCTACCTCGAAGGGGGTCCGCGAAAAATTTCGCCGTTCTTCATTCCTAAAGTCATTTCGAACCTTGCGCCCGGCCAGATTGCCATTCGCCACGGCGCCAAAGGAGTCAACTGGACGCCGACCTCGGCCTGCGCGTCGGGAAATCACGCCATCGGCGAGGCCTTCCAGTCGATCCGCCGCGGTCTGCAGGACGCCGTCATCGCCGGCGGCGCCGAGGCCGCCATTACTCCTCTCGGCGTCGGCGGCTTCGCGTCCATGAAGGCGCTCTCGACGCGCAACGACGATCCCCAGCGCGCGAGCCGGCCGTTCGACAAGGAGCGCGACGGCTTCGTCATCGCCGAAGGCTCCGGCGTGCTGATTCTCGAAGAGCGCGAGGGCGCGCTCAAGCGCGGCGCGAAAATTTACGCCGAGCTGATCGGCTATGCCGCCAACGGCGACGCGCATCACATGACCGCGCCGGCGCCGGAAGGCGAGGGCGCGGCGCGCTGCATGGCGCTGGCCTTGGACGACGCGGGAATCCGGCCGAACCAGGTGAGCTACATCAACGCCCACGGCACTTCCACCGAGTACAACGACATGAACGAGACGCAGGCGATCAAAAAAATATTCGGCGAGCACGCGTACAAAATTCCGATCAGCTCGACCAAATCGATGACCGGCCATGCGCTGGGCGCGGCCGGGGCGATCGAAGCGGTTTACAGCGTCCTCGCGCTGCAGCATGGAGTGATCCCGCCGACCATCAACTATGAAAATCCCGATCCCGAATGCGATCTGGACTACGTGCCGAACCGCGCGCGCCCGGCGGAGATTCAAATCGCGCTGTCCAATTCCTTCGGCTTCGGCGGAACCAACGCTTGCGTGATTTTCAGGAGGGCGGCGTGAGAAGCTCGCATACGAGAAGCGTGATCCTCGGCACCGGCTCGGAGCTGCCCTCGCGCGTGATCACCAACGCGGCGCTGGAAAGGCTCGTCGATACCAGCGACGAGTGGATCACTTCGCGCACCGGCATCAAAGAGCGCCGCGTGTTGGAAGAGGGGAAAGGCAACGCCGACATGGCTTATCGCGCCTCGGTGCGCGCGCTCAAAGACGCGGGCGTCGATGCGAAGGAGCTGGACGCGATCATCATGGGCACGGTGACGCCGGATTATCCGTTTCCCAGCTCCGCCTGCGTTCTGGAGGACATGCTCGGCGCGCGCAAGGTTTTTTCCTTCGACGTGAACGCCGCCTGCTCGGGGTTCTTGAACGCGCTGACCGTGGCCGATTCGATGATCCGGACGGGAATGATCCGTCACGCGCTGGTGGTCGGCTCGGATGCTTTAAGCCGGCTCCTCAACTGGAAAGACCGCGGCACCTGTATTCTTTTCGGCGACGGCGCCGGCGCCGTGGTCGTGGGCGCAGCGCACGACGGCCATCGCGGAATTCTCAGCACCAAGCTGCGCACCGACGGCTCTTACGTGAAAACGCTCTACGTCCCCGCGGGCGGCTCGCTTAAGCCGGCGAGTCTGGATAGCGTCAGGAAAAACGAGCACACGATCACGATGAACGGCAAAGAGGTTTTCAAAATCGCCGTGCGCTCGATGGAAGAGATCAGCCGCGCGGCGCTCGACGAAGCGGACGTGAGCGTCGAGCAAATCTCGCTGGTCATTCCCCACCAGGCCAATCTCCGAATCATCTCGGCTTTGGCGGACCGGTTGAAAATCCCGATGTCGAAAGTCATGGTGAATCTCGATCGCTACGGCAACACGTCGGCCGCTTCCGTGCCGGTGGCGCTCGACGAAGCGCGCCGCGAAGGGCGAATCCGTCACGGCGACATCGTCCTGCTCAATGCTTTTGGCGCGGGGTTTGCCTGGGGCGCCGCCGTCGTTAAGTTCTAACGGGACGGCCCGGGTCGCCAGTTCCCATTCCCATGTCCAAGTTTAACGGCGAGTTCGGCCTCCAGTTCGTAACCCACCTTGCCAATCACTACACGGTGAAGGATTTCGTGCGGCTGGCGAAGCTGGCGCACGAGAAAGGCTTCGCGCAAATCTGGGTCAACGACAACGCTCGCTACCGCGGGCAACTGGTGGTGATGACCGCGATCGCCGCCGCGGTTCCGGTGCGCCTCGGCACGGCGATCCTCGTGCCTTATTTTCATCAACCGCTCGATCTTGCCGGCTCGCTCGCCGCGCTCTCGGACCTGTGTGACGGGCGCGAGATCAGTATCGGCCTTGCGCGCGGCGACCTCGGGCAGGTGCCGCAACACGTCGAAATGACGAAGCCGGTTCGGATGGTGCGCGAGACCGCCCGGTTTCTGCGAGCGGCGCTCGCGGGCGAGGAGTGCGCGTATGCGGACTATCCTCTGCTGTGTGACTACTATCATCTGAAACGCGGCGGAAAATTTCGCCTCGCCTTCAACGCCCGCGCTCCGTTTTCGTTTTTCTCCGGTGGCAATGGGCCGCAGGCGCTGCGCATGGCGGGACGGACGATGGACGGCGTGATCTCTTCCGGCACGTTCATCCCGATGCTGCGCACCGGCCGGCAGGCAAAAATGCTCGCCGAAGCGGAAGAGGCCGCCCGCGTCGCGCAGCCGGGCAAGCGGCTGCGCAAGATTTGCGAGCTGAACGTCTCGATCGCGCGCGATCGCGCGCAGGCGCTCGAGTTCCCCAAGCGACAGGCGGCGCACTCGGTGCTGCAATGGGAGGCGCTCGGCTTCGGCCCCGCGGATTACGACGCGCTCGGCGTCGAGCGCGGGCAGGTGCTGAAGCTCAAGGAACGTTTCTCCTCGGGCGCTACGGTCGAAGAGGCCGCAAGGTTGGTGAACGAGGATCTCGTGCGGGCTTGTTACGTGGCGGGCCGGCCCGACGAAGTCGTGGAGCAGGTCGTGGCGCTCGGCCGTGCCGCCGCCGATCTCGGCTACGACCAGATCGCCTTCGCCAAGCTCGGGCCGAATTACGAAGAAGCGATCGAGCTGCTCGCGCGCGAGGTCGTGCCGGCGCTGAAATAGTTCAATCGACATCACGTCATCGCCTCGCCTTCGACGGTTAACCTTGACAGCCCGGAACCCTCTGGCTAGTACGTAGCTCTATGGCGAAAGATCCGGTTTGCGGCATGGAGGTCGAGGAAAAGTCGGCCGCGGCGAGGTACGATCACGCGGGACGGACCTACTTCTTTTGCCATCCTTACTGTCTCGAAGTCTTCAAGAAAGATCCCGCCAAATATCTCATGGCGGTGTCTCCCGGGCGCGAAGAGGCCGTAAGGGAAGGTCAGCCGGACGGCGTCTATACCTGTCCGATGGACCCCGAAGTTCGGACGAAGAAGCCGGGCTCCTGTCCGAAATGCGGCATGGCGCTCGAGCCGCTCACCGTTGCGCCTCCTGCGACCCGCACCGAATATGTTTGCCCGATGCATCCCGAGATCGTGCGGCAGGAACCGGGATCGTGCCCGATCTGCGGCATGGCCCTGGAGCCTAGAACCGTAACGCTCGAAGCGGAAGAAAATCCGGAGCTGGCGGACATGACGCGACGGTTCTGGATCAGCGCGAGTCTCAGCGCGCCGATTTTTTTCCTTGCGATGTCGGACCTTATACCGGGCCAGCAGGTGCAGCGGCTGATCTCGTTCCGGCTTCTCAATTGGATTCAACTCATCCTCGCGACTCCGGTCGTTCTCTGGTGCGGCTGGCCGTTCTTCGAGCGCGGCTGGGCGTCGATCAAAAACCGCAGCCCGAACATGTTCACGCTGATAGCGCTCGGCGTCGGCGCCGCTTATGTATACAGCCTCTTTGCGGCGATCTTCCCCGGGCTGTTTCCGGAATCGTTTCGCGGTCACGGCGGCGAAGTCGGCGTCTATTTCGACGCCGCGGCGGTCATCACGACGTTGGTGCTGCTCGGGCAAGTCCTCGAGCTGCGCGCGCGCAGCCGCACCAGCACTGCAATCAAAGCATTGCTCGGCCTCGCGCCCAAGACGGCGCGCTCGATTCGCGACGACGGCACGGAGGAGGACGTTCCGCTCGAGCGCGTCAGGCCGGGCGACCGTCTGAGAGTCCGCCCCGGCGAAAAAATCCCGGTGGACGGCGTTGTGCTGGAAGGCGCGACGTCGGTGGATGAGTCGATGGTTACCGGCGAGCCGATTCCGGTCGAAAAAATACCCGGCAGCAAAGTCACTGGCGGCACGGTCAACGGCAACGGCAGCTTCATCATGCGCGCTGAGCACGTCGGGAGCGAGACGCTCCTGGCCCAGATCGTGCGCATGGTGAGCGAAGCGCAGCGCAGCCGCGCGCCGATCCAGAAGCTCGCCGACGCGGTGGCAGGTTATTTTGTTCCGATCGTCATTCTGATCGCGATCATCACCTTTATCGTCTGGAGCCTTGTGGGTCCGGAGCCGCGGTTGGCGTACGCGCTGGTCAACGCCGTGGCCGTTCTCATCATCGCCTGCCCGTGCGCGCTCGGTCTGGCGACGCCGATGTCGATCATGGTCGGGATGGGCCGCGGCGCGACTGCGGGAGTTTTGATCAAAAATGCCGAGGCGCTGGAAGTGATGGAGAAGGTGGATACGCTGGTCGTGGATAAGACGGGAACATTGACTGAAGGGAAGCCGCGGCTCACGTCGCTGATCGCCATCCACGACGCGGACGAGGCCGAAATTCTTCGCTTGGCCGCGAGCCTCGAGCGCGCGAGCGAGCATCCTCTGGCGGCGGCGATTTTGTCCGCCGCGCAGCAAAGGGGTATCAGACTGTCCGACGCTGCTAATTTTCAATCTTGGACTGGAAAGGGAATCGTCGGCGCCGTCGATGGCAAGAGAATCGCTCTCGGCAACCAGAAGCTGCTGGACGAGTTGCGCGTAAGCGCGGGCACGCTGAAAGATCTTGCGGAAAAGCTGCGGCAAGACGGACAGACCGTCATGTTTGTCGCCGTCGAAAACGCCGTGGTGGGATTGCTTGGGGTGTCCGACCCGGTCAAGCCGACCACGCCGGAAGCGATTCGGCTGCTGCACGCCGATAAACTAAGAATCGTGATGCTGACCGGTGACAGCCGCACGACAGCCGAAGCGGTGGCCAAGAAACTCAGCATCGACGAATTTGAAGCGGAGGTGCTGCCGGCGCAAAAATTAGAAATCGTCAAACGCCTGCAATCGCAGGGACGCGTGGTGGCGATGGCGGGCGACGGAATCAACGACGCGCCGGCTCTGGCGCAGGCTCACGTCGGGATCGCCATGGGAACCGGCACCGACGTGGCCATCGAAAGCGCCGCGATCACCTTGGTCAAAGGCGACTTGCGCGGCATCGCCAAGGCGCGCCGGCTCTCCCGTGGCACGATGCGCAACATCCGCCAGAATCTTTTCTTCGCGTTCGTCTATAATATTTTGGGCGTTCCCATCGCCGCCGGCGCGCTCTATCCCTTCGTCGGCTTGCTCCTGAGTCCCATCATCGCCAGCGCCGCCATGACCTTCAGCTCGGTTTCGGTCATTACGAACGCGCTGAGGCTGAATAAGTTGGCGCTGTAGACGGCTCCGGATCATCGGGGCGGTGATTTTTTCCGGCATCCTATGATATGAATAGGGCGCCATGAAAAATCCCCCCGTACTTCCGCTTCTTGCCGTTCTCGGGGTTTTTTGTGGATGCGTTCCGGTTGGGGTAAATTCCACACCCGCAAACCGGGTGTATCCCGAAAAAGGAACGGCTGCTTTCAAACGCTCCGGCCAACAGATGGTCGTCGAAGCGACCCTCAATCGTAGAGTGAAAGCCAATTTTCTGGTCGATACCGGCGCCGACCTCACTCTCATTTCCGTGGCCGCGGCCAAAGAGTTGGGAATTGATTTACGCGCAAGACTGCCGAACATCCGCATGCAGACGCTCGCCAACAGTATTAATGTTCCTCTGGTCGTACTGGATTCCGTCGAAGTCGGAGGAATGGAAGTGAATGACTTAACCGTAGCGGTTCACGACTCGCCGATCTTCGACGGTGGCCTTCCCGGGCCGCCGGGAATTTTGGGGCGGGACTTTTTAAGCCATTTTCGCGTGCAAATCGATCTCAAGCAAGGTCTCTTGTTGTTGGACGATAAGTAATAGAGCGGAAATTCTGGAGGCCGACATGCGTAAGGCTTTTTCATCCGCGCTAGGCGTAACGCTTTTTCTCTTCTGCGGGTTGCTCTACGGCTGCGCACAAAACGCACCGACCGCGTCGCCTGAAAGGCCGCCACAAAACTATCAAGGCCCGCTCGCGGAAGGGCCCGTTCTCCAGGCCGACGATTATTGGATCTACAAGCGAGCCGACGGCACCAGAATAAAAGCGGGGGCGGGGAGCATGCTGGCCAAAGTCGAGTTTCCACTGTGGATCGGCAGAGTCTGGCGCTACGACAGCAGCGCTCATTTGATGGGACACGCGGAGAACGCCCCTCGCACGCCCGTGGTGATCGAGTGCGCGGCGAATAGGTTGGTCTCCATCACAGTCCCCGCCGGAAGGTTCGACGCGTTTCAGTGCAGGTGCGAGTGCACGATCGTGGGCGCGTCCGGTGTTTATGAGAGAGAGTGCGGCGAGTGGACTCTCTGGTACGCTCCGCAGGCCAGGAATATTGTCAAAACCAAAGGCGAGAGCACAGCGAACGCGTTCGACCTGGTCGAGTACAAAATTTCAGATGACGTCTCAGGGCGGTGATTGCCGCGGCCGTTCGACGGTGCTCGTCAACTTGCTGGCGATTCAAGTGTAGAGCCGAGTGCGATAACCTTCAGCTCGGTTTCGGTCATTACGAACGCACCGAGACTGAATAAGTTGGAGCTGGTAGGGTGGCGCGCCACAATACATCCTGCCTGATTTTTCTCATCCACTATGCTATGGATAGGCCATCGAATCAGTGGAGGCGGAAATGCGGAAACAATATTCCCGGGTATTCGCCGTCATCAGGACATTCGTGCTCATGGATAGCTTGATCTATAGTTGCGCGGCGACTTTGCCGCCCTCGACGAAGCCGCCGGAAAATTATCAGGGAGCCCTTGCCGAGGTTCCGGTTCACCAGCAGGAAGATTACTGGATCTATCAGGAAGCCGATGGGCGCACGCTCAAGGTGCGCGCGCGTTCCTATCCTATGACCGTGGACTTCCCCCTTTGGATCGGCAGGAGTTGGAGCTACTCGAGGGACTCGCTCTCCCGCGGACGCACCGGGCCCAGTAACGCGAGCCGTACTCCCGTCGAGACAACATGCGAAGTGATGGCGTTTCGGCCCATCAATGTGGCAGCGGGCACCTTTGAGGCGTTTGAATGCAATTGCAAATGTAGAGTTTCCGGATCGAGTACTATATATGATCCCGAATGCGGCCAATACACAATTTGGTACGCCCCCGCTGTCAAAAACATCATTCAGGCGAGAGGCGAGAGCACGGCCACCGCGCTCGATCTGGTCGAGTATAAAGTGGGAGACAAGGCTTCGATGTCTACCGCAATCCAGGATGCCACGCCCAAAGATGCAGATGCGTTTCATAGCCGCGGGATTGATTACCGCACGAAGGGGGATAACGACCGAGCGATCGAAAATTATAGCGAAGCGCTCCGGCTGAATCCCAACCATGCCGGCGCTTTAGTCGCTCGGGGAGCTGCGTACCGTAGTAAACGAGA